>CANHPZ010000032.1 GCA_947462725.1 Flavobacteriales bacterium
GTGAATTGGGTAAACTGCGCCAAAGAGCTCTAACGCATACATCATGGACCTAATCTGTTGATTCATTATATAGACTTGTCTGCGCTGGCTGTTTTTTAGATTTATAGTGGTGAGGTAGCAATCTTCTAGGTAAGCCAACCGACAGACATAAGAAAAGGCGGGAGAAATCCCGCCTTTTTATTTCACAAATACCGTTACCAGTTTATTATTTAGCTTCTGTTGCAACGAAGCGCTTCTTCTCTTGGATACGGCTAGCCTTACCGGTCAAGCTGCGCAAGTAGAAGATACGTGCACGACGCACTTTACCACGCTTGGTTACCACCACGCTTTCAATGAAAGGTGATGACACCGGGAAGATACGCTCTACACCAACACCACCGCTGATTTTGCGAACAGTGAAAGTTGCAGAAGCTGCAGAGCCCTTACGCTGGATTACTACGCCAGCAAACTCCTGTACACGCTCCTTGTTACCTTCCACAATTTTGTAGCTAACAGTAATGGTATCACCAGCGGCAAAGTTTGGAAGTTCCTTAACCGGGTTGAGCTTTTTCTCGAGTTCTTTAATGCGGTTCATGATGCGTTTCGTTTAAATATGTCCCCAAAAGGGGGCGCAATATTACGACATTTCTCTCACGGATAAACCTTAGATGAAAAAAAAATGTCTTTTTTCAATCGACCGGCCTTTTATGTTTCCACCGCTTGTGGCTCCAAAGCCAATAGCGAGGATCTTGGCGGATATCAGCCTCTAAAATGGAGTTGAGTTTTTGGGTGAGTTCACCATGGCCAAAATCCCTTGGACTCTCCGTAATCAATTCATAATCGATAGCATATTGACCGCGGCCTTCCTTGCGCAAATGCCCGAAAACAACCGGCAGATTGTATTCCTTAGCGTACTTTTCAGTACCAAAGAGGGCGGCTGTTTCTTGTCCCATGAAATCAATCCATTGGGCCTTGCGCGGGTTGGTAGGCGATTGATCGATGGCAAAAACTCCCACAAACAATTCCTCTTGGTGGTCCTTGAGCCATTGACCCGTTTCTTTTGTGGAAACAAGCTCCAGTCCGAAACGGCCGCGGGTTTCCCTCATTTTTTGATCGAAATAGCTATTGCTTAACCGTTTGTAGATAGCCATTAGTCGTTGCTTGAAGTGAGGAGGCGCCGAAACAGCCCACAACTCCCAATTGCCATAATGTCCTCCTACAAGAATAGCACTTCGACCATCGGCAAACAATCGATCGAACACCTCCACACCGCGGTGCTGAAAGCGTTTTTTCAGATCGACCTCCTTAATGCTAAAGTTCTTGAGACTTTCCAGCACCAGATCACAAAAATGCCGATAAAATGCGCGCTGAATCCGTTGGATTTCCGCTTCAGTTTTCTCGGGAAAACAACGCGTGAGGTTGGCGTGCACCACCTTCTTCCGATAACCCACCACATAGTAGAACACAACAAAGAAAAAATCAGACAACGCATACAAAGCCCGGTAGGGCAGTAAACTGATCGGTTTGATGACTATCCAGTAAAGTATGGCCGACATCATAGAGGCACCTCCAACTTCAATCCATCAAATGCCAGCCGCATACCCGCTGGAAGTTCTAAATCCACCTCCGTGTGCAATCCCAATTGATGACTGATGTGCGTGAACCAAGTTTCACGAGCGCCAATGCGCTGTGCAAGGGCAATGGCCTCTTCCAATGTAAAATGCGAAGGATGCTTCTCGCGTCGAAGGGCATTCAGCACAAGTACTTCAACACCTTTTAGTTTTTCTATTTCCTCGTCCGCTATGACATTAGCATCGGTGATGTAAGCAAAACGGCCAATGCGGTATGCAAATACCGGCAAGTGAAGGTGATAAACCTGAATGGGTTGAAATGGAATTCCAGCAACTTCGAAAGCCGATTGGTCTATAATATTCAAATCGATTTCCGGAACTCCAGGGTATTTTTTATCTGAAAACGCATAGGCGAATTCTCGCTTAAGCGCATCTGCCACTTGTTCGGTACAATAAACCTGAGCGCGCCAATCATTGATGTAGTTGTATGCGCGCACATCATCGAGGCCGGCGATGTGGTCCTTGTGCTCATGTGTAAACACAATGCCATCGAGTGCAAGCACATCTTCGCGCAAGAGCTGTTGACGGAAATCCGGACCGGTGTCAATTACGACGTTACGCCCCTCGTGTGTGATCATAATCGAAGAACGGAGTCGCTTATCGCGTGCATCGGATGAGCGACAAATCGCGCAGCGGCAAGCCATCAAGGGCACACCTTGCGAAGTTCCGGTTCCGAGAAACGTGATGATCATGTGGCGAAATTAGGGCATGGGTTCACACATGCAGATAGTATCGCGCTTTGTTTCACAAATTGTTAAACCTTTGGCCACGCCTTTTCTCTACTTTTGTCGCCTTCGAAACAAACCTCAGTGGAATTAGAACGCGTCATATTATCGGCTAGCCAGAAGGCTCTTCGAGTAAATCTGAATCCGGAAATCTATGGCACATTTGCCGAGATCGGAGCAGGACAGGAGGTGGTTCGCCACTTTTTCCGCGCAGGTGGAGCCAGCGGCACCATTGCGAAAGCAATGAGTGCTTACGACAAGGATTTCAGCGATGCCATTTACGGGAAGGAAGAGAAGGGAAGGTATGTGTGCAAACCGCGCCTGAGCAACATGCTCAATCACGAGTACCGTTTGATCGAAGATCGCCTCAAGCGCAATGAACACTCGGCGAAGAAATTCTTCGCATTTGCCGACACCGTTGCCACGGTCAATTATCAAAAAACGATTCAAGGCCACGGTTGGATGGGACTCAAGTTCCAAACGGCTCCGGATAAAGCACCCAACATCGTGATCATGCACATGCGATTGCATGAAATGGACGCATTGGCGCAACAAGCTTCGGTTGGTCTGTTGGGGGTTAACTTGCTCTATGGCTGTTACTTCTTCTACACAAAACCGAAAGAGCTTATTCAATCGCTCTACGACAATTTGAGTCGAGATCAAGTTGAAATTGATATGGTTGAAATGAGCGGTCCTGATTTCGACCATGTCGATAATCGTTTGCTGTCGCTGCATTTAGTAAAGAATGGTATGACAGACGCTGTGATATTCTCGCCTGATGGTAGGAATATTCAAGCGGCCGACATCTTATACAAAAAGAATATTTTGGCACTGCGCGGTAGTTTCCGTCCGGTAACCAAGGTCAACATTGATATGATCATGAAGGGCTTCAAGCTCTTTGAAAAGGAATACAAAGTTGACCACAACAATGTGCAGGTGTTGTTTGAAATAACCCTCAACAACTTAAGAGCTGAAGGGGACATCGACGAAGAAGACTTCTTGCACAGAGCCGAGATTTTGTGTGCCCTCGGTCAAACCGTATTGGTTTCTAATTATTCGAAGTATTTCAAATTGGTTGAGTTTTTTGGGAAACACACCAATAAGCGCATGGGCATCATTGTAGGCACCAACATGATCATGGAGCTCTTCAATGAAAAATACTATCGTGATTTGAATGGCGGAATCCTCGAGGCGTTTGGCATTCTCATGAATCGCGATTTGAAGATTTACGTCTATCCGTTCAAAGATGCAAAAACAGGGAAGTTGCTTACAACGAAGAATTGCCATGTGCACCCTCGACTGAAGCCTCTTTACGATTACCTCATATACAACAAGCGCCTGGTCGACATCGCAGATTACAATCCCGATGTATTGGACATCTATTCCATTGATGCTTTGGAAATGATTCAAAACGGCTATACCGGTTGGGAGGAAATGGTACCAACCTATGTAGATACTATTATCAAAGACAATCAGCTATTTGGTTACAGCCCAGACACCCAGCCAAATCCCAGCTATCAGCCTCCACACAGGACAGACGATCATCGATTGAATCCGAATTGACCTTGAACATTCACCTCAAGCAGCGGTTATACTAACATTGAATCATTTACATCACGACATACATCGCTGCAGCAATGCAAATGCCTCTTGGGTATTGATGGTTCATGGAGCAGGAGGCAGCACACGCACATGGCGCAAGCAGGTTGAAGAGTTTGGCAAGCATTATCATTTATTGATTATCGATTTACCTGGTCATGCAGGTTCTGCGGAGTCCTCACGTAATCAAGACAATTACGATTTCGAATGGATATCACAGCGCATATGGGATGTAGTGGATTTGCATACCAAAGAGCCCATTCATTTGGTTGCTGTTTCCTTAGGTAGCATCATTGCCATGCAGATGTATGAGCTACGACCAAACGGGATATCATCCTTGCTTTTTGCCGGCCCCATCGTATCACTCAGTGTTAAACTTCGATTATTAGCTCGTTCCGGATTGTTCATCGCCAAGATTATTGGCTTCCGCAACTTCTATAGCCTCATGGCGAAGATTGTTTTGCCCAGAAAAAATCACAAGAAATCACGTGAGATTTTCGTCCGTGAATCGAAGTTCTTGAGTCTGGAGGAATACCGCAAGTGGACCGCGATGTATGGCCAATACCTCGACAACACCTTGCGCAAATTGTTCAATTTCCAGCCACACATCCCCATGCTCATTATGGTTGGAGGGCAGGATCATCTCTTCCTGAAACCGACATTACAATATGCGCAGCGATTTCAAACCATTAGTGTTGAAGTTGTACAACGCTGTGGTCATTTGGTAAGCCTGGAAAAATCAGAGCTGTTCAACAGGCGGTGCCTCGAGTTCCTATCAAGTTTTAAATAGCCGAGTCGATTTTATTGGTTGATGGATTTTTGTTCGCATGCGGTTCACATATATTCGCCAGAGTCTAAATCAAGATCACCACAATGGAGGCTTTAATTCAAGAAGCGAAAGCTCATCGCGCCATCAATCATCCGTATTTATTGGCGCTCAAGAATGGCGAGTTTAAAAACATGGATGCTGTCCTCAAAGACTTTGCATTGCAATATGGCGCTTATAGCAGTTGGTTTCCGCGCTATCTCAATGGTGTCATTTCCAAATTGGAAAACCCGCAACATCGCGAACATTTGCTCGACAATCTTGCTGAAGAAAGCGGTCAATTGCACAAGGAAGATATTGAAGCCATAGCGCAAATGGGCATCAAAGAGGAATGGGTTCAGGGCATTACTCATCCGGCGTTGTTTCGTCGGTTCCAAGTAGCTATCGGTGCGGACATGCAGGCCGAGATAGGCGAGGAGGTGCAAATTTGGCGTGACGCTTTTTTAAATCTCATCGAAAATAGTTCTTGCTCCAGCGCCATCGGTGCCATTGGATTGGGAACAGAGTCGGTAGTGAAATACATCTATAGACATTTGATAGAAGCGATCGAAAAGCACACCGATCTAACGCTATTCGATTATGTGTTTTTTCCGTTGCATACAGAGGTCGATGATGAGCATGGATTAATACTCCTCAGTATCGCAGAGGAACTTTCCAGTCAAAGCGAAACAGCTACTGTGGATCTTCGCAATGGCATGCTGCACGCGCTGAACATTCGCGCCTCCTTTTGGGATAGCATGATGGAAAGAGCTTTGAAATTGGACGCACAACTCAGTGCCTCGAATACTTCCTTCGCTGTTAATCAAGCCGGATGACATTAATATGTGGTCACTGATTTAGATTTGATATTATATTCAGACCATAATATTTCTTTCATGCTTAATCATTTTCTGCGCAAGGCGTTGATAGTAACGTTGCTTTTTCAAGCAGCAAATGCAACCGCCCAAATCGACACCCTCTTTTGGTTTGTAGCGCCAGAGGCAACATCAGGTCACGGCGACGCTCCGGTAACCTTTCGTATGGCTGCTTTCAGTGATCCTGCGCAGGTCATCATCGATCAGCCCGCCAATCCTACCTTCACGCCACTCGTGAATAACATTCCGGCAAACACCGCCATTTCGGTGGACGTAACGGCTTTTCTCGCATCGATTGAAAACCAACCTGCCGATCAAGCACTGAACAAGGGAATTCGCATTCGGTCTTCGGCACTAATCACAGCATATTATGAGATTATCACTAGCTGCCAATGCAACCCTGAAATTTTTGCATTGAAGGGGAAGAACGCATTGGGAACTGAATTCTATACGCCTTTCCAAACCACTTGGAGCAACGGCAATTACTTCCCAATTCCATATTCGGCAGCTGATATTGTTGCCACCGAAGACAACACGATTGTAACGATTACGCCAACTGTTGACGTTATTGGTCATGCCGCCGGCATTGCTTATAGCGTGACGCTAAATCGCGGCCAGACCTATTCGATGGCGGCGCAATACACCCAAGGCATCGATCACCCTGCTGGCTCATACATCACTGCGGATAAGCCCATCGCGGTTACCATAAAGGATGATTCTGTAGGCAATGGCAGTTGCTTTGACATTATGGGTGATCAGCTTATACCCACACGTCTTATCGGAACTGACTACATTGTTATGAAAGGCTTCCTTACAGCCGGAGCAGGCGAGGCCATCTATGTATTAGCCACGGAAGACAATACCGAAATTTTCATTGATGGATCGACTACACCATCAGCCATCATCAACACCGGGCAGCAATGGTCCTATCTAATCAACAACACATCAACCTATGTCACTACATCGCAACCTGCCTATGTACTGCATGCAACAGGCGAAGGCTGTGAGTTGGCCGAATCGGTGCTTCCTCCCATCGAATGCACCGGTTCGCGCAAGGTGTATTTCGTGCGCAGCGTAGATGGGGCTTTTGGGGTGAACATCATGACGCGGACCGAGAACATTGCGAATTTCACACTCAATGGAAATCCGGCCTTGATACCTTCGACAGCCTTTAGTCCTGTTGCCGGTTCGGCAGGCGAGTGGATGAGCACCCAAATTATCTTTTCGACCATTGATATTCCATCTGAGCAGTTTACCGTAGTTGAGAATTCCACCGGGCTGTTTCATCTCGGCACCATCAACGGTGGCGGCGGCGGTTGTCGCTATGGCTATTTTTCCGACTTCGGTCAAGCCAATCCGCTGGATATTTCATCCAGTTTCTGTGAAGGCGACACCATCACCTTGCAGCCCAACGACGTCTACTTGAGCTATTTGTGGAGCACAGGAGAAACTTCACAAGGCATTTCAGTGGCTGAGCCCGGACAATACACACTCACAGTAGAAACTTCACCAAACTGCATCGACACCGATACCATCGATGTGGTCATGTTTGAAAATCCACTCATCAATTTGGCCTTGTTGGATACGTTGATTTGTGATGACCCCAATCCGGTTGCTATTTCAGCTCCTGCCGGTTTTGACCAATATACATGGCTCAACGCCGCTGATGAACCGGTGGCGAGCGGCCAAACAGCATTGCTCGAAGAGGGAAGATACAACGTAGTGGCTTTGGATAGCAACGGTTGTGCATGGCCAAG
The DNA here is from genome assembly GCA_947462725.1 of Flavobacteriales bacterium. GTDB lineage: Bacteria > Bacteroidota > Bacteroidia > Flavobacteriales_D > Sanyastnellaceae > JAIBBG01. The sequence continues at coordinate 7,372 of CANHPZ010000032.1, forward strand.
CATTGCTCCCGTTATTGTAGACTTTGAAATTTGTCAGCTACTCATCCCGAATATTATCACGCCGGATGGACCTGCCGGTGCTGATATCAGCTTATCGAATGACAATAACGCCTTCTTTGTTCAATCGCTGAAGCTGCATCCGGGCTCGCGCCTTTCGGTATTTAATCGTTGGGGCAATGCCATTTATCACTCAGAAAACTATAAGAACGACTGGGTACCGAAAGACGTCGACGGCGGTACATATTACTATGTACTCGAACTGAAAATGAATGACGGCAGTTTCCGGAATTATACCGGAAGCTTAACCATTCTAAAAGAAGAATAGGGTTATTCTATTCGCCGCACTAAGCCCTTATCAACTGCTTATTCGGTCTCAACGGCCATGCGCTTCAGTGCAAGCTCTTTGGCAAAATCCACAAACACTTTGTGGGCTTGAGTGAATGCAAAACGATCGTCGAAATTCTTGGAAACGATATTGCGGCGCTGCATACCGTTTATCAACGTGCGGCGAGCATCCGGTTCGCGAAGCGATTTGTTGGACTCGATGAGGTCGATGAACGACGAGTTGTCGAAGTAGCGATCCACTTCTTCAAAAGTGAATTCATTGAAATCCAAAGCTTCCATGAAGTTGCGTCCGTCGCGATCCAGCTCATAGCACAAGATGGCAATGAAGATGCTCACGTCGCGCGAGAAATTTTCCTGAGTGTCTTTGCTCAACAAAAACGCATACTCCGTCTTGAGATTCAAATCCAGGTCAAATGATATTTTGAAGAATTCAGTATAAAACGCTTCGTTTTCTTTGAGGGCATTGAAATGCGATTCGTTGCTGAGGATGAATTTACCTCCCATCAGTTCTTCAACGATTTGGCGATGATTGCTTGGATATACCATGGTTTTGTGGTTGCTTGAGGCGTTAGGTTGTAAGTTACTTGATTTTCAGAGCCTGCTCAATTTTGATCTTGGGCAATGAAATGGTTGAAGTGGTGGTGGTAAGCGTTACGCGCTCGGCCTTCTTCGGGAATTCAATTTGAAGGTCGCCATCGAATAACAATCCACATAAGGCAAAGAATTTATCGGTTTCAATGTCTTGGAAGTCCTTTTGTAGTTCCTTATAACACCAACTAAAGAAGTCATTAACAGGCAGACTCTTGGTGAGGTTACCCTTAAAGAGTTCGCGGTCGAAAATCCATTTGTCAAAATCAACCACTCCGTCTTCGAGTGTAACGTAATCATTGACCGAAAACTGCTCGAAAAACTCGCGCACTTTGTAAAGCATATCCTTAGCATACACCATGGTGCGCGTTCCTTTGAGTAGAGGAGGCGTGTCCATTTTGTAGGGGTTGCGCAGGAATTCAATCCAACCGGTCAAAATGAGTGACTCTGTTCGGATACGCTCCAAGAGCGGAAGAAGTTCGTTTACCAGCACTTTAGACTGGCGAAGAAGGTCTGTATTGGTCTGAATCAACTGTGAATAGAGTTTTTCAAACTCCGTGCGTATCGTTTCATCTTGAAAATCGAGACGACGGCGATTCGCATATTCACTCACATCGAGAACTGTGCTCGTTACCGATTCAGAGTGTTTAACGTCAAGAATACGATTGAGTGGCAGAATATAATATTCAATCCAGAACGATGCTTTGTGTACTTTTTCGCGGTATTCAACACGATCAATATTCGACTTCAATTCGCGCGTTTCTGCCAGTAAGCGAAACGTGTTACGCTCAACAAGATCAACAAACTCGCGCACTTGATGCGACAAGTTCTTGATACGCTCTTGAAGAATGTCGCGATCTTGGTTTTCGTATTTGCGAATCTTTAAAAACAGTTCTGAAATACTCGTTTTATACTTTTCGATGGTTTCCGGCAACAAAGGCTTGAATTCGAAAAGAAGGAATTCCATGAGCTTGAAATACACATCGCGCATTTCGTAATCACTGCCCAAGGTGCGTATCACACGGTATTCGCGCAAGCGAATGTTCATCGTGTGGCCATGCTTTTGAATTAGCATGTCGTACACTTCCTTGGTAATAAGCCCATCGGCAATCTGGTACGAAAACAAGTCCTTCACCACATCGAAGTTGGCATGAAGGAAATTCAGTATCGTCCGTGGTTCCGCTTTAATCATAAGTGTCAGGTTTTAATGCGGTTTAAGCTTCAATAAGCTCATCCAACTGCAAATGGTATTTGAGTTTTACTTCATTCAACTCGTTGAAGTGCTCAGGAACTCTAACCGGCTCTTCGTTGATGGTTGTAGTATGTATGTCGTTCATCGTTGTTTTTGTTTTGGACGCATAATCATGCGTAGGTTAAAGTGCTCCGCATGCTATGCGTTGCTGCCCCTTTAGCACTCGTTGTGCCTTAGAGGCAAGCTTATTCCTCCTTAGCCGCTTGATTCTCCTTCGCAATGTTCAACTCTTCACGACGCACAGCGTGCTGTTTGTCATTAAGGTTGATTTTGCCCTTCGAACGGAAAATGAAGTAGTACTTCGAGAAGCCATCGTAAGGCTGAGGAGCTGCGAAAATTGGAATGAAGTTATGCTCTTTGCAGAACTGCACCAACTGCGGACGGTTGTGCTCGTCAATGGTTCCAATTTCATCAATGAAGAGCGCAATCTTGTTTTCTTCGCTGGAAATTGCGAGACGATTGATGATGGCCATTACAATTACCAAACGAATCATACGGTCGGTACCATCCGATTCCACCTGTTCTTTCAAGTCTACACGCTTCATGGTTCCTTTCACATCGAGCACCAGCTCAATGTCGAATAGGTCTTCGAAGTCGACGCTCTTACCCGAATCCAGGTATTGGTTGAGGATCTTCAAGTCTTCAGCGTTCTCAAACTCAAAGCTCAATTGAGCATTCAGGTTTTCGATGGAAGCGATACGCTCCAATTCATACAACACCTTCTTGTTGTCGACCAACTCAATTTTGAGTGATTCGATATTGGAGATGCGCGTCTTGGCAAGGCTTTCATTGAAACGGTTGTAAACAAACGTTTTGAATTCTTCGTAGCGCTTGCGCAGGTTGTATGCGGGGTTCGCAAATTGAGTAGAGATGCTACCCAAAAGTCCGTCGATTGATTTTTCCTTGTCGTTGATACAAGCGATTTCATCCTCAATGAACTTGATGAATTCTGTTTCATCAGCCAAGGCGCTATTGGTTTTGAAGCGCAATTGGTCAAAAGAACGATCCTTCTTCACCTTCAGCAATTCGCGGTCGGCATTGGCGTGCTCGAACTTAGCGAATATGTCGTCTAGCGAATCAGTCGTTTCAAATGGAGTAGGCACTACACCAAATGATTCGATATCCTGCTTTCTTGAACGCAATGTAATCAGGCGATCTTCCGACTTGCGGGTGTCTTCACGCAGCGTATCGAGTAGGAGCGACTTCTCGGCAATTTCCTTCTTCAGCTTTGAAAGTTCGTCTTCTATTTTTTCATTTTCATTTTTCAAATTGCGCAACTCTGTGCCCAATTCACCACTGGCCTTTTCGAGCTTTGGCTTTTCTGCAATTGCACGCAGCTTTTCTTTTACTGTTTCGATATCGCTCAGAACCTTGTCCAATTCCTTGCGTGTCTTATCGATGTGCAAGGCCACAGCCCATAATTTCTCGAGCTCTGCCTTTTCCTTTTGAACTTCCTTCAACTCATCCTTCAGCATCTTCACTGAAGGAATATCACGGAGTTCCATTTTCTTCGGCAATTCAATTTCACCATCGAAAATCTTCATGGTGGTGCCGGTTTTAGTGACCTTCTTCTTCACTAGCTTGTCTGGCATTGCCGCAAACTCCGACGAGAAGATGGTATTCAAAATCTTGCGTGTATCCTCATTACCGGCAATCTTTTGAATAAGTTGATTGTCGTAATTCTTAATCTGCCCCTCCAAACGAGTGCATTCAGTATCAAACTTTGAAAGTTTAGCCTCTATGTTCTTTGAATCGAGTTTTTGATTCTCAACCATGGTAATGCGCACCTCGATGTCGCGACGCTTCTGGTCAAGGTTGGTAAGCGACTCTTCAAGAAACTTCTTGGTTTCGTAGCTGGCTATAAGATCGAGACGGGTCTGCAATGCAATGAATTCCTTCTCTTTCATTTCCACTTCGGTTTCCTTCTTACCGATTTCACGGTTGAGCTCTTCCTGACGTGGCTTCAGTTTTTCGTTTACAATGACCAAAGTGCTTTGGAAGGTTTTTTCCTTTTCCAAACGAGAGCTATCCAACTCCTTTATTGTGCCATTGTATTGCTTATCGAAAGCATAAACAAGGTCGCTCACAATGCGAGACTTGGCCTTGTAGAGATTAACGACCTCGCGGAATTCTTCGAAATCCTTCTGAATGCTCTTAATAACTCGAATCTCGTCATTGATACGCAACAGATCCGTGATGTCCTTCTTGTTTTTCTGTGAGAAGTTAATGCCTTCGTGTTCGCGGTTATCGGCGATGATGAGCGATTCTTTCAGTGTTTTGTTGGTAATCAGCTTAGAGTTGATCAGATAGCGGTACACTTTTGAGAAGTTGTTGCTCAATCCGTCGGTACGCACGCTGTCTTCGAGCCATACCACGGCATCGTTGCGGCGACCACGCTGATAAACAGTATTGAATACCTCGCTCTTGCTCTTGAACAAATAGAGCTCAACGCCTTCGGTGGCAAGCAAATCCTGCACTTCGTCCCAACGACGAATGCGCTGCTGTTGACCATCGCGCTTGAAGAAATGCTCGTGGTTGTATGAACCTGTAATTCGATAGTATTCCAATTCGCCTTCGCTGTCGCGCTTCACGAGTATGCAATACGGATTGCCCTTCTGTACCTCAAACAAAATGTAGCTTTGGTTGTGCGTCGGGAAATAGTGGTGAATGGTTTCCTTATCGCCCTTGCGCTGCCCGGAGAAGCTCATCTTAGAGCCGTCCACAACAAACAGGAAGTTGAGGGTGTAGATCAGTGTTGATTTACCTACGTTGTTGGGTCCAACCAATTGCAATGAATCGCAATCGTCGAGACGCATTTCTGCATTCACATAGGTGGCGGTATTAATACCGATGATTCTGGTAATCATAGCTGTTGAATAGGTTAGGGTATGCCTTGTGGAACCCGTGGTTAAAAACGTTTTCTGCCCACTGGTGACAGGTGAACGCTCAAAGGTATCTGAGCGAATTGCTGCAGCAAAGCATTGTTGATGAAATGGGGAAAAATGGGAGAGTTTTCAACAAAAGGCCAATTCGCCGCTTTTATGCAAGGGGCAATTCATTTATCACAGCGTAGGGACGCGCATCAGCGCGTCAATAACATCAGGGAAAAGCAGGGCACTCCATTATTCTGAAAGCAACACGCTCGTCATCGTCAGCGACCCCGCAACAGCTCTGTCATTGAAGAAGCTAACACTGTCCTGTTTTTGCTGAAGTCCGAGTGTATAAAGGAGCGGATAATAGTGATCGGGAGTGGGGATAGCGAGTTTGGCGGCAGAATGCAGTTTGGTGTAATCCATGAGCGCTGCATGATCGCCGGCGAGTATGCGAGATTTGAAGAGCTCATTCAACTCAATGGCCCAATCGTATCCGAAGTTATCTTCATTGATTCTAGCAAAATCAACCATCCGAAGATTGTGCACCATGTTGCCGCTTCCAATAATGAGGATTCCACGTTTGCGCAATTCCGACAGTTGTTGAGCCAATGCATAATGAAACTGCGCAGGTTGGTTATAATCGATGCTCAATTGCAAAACGGGAACTTCAGCATTCGGATATATATGTTTCAATATCGTCCACGTGCCATGGTCAAGTCCCCACTCATGATCGAGCCCGATTGGTGGTTGTTGTATATGTTCGGCAATGGATTTTGCGAGTTCTGGTGAACCGGGAGCCGGGTACTGAGCGTCAAACAGGGCTTGAGGGAATCCACCGAAATCATGTATGGTCTGCGGTTTTTCCACTGCAGTTACATAAGTGCCTTGGGTGAGCCAATGAGCGGAGACCACCAATACCGCTTTGGGCACAGGAAGCTCTCTGCCCAATTGTTTCCATCGGTTGCTGAACAGATTGTCTTCAATGCCATTCATGGGTGAACCATGTCCAACAAACAAAGCGGGCATCACCGAATCTGTTTCGGTAAACAATTCATTGAGCATCCGCACAGAGCCCAATGCAGCCATTCCGGTGGTTCCTGCCATAAGCGTAAGAAATGTTTTACGGTTCATCTTTCCTCAAAACTACATCCGTATCGAATTCCAGCCCTTAACTTGAATCAAGAAATCGGTTTTTAATCCTAACGTTATTTTTGCTTCATGGGCAAAGACGATTTCATTCAGGAAGAATCATGGAAAAATGTGCTTAGCCATGTGATGCAGCAGCCTGCCTGGATAGAACTATGGAATAGAGTAGAGCTTGCCTATAGTGAAAGTGCATGCTATCCGCCCAAGCATCTGATTTTCCATGCGTTTCAAGCCTGTCCGCTTCACAAGATCAAGGTCGTTATTATTGGTCAAGACCCATATCATGGTGCCGGACAAGCCAACGGACTTGCCTTTTCGGTGCATGCCGGATTGAAAGCGCCACCATCGCTTCGCAACATCTTAAAAGAAGTATGGGATGATGTGGGTGGAATGCCTTGGGTCGATCTGAATCGCTGGGCCGAACAAGGTGTTTTCTTATTGAATGCGACTTTGACCGTCGAGGAAAAAACACCGGGCGCGCATCAGCGTTGGGGTTGGGAACAGTTTACGGATGAGGTCATTCGTGCAATTAGTGCCCAACGGCAACATGTTGTTTTCATGCTTTGGGGGAATTATGCTCAGCAAAAGGAATCACTCATTGACGTAAGCAAACACCTCGTTTTGAAAGCACCTCATCCGTCGCCACTTTCGGCATACCAAGGGTTTTTCGGTAGTAAACATTTCTCGCAAGCAAACGATTACCTCATCAGCCATGGTCGCGAACCCATCGCATGGTAGTAGCTCACTTTAATTAACTTCGCCACATGTCTGATTCAGCCAAACGTGAAAGTGCTCAACATGCAGTAGAGAAGATCCGCAAGCAAGCTCAATCGCGCGATGCGAAATCCCTTGCTACAGCGCTCATGCGCGGCGATCGCGCAGCATTGGCGCAAGCCATTACTTGTGTTGAAAGTGCCGATGAAGAAAATGAATCTTTAGCAACCGAAATTATTCAGCTTTGTCTGCCCGCCTCAGGGAAGTCGGTGCGCATGGGAATCACAGGTGTTCCCGGTGTAGGCAAGAGCACATTCATAGATGCTTTTGGAATGGCGCTGTTGGATGCCGGAAGAAAAGTCGCGGTATTAGCTGTCGACCCCAGCAGTCCGTTGAGTAAAGGCAGTATTCTGGGAGATAAAACCCGCATGGATCGCTTGGCCGCCGACACCAGGGCGTTCATCCGTCCTTCGCCTTCATCCCAAACATTGGGTGGTGTGGCTCGGAAAACACGCGAATCCATTTTGCTCTGTGAGGCCGCTGGATACGACACCATCATCGTTGAAACAGTAGGAGTGGGGCAGAGTGAAACTGCGGTTCATGCGTTGACCGATTTCTTCGTGCTGCTCATGCTTGCAGGCGCAGGTGATCAATTGCAAGGTATCAAACGCGGCATAATGGAAATGTGCGACGCCATGATTATCACCAAAGCGGATGGCGACAATGCTGCGAAAGCAACTCGTGCGCAGGCCGAGTATGTATCTGCCTTGCATCTGTTTCCTGCGCGCGATGATGGCTGGTTTCCACCGGTGCTAACTACATCTGCAATCGAAGAAAAGGGCTTATTGGAAGTAACGAAGGCGATGTCTGATTTTGTGGTATGGATGCAGGAGCGAGGTTTGTTCGAGGCCAGAAGAACGAAACAAAACACGACGTGGATGCATGAGGCCATTCGCAACGGCCTCATCGAACGGTTTTATCACAATCCCGAAATTCAACAGGAAATTGTAGCGCTCGAATCAAAAGTCAATTCAGGAGAACTTTCACCGTTTCAAGCGGCTGCAATAATTTTAAAGAAGAAGAATTAGTCTAGAGAGCGGCCAAGTAGTTGTCCACCGCAGCTTCCATGCGCTCATTGGCATTATTATATTCCTGTCGAACAAACGTATTTCCTGTTACTTGTTCGTAGAGTTCAATATAACGATGTGAGATTTGCTCAATCCACTCGTCTGACATGGTTGGCACCGTTTGTCCTTCCTTACCCATGAAGTTATTTGCGATAAGCCATTCACGCACAAACTCCTTGCTGAGCTGGCGCTGTTGTTCGCCGCTTTGCTGTCTTTCCGCATAGCCCTCCGCATAAAAATAGCGTGACGAATCGGGCGTATGAATCTCATCCATCAGAAGTATGTCGCTACCACGCTTACCAAACTCATACTTGGTGTCGACTAAAATGAGTCCGCGCTCAGCGGCGATTGCTGTTCCGCGTGCGAATAATCGGCGGGTATAATCCTCCAATTTCAGATAGTCGGTTTCAGAAACAATGCCTTGCGCAATGATTTCCTCACGTGAAATATCTTCATCGTGTCCCTCACTCGCTTTGGTCGTGGGTGTAATGATTGGTTCTGGTAGGCGATCATGCTCTTTCAATCCTTCGGGCAGCGATACCCCGCACAATTCGCGCAAGCCACTCGCATAGGTGCGCCAGGCATGTCCGGTAAGGTAGCCTCGTATCACCATCTCCACTTTGAAGGGCTCGCAACGATAACCAATGGTAATATTCGGATCAGGACTGGCCAACCGCCAGTTGGGCACCACATCTGAAGTGGCTTCCAACATGTGCGCAGCAATCTGATTCAGGACTTGACCTTTGAATGGAATAGCTCTGGGAAGTACCACATCGAAGGCAGAGATACGGTCGCTGGCAATCATCACTAACAAATCATCGCCAATGCTGTAGACGTCACGCACCTTGCCTTTGTAAAAGCTTGTTTGATTTGGAAATTGAAAATGTGTTGCCCCGATTACCATTGCGTATTGAAAGTTGAAGGTTGAAGGTTGAAAGTTTCCTTTCATTCATCATTCGTCCCTAGTCCCTACCTCGGCATACCACCTTTCATACCCTTCATCTGTTGCATCATTTGCATCATCTGAGTCTTATTGGTCATCATCTTCATCATTTGCTTGGTTTGATCAAACTGCTTGATGAGTCGGTTGACCTCGTCGAGCGTGCGGCCCGAACCTTTGGCAATGCGTGCTTTGCGAGAAGGGTTGAGGAGGGCCGGGTTGCTGCGTTCATTAGGTGTCATACTTTGAATGATAGCCTCAATATGTTTGAA
>CANHPZ010000033.1 GCA_947462725.1 Flavobacteriales bacterium
ATGATGCTATGCGGAAGTTCATCTCCTGAACCACCAAGGAAAGTGGACCAAGACAGAACGGTTCCATTCATCGCGTACCTCGAAAGCGCCATGTCGATTCCTTGCTCGATGGAGCTATCGCCACCATGATGTGCAATTTGATACGCCCCTGAAGTGGTAGGATATCCTTGACCGAATGCCGAGCTTCCGCTGTACAGTTGGCCGTATTGATCATAGGTGGCAGTATATCCGAAGTTGTCGCTCGTGCTGCCGGAATAGGTAGAGAAGATGAGCTCAGGGTCAATGACAAGGTCATATCGATTGTCGTAGCCTTTGGGTAAACGGAATGCAACTTCATTGCCGCGCAGTTGGTACTGACACGCAACCATGCGTTTTTCGCCTTCGATGATTTGCCAGGCCAACGGCTTTTGTTCCGTGACTTCACCTACTGAGGTGGTGATGATGAGTCGTTCGTTTTCGATACTCAGTTTGTCTTGTCCAGTGTATAGCATTCGTATCAGCGATGCTTCCGCGCCTGCGCGCACAACCAGGTCGTACTTCAGGAAACTGCCTCCGCCATGCATTTGAAGGTCAATGCCGGGGTACAGTGCGGTCAGTTCAGCTTCAAGGTGGTGCTTGCATCCGCCGGCCCATTTCGCCGGGTCATTGCCCAGGAAGTAATTGCTGTATGATTCCTGTGTGGCACTGAATGTCGATTTGATTTGACTTTCTTCTGCGCCGATGAATGATACCCGATACACGTGTCCGCGAATGCGCGGTTGATTTTCATCTACATCATGATCGCCGCGCAATCCGGCCAAGTCGAAGAGGTGGTAGGTGAGTCCGTTTTTTTCCAGAAACACTTTTCCTCCGGCCACGCTGGCCGACGCCACGACATGCTGTGGCCACTGCCCCCGATTTTCAATCAAGTAATGCGGAGAGCGCTGTGCCATGAGCGAAAAAAAGCTCATGCACAGTATCGCTAGTGATACGAGTTTGTGCATGAGCCGAAGGTATGAAAAAACCAAAGAGGGCAAGCCTTTATGACAATGCTCTTCGTCGGTTTGCTGAATAGAATAGAACGGCAAAAACGGCGATTAATAAAGCGGCCACAATCCACGGGCGTGGCAGTTGGTTGTGAATGGTTGCAGGCACACCTTCATTGCGCTGCGATTCGCGCGTCTTCGCATTGATGTGTTTGTTGTATTCCCGAATATAACCAGAGCCCTCAGCAGCACTCCAGCCGGTAAGCGCTGAGAGTTCATCCACCTCGAGTTTGCGGCGGTTGTATAAGTCCACCAAATATTCCTGACCCTCATCACACGTGAAATCGCTGCCCGATGCGGGATAAGTCATGACATAGCGGCATTGGAAGTTTTCATTGTTTGGAGTGACTTGAAATTGCAGGTCTGCCGGGAATTTGTCGCGACTGTAACGCACATGCAGTCGGGTGAAGAATATGGTAGGATTGAAGTTGCCTTGTGTAATCCAATCCACACCGGCATCCACGAAATCATAGTTGACCGGCGGAGGACCAACACAAGGGTCGCATTTCACGGCGGTGTATGGACTCACATTCCATGCGTATTCCAAAAACACCGCATTACGTCCTTCTTGCTTGTAGGTCTTTTCAAAAAGGGATTTGTAGAATTGTCCGAATTTAGGTTGCACATACAAAGGGATGTGGCGGTCGGTGGGCATCTTCACTGTGCGGTAGTTGGTACATTCTACGCGACCTTCTGTTGTGAGCGCATACACAATCATGTCTTGCGATCCATTGCTGTTGGCCATGCCTAGTCGCAAGGGTAGCATAAACTTGGCGTGGTCAAATGAGATTTGAATTGGTCTTAAATACTCACTGGTGCGGTCTTTTACTTTGTCGAGATTGACCTTCACCAGAAAGAACTTCATGTTGCTTTTCACATAGGGGGCCAGCACCTGACGCGCAGTTTCCGGAACCTTGTATCCATTTGTCTCGAGCCAGATTTGCAGTCCATCCGATTCTTTGGCGGAAAGAATGATGATGTTGTATTCATCAACGTCGTATTGCGCTTCGATGCGAACACCTAATTCGTTGCTTGATTTTTTAGTTGCAACCTCTTCTTTTGCCATTGCGGGCACCCCAGCCATTGAATACGAGTCTTCATACATGCGCATGTCGTAGCCGCAGGGATTGTTGTCGTAATAGTTCACCAAACGCGGCGCAGAGTAGTCGTTGAGTACATCAAAGATGCGACGCTCCACCACGCGGATGTTCTTTTCTGCGATAACAACCGGCACGGGCACTACCATGGCAAACTCGCTGAGGTCGCCTTTGAAGTCGCTGCTCATCGTGATCACATTGTGGTTGCCGTTGCGCACCATGATGACTTCGCTTTTATTGTTGAACAAAGTGGCGTCGGCCTTGGCTACATAAAAACCACAAAAGGCGTTTGCGTTGTGGGTGACGAACAGCGCGGCTGTCCAGATCACCAGGGAAATGAATTGTTTCATACTGCTATTGGATTAATGGTTTGTAGATGGTTGAGTTGAGCTGCGCTTCCATGAAAATGAAAGCTGGTTTTTTGAAATGCTATCGAGCAGGGGCGTAAGCGGCGTGAGGAAAAACAGTGTCCAGAAGGGAGCGCCATTCACGAATTTGAAGCTGGCCAAATAGAAGCTGATGCATCCGACGGCAATCGCCCACACGATGCGCAGTTTGCGGTTGTTGGGTGTGCTCATAGGGTCGGTAATCATGAAGAAGGAGAACAGCCACAGCGATCCGCTGCTGAGCTTCAGCAGGTACACATCGTTTTCCCAGCCGAGGTAAAGCACAGTGCGCGCATAATCGAGCGATGCAAACGTGAGCAGAAAAGCAACGCCTGTTTCTAGTCGTTTGATGTTACTCAACACGGCTAGGCCTGCCGTGCCAACAATGAATACGATTACGGCGCTGCTGCCCCATTGGCCAGGCGAAATCCACGCATCACCGCTGAGCAATGCCGCCATTACAATTCCGAAGTTTGCCGGGTTCCACAAATGTTTTCCGTTGACTTTGGAAATGAATTTCATGCCGATGGCCATCATGGCCGCAAACAGATAGAGCCACGGATCGTTGGCTTTCATGAGCAGTGATAGGCCTAATCCGGTAATAGCCGCACTCTTCATGGAGTCGATGGGATAGCCGGCAAATCGAATGGCTAGTGCTTGACAAAGCAGCACTCCGCTGAAGATGGCGAGGTAGTTGCGCCAATCGGCATCCCAGCCGAGCAACAAAACACCATATAAAAGAAAACTGATTTGCGCGATGATTTGAAAGTGCCGGCCATCGCTGCGAAGCCAAGTGAGTATGCTGCTTTTGTATTGCATATCGAGTGGGTTTTGATATGCGGTACAGGCGAGGGAAGGGGAGGTTCAATGCAGTGACTAATTTTTAGTGAATAGTGATTAGTAGGTCACTCGTGAATAGTCATTAGCCACTATCAACGCAGCTGAAGGAAGGTGAATTCAATTTTGGTGAGATCCGGCATCTAGTGAAACATGATATACATTCGTACTATGAAAACCATGATTCGATCTTTTTTTGTGTGCATCTTTTTTACACTGTTAAGCGCTGGTATGCATGCACAGTTTGTGCTGTCAACGGCGAGTGATAGCGTTCAGATTTTTACCCAGTGGGGAAAAGAAAAGGCTTGGAAAAAATCGAGTCCGAAGGTGTTGTTGATGCGCATCGAAAACAGCAATCCGTTTCCCGTTGAAGTCAGTTTTGAAATCAACTTCATTGATGAGCTCAAGGTAGTAGAGACGTCAAATGCGCAAATGGTGAAAATTGCCGGAGGTAGCGGTGGCAAGTCTAAGCGTGTCAAGCTCAAATTCAAACCGGCCAATTATAATCCGGAGGATGTGGACGGCGTTGATGTTGAGATTACCGACGTGAAACACTAATGATTCGATTGTTCTAAGGATACCCTGCTTGTACTGGGCCTTTCGAGACGCAAGGCATTGCTTCCCGCCGAGGGAGAACCGCACCGAATTCCAGCCACCGATTACCAGCTTTGGCTTGCGCTGAATTCCTGGCAAAGCCGCTCCGCAGCGCGGCGCATTGAAAGTTCGAATTTTAGCTGGGTCTCATAAGAGTTCTAGTGTTTAATGTAGGTGTCGACCACCGCTGTAAGCAATCCCTGCATAGTTTGCACATCGGTGATGGCATAGGTTTGAGGAATATCGAATTCGGATGCCTCAACATTTTCGAAGTTGACCTGTGTGGCTAGCATGCGCATACAGATGCCGTATTGCTCGATGTCGTAGGCGAGCATAAATCCATCAATACCGCGGTAAGGATTCCACCAATTCGAATTGTCGAGACCCAAAGATCGTGTTGCATAGATTTCGATTTTGGGCTTGGATGGGTCGGTGGGATGGGCAATCGTTTTATAGCATTTGTAGCCGCAAATTATTTTTGATTCCGTAGTTCTTTCCAGGCGATATTTCGCTTGATCATCAAACCAGCGTCTGGTTTCCTGTTGATTCATTTTGAGTGCTGATCGCTTGCTCATGTTCTTGAGCAACTGCGCGAATTCTTTCTTTGAATTGTCGATGATGAACTCGGTGGTGAGCATATCGTATTCCGAGCGGATAGATGAATGCAGTTTGTTGTCTTTGAACGATACGGTCATTTCCTTTGGATAGAGATCCATCATGACCGATTGCGTTTCATAAGGGTAGGAGAGTTCGTAAACAATCTTGCCCTCTGTTTCTGCGCCTGCCTTGCTAATGCTGCTGCACGAAGCCACAAACCAGACGATTACTATCATCAGGAGCAGCGACATGCATTTCGTTGTGTTATTCACCGTTTTTTGCTTTGGTTGATATGTCTATTTGGGGTTTCTACGGTGGATTAGGGTAGAAGGTTACGGCTATATTGTTTGGAGGGTTTTGAGTTCTGATTACTAAGTGTGGCGGGTGGTCTTGTATTAGTGGGCGACCTTCGACTGCCCTCCGCCAGCGCACTGTGTGAAGGCCGAGCGAAGCCGAGGCCAAATTCGCATTTGAAGGACCGCTGCCCGAGCGCAGTCGAGGGCAGGTGCATGCGATGGCCCGCCCCCGAGAGCATATGATGGCCGGGGTATTCACGCAGTCGAAGAGCCACCGCCGAAGCGCGGCCGAAGTCCATTGCCTGAGCGCAGCCGTGGCCATTGCCTGAGCGCGACCGAAGGCTGGTGCCTGAGCGCGACCGAAGGCTGGCCATTACTTTCTGCTTCGTAATTCCTACTTTCGAAACTTCATTCATGCATCAAAGTGATGCCCTAACCCCTCACCCCTCATCCCTCACCACCCATGCTCCTCCTCATACGCCCCGCAGCATTTTCCCTCAACGCGCAAACCGCGGTCAACAACTACTTTCAGCCGCAATCGGGTAGCGATGATGCAGCCTCTATTCATGCTGATGCGCTGAACGAGTTCGATGCAATGGTGGAGCGAATGCAAGCGGCAGACATCGAAGTGGTGGTGGTGCAAGACACCGCTGAGCCGCATACGCCCGATAGCATCTTCCCCAACAACTGGGTAAGCTTTCATACCGAAGGACATGTGCTCTATCCGATGTTCGCCGCTAATCGCCGCCAGGAAAGAGAGCTCGCTATATGGGCAGCTTTGCCGGCATCGCCAGCGGTTCTCGATCTGTCGGATGAAGAAAAACACGGACGATACCTCGAGGGCACTGGTAGCCTTGTACTCGATCGGATAAATCGCATCGCCTATGCAGCGCTATCTGCGCGCACACATGCGCCATTGGTTCAGCGCTGGTGCGAGGTCATGGGATATTATCCTGTCGTGTTTAACGCACTTCAAACGGTTAATGGTGAGCGTCTGCCTATTTACCACACCAACGTGATGATGTCGGTGGGCCGTGAATTCGCTCTATGGTGCCCTGAGTGCATCGATGAGAGAGCAGAGCGCACCAGAGTTGAGCAATCGTTGCTTTCTAGCAATCACGAACTCATCGCTATCAGCGAGGTACAAATGCAATCGTTTGCCGGCAACATTTTGCAGGTGTTCAATCGGCACGGGCAATCCTTCATGCTGATGTCGGCTGCAGCCGAGCAAGCGCTCCGTGGCGAGGCCCTGCATTCTCTCCAACGCCATGGTGAAATTCTCGCTTGCGCCATTCCCACCATCGAGCGGTATGGTGGAGGAAGCGCGAGGTGCATGGTGTGCGAGATTAGTGACAAATGACAAATGACTAGTGACAAATGACCCCAATAGTCAATAGTCATTATTCACTGGTCATTACTAACATTCTTCGGTCGAAACTCTCCTCCACGCAAAATATACACCTTGGTCATGAGGGCTAAGTTTACGCATCCAAAATTCTGAAATGCGAAAAATCACCCTCATCACTTTAGCAGCTTTAATGCTGGCTTCATGCGCTACCAACACCAGTACACGCAGCACACAGCGTAAAATGACACGTCAGGCAACAGGCAATTCAAGCAACCTTGATGTACTGATGCGGCCGGTATTGGCTGATGTGACGATCGGGGAGAAGAGAGAGGTGTTCGTGTATACCACCACCAGTGAAGACATGTCGACCGCGCTCTACCTAGGTGGCAGCAAGAAAAATGGCGATGACATTTTCGTCTCTTCTCGCGAAGTGATGAAGAAGGAGGCCGAGAATCGCGCTCAGTTTGCTTTTTTGGAAGAATACAAGTGTGATTTTTTGATTGATCCCATCTACATGTTTTCTCTTGAAAATTCATCCGAAGACAATACCGTAAAAATCAAAGTTCAGATAGCTGCGTATACCGCCAAGTACAAGTCCTTTACTCAACCTGATAGTTTGCCCAAGAGCGTGATCCAAGCCAATGCTCTGGTGGATCGTGAATTGCCGATGCTCACCAACACCAACTCTTATGTAGATCGCACGTTTCATGCCTGGGCATTTACTGTGGGTGCCGATGGTGCCATGCCATTTGGAACATGGGCAGAGAATACGCCATACGCTTATGGCGGTTCTGCAATGCTAACTTATGCATTGGGCAAGAAGATGGATGTGGTTGCGCAATATGGTATTCTCAATTTCAGTATCGACAAGGCCGTGAATGATGTGTTCAAAGAGTCGCTGCTTCGCCCGGCGCAAATAGGAGTGAAGGCGTATTTCGCACAACGCGAAAAGGGTCCGTTTGCCTTTGCTCAATACGGCTCTTATCTATTCAAGACCACTCGCTTTGATCCTGCCGAAAATCTGACCACAACATACAACGACGTGTTCGATGGCTTCACTGTGGGGTTGGGCTATCAAATCAATAAGAGCGTGGATATATCAGCCAAGTTCACTACGCTCGGCACGCCTGTGCAGAATTCCAACTACGTGGGAGTTCGATTGGCGTATAAGCTCTTTGGATCGAAGTGAAATAAAAGGACAATGGCCGAAGGGCGAAGGGCGAAGGTTTCTCGCCCTTCGCCCTTCGCCCTTCGCTCTTCGCCCTTAAATTTGCGCCATGATGATTTCCGGATTCGATATGCACGCCATTGTGGGCGCAGCTGTGCGCCAAGCCTGCAGCGATTTATTCTCAACCGATCTTGCAGAAGGTCAATTGCAGTTGCAGAAAACACGCAAGGAGTTTGAAGGGGATATTACTGTCGTAGTTTTTCCATTGACGAAAATGTCGAAGCTCTCGCCTGAAGCTACAGGCGAGGCGTTGGGAAAGCACATGACCGATCATGCGCATCACATCAGCAAGTTCAATGTGGTGAAGGGATTCCTCAACCTCTCGATGAGCGCCGAATTCTGGAAGGGATTTTTCTCGGACGCATTATCAAACGACGATTTCGGTTTTGCTGCGCCCAACAGCGCATCACATGTAATGGTGGAGTATTCTTCTCCCAACACCAACAAGCCTTTGCACTTGGGCCATTTGCGCAATAATTTTTTGGGCTACTCGGTAAGCGAAATTTTGAAAGCAGTTGGACATCGAGTTACGAAGGTGCAAATCATCAACGACCGCGGTATCCACATCTGCAAAAGCATGGTGGCGTGGTTGAATTATGGTAATGGTGAAACTCCGGAGTCATCAGGATTGAAGGGCGATAAACTCGTGGGCAAATACTACGTTGAATTTGATAAGGCGCACAAGGCGCAAATGAAGGAACTGATTGCGCAAGGTTCAACCGAGGAACAAGCTGCGCAGCAAACCGCCATCATGCAACAGGCGCAAGAGATGCTGCGCTCATGGGAAGCACGCGATGAAGAAACGATTGCATTGTGGAGCAAGATGAATAGCTGGGTATATGACGGATTCGCATCTACCTACAAAGCCATGGGTGTCGACTTCGACAAGCTCTACTTCGAAAGCAATACCTATATCAACGGCAAGGAAGAAGTGGAGAAGGGCCTCGCTTCCGGTGCGTTCTTCCAAAAGGACGATGGATCGATTTGGATTGATCTCACTGATGAAGGACTCGATCAGAAGGCGCTCCTGCGCAAGGATGGAACAGCGATGTATATCACGCAAGATATCGGCACAGCCATATTACGCTTCCGCGATTATCCCGATTTGGCATACCAGATATATACGGTGGGCAACGAACAGGAATACCACTTCAAAGTGTTGTTCAAGATTTTGAAGAAGCTCGGATTTGAGAAGGCAGAGCAATGCTATCACCTCAGCTACGGCATGGTGGAATTGCCTGAAGGCAAGATGAAATCGCGCGAGGGCACCGTTGTGGATGCCGACGATTTGATGCACGAGATGGCCGATGTAGCGCGTGAGGTTTCTGCTGAGCAAGGTAAACTTGAAGGATTGGCCGAAACGGAGAAGAATGCATTGTATGATACTATAGGCATGGCCGCGTTGAAGTTTTTCCTGCTGCGCGTAGATCCCAAGAAGAACATGCTCTTCGATCCAAAGGAAAGTATCGACTTCAACGGCAATACCGGACCATCGGTGCAATACACATTCGTGCGCACACAGGCTGTGTTGCGTCGTTATGCAGAAGGCAATAGCGGCTTCCATCCGAAAAATGCAGATTTTACAAACTATGCAATGAATGGGGCAGAGGCCGACGTGGTGTCGAAAATCTACGAATGGCCCACCGTGTTGCGCGGCTCTGCTTCTAGCTATAACCCTGCAGATATCGCTCACTATTGCTATGATCTGGCGAAGCTCTACAACACCTTTTACCACGACAATCAGGTGGTTCGTGAGGCTGATGAACATGCGCGTCATTTCCGATTGGCACTAACGTATAAAACAGGCGCTGTAATTCGCGAAGGCATGCGTTTACTCGGTATCGGCATGCCCGATCGCATGTAGGTTGAAAAATATCATCGGGCTTTTTTATTTAGAATTGTTTTTAATAGTGATATTTGCAGCGCATGAAATTGATAATCGCTGACAGCAATCTTTTGATACGGGCAGGGCTCAACGCCGTGCTCAGTCAGTATGGCGATATCGAAATCTGTGGTGAGGCCTCTTCGGAAGTGCAGTTACTCGAGATGGTCAAGAGCTTTCAACCGGATGTGGTGCTCATCGATTTTGCAGCCCAAAATTTTAGTATCGACGTGGTGCCTGCCGTGCACAAATCGTCCAAGCATGTGCGCTTTGTTGCCATCACGGGAGAGCAGTCGGGAATTACGATTGTAAACGCCCTGCGCGCCGGCGTGGTGAGCTACATCAAGAAAGATTGCGACATACACGAGATTGTAGATAGCGTGCGCGAGACCGCTTCCGGCGGACGTTTCTTCTGCGGACAAATTCTCAATGCCATTCGCAAGGAGTCGATTGATGTGAATGATTTGGAGCTGACCGAATTCAGTTGCGAGCCGGTCAACATCAGCGATCGTGAACTGGAAATTATCACGCTCATTGCCGAGGGCTACACCAATATTGAAATTGCGGATAAGCTTTTTCTTTCGCCACATACCGTGAACACGCACCGCAAGAATATTCTTCAGAAGTTGGGTGTCAACAACACGGCAGCAATCGTGATGTATGCGGTGAAGACGCAGCTTGTAAGCCCCAACAAATTCTTGTTCAGCCCGAGTCTGACATAGCGCTCTTAGCGCTTCTGCGATTGATTTAAAACCGCAGAGGAGCAAAGAGTCATTATTTCCTTTTTAAATGACGCTCTCCACACTTATTTTTGCGAAAGGCAGCATCAATAGGAATGCAGCATGTAATAATAAAGTTCGCTAAATGATAGCAACACAAAAGATTGAGGTGATCACAACCTCACAAAGCCGATTGAAGGAAGTCAACTGGGAAGATCTCGGTTTTGGCAAAATCTTTAGCGACCACATGGCCGTTATCGAATACCGCGATGGTCAGTGGACCAACGCGCAAATTCGTCCTTACGGCCCCATGGAGTTCAGCCCCGCTATCAGCGCGCTTCATTATGGCCAAGCCATCTTCGAAGGATTGAAAGCCTTCAAGAGCGCCAACGATGAAGTGTTCATTTTTCGTCCGGAAAAGAATGCGGACCGCTTAAATGAATCTGCCCGCCGCATGTGCATGCCCGAACTACCTGTCGAGCTTTTCATGGATGCGCTTACGCAGCTGATTAAACTCGATTCCGGATGGATTCCCAAAGGAGAGGGCGAGTCGCTCTACATCCGTCCGCACATGTTTGCCATCGATGAATACGTTGGCGTGCGTCCATCAGAAACCTATATGTTCGTCATCTTCACCGGACCTGTTGGCAAGTATTACACGGCCGAATTGAAGGTGAAAATTGAAACCGAATTCACACGCGCAGTTCGCGGTGGAACGGGTCACGCCAAGGCTGCCGGCAACTACGGCGCTTCTCTTTATCCTACGCAGAAAGCGAAAGATGCCGGCTACGACCAAGTGCTGTGGACCGATGCGCAAACGCACGAATACTTTGAGGAAAGCGGCACCATGAACGTTATGTTTCTTTCAGGCAACACTGTCATGACTCCAGCATTGAGTGATTCGATTCTTGCCGGTGTAACGCGCAACAGCGTATTGCAATTGGCTCGCGATTGGGGCTACGATGTGCAAGAGCGTAAGGTGTCGGTAGCTGAAATTGTGGATTTGCTCAAAGCCGGTAAACTCGATGGTGCTTTTGGTGTAGGCACTGCTGCCACCATCGCACCTATTCGCACCATACACCACAACGATGTGGATTATACCATCAATCCCAGCGGAAGCCAAAGTTTTGCTGATCGCGTGAGCACATACCTCGATCATTTGAAGCGTGGCATGGAGACCGATGTGCACCATTGGAATTACCGCGTGATGTAATTGAAACTGCAGCCGATATTCTAACTTCGCCCAACTATGGCGCGTATTGATTTTTCGAATATTCAAATTCACGGGAACCCACGTCCCGGAGATTTTCCTCAATCCAAATTCATCGCCGGTGCAGCGCCCTTCCTGGGTGGTCCGTATGCGAGTATGTACACCATACGCCCATGGACCATTCGCCAGTATGCGGGTTTCAGCACAGCCGAAGCATCGAATGCATTCTATCGCCGCAACCTCGCCGCCGGACAAAAGGGTTTGAGTGTGGCATTTGACTTGGCCACGCACCGGGGCTACGACAGCGACCATCCACGCGTGGAAGGCGATGTGGGCAAAGCCGGTGTGGCTATCGACTCTATTCTGGATATGAAGGTGCTCTTTGATGGCATCCCACTCGATCAAATGAGTGTGTCGATGACGATGAACGGCGCGGTCATTCCCATTCTCGCGTTTTATATAGTGGCTGCAGAAGAGCAGGGCGTGCGTCCCGAGCAACTGCAGGGCACCATTCAGAATGATATCCTCAAGGAGTTCATGGTGCGCAACACCTACATCTACCCACCCGCGCCGAGCATGCGCATTGTGAGCGATATTTTTCAATACACCGCGCAGCACATGCCGAAGTTCAATCCTATTTCGATCAGTGGTTATCACATGCAAGAAGCAGGTGCCACGCTCGACATCGAATTGGCTTACACACTTGCTGACGGATTGGAGTATGTGCGTGCAGGAATTGCGGCCGGTATGAGTGTAGATGATTTTGCTCCGCGTCTTTCCTTTTTCTGGGCCGTCGGTATGAATCATTTTGAAGAGATTGCCAAGATGCGCGCTGCACGCATGCTGTGGGCGAAGCTCATCAAGCAGTTCAACCCGAAGAACCCCAAGAGCATGGCCTTGCGTACGCATTGCCAAACCAGCGGTTGGAGTTTGACCAAACAAGATCCGTTCAACAACGTTGCGCGCACGTGCATCGAAGCCATGGCTGCAGCTTTTGGCGGCACGCAATCATTGCACACCAATGCGCTCGATGAAGCCATTGCACTGCCCACCGATTTCAGCGCACGCATAGCGCGCAACACGCAGTTGTTTATTCAGGATGAAACAGACATCACGCGTGCGGTTGATCCATGGGCAGGAAGCGAAGTGGTGGAGCGATTGACGAACGACATCGCAGAGCGCGCGTGGAAGCTGATTGAAGAAGTAGAAGAGATGGGCGGCATGACCAAAGCCATCGAAGCCGGGTTGCCGAAGCTGCGTATCGAAGAAGCTGCTGCGCGCAAGCAAGCGCGTATCGATAGTGGTAAAGACAAGATTATTGGTGTCAACATATATCAGGTAGAAGAGAAGACCGCGATGGATATCCTC
The DNA here is from genome assembly GCA_947462725.1 of Flavobacteriales bacterium. Taxonomy (GTDB): domain Bacteria; phylum Bacteroidota; class Bacteroidia; order Flavobacteriales_D; family Sanyastnellaceae; genus JAIBBG01. The sequence goes on from CANHPZ010000033.1 coordinate 12,588, forward strand.
GAGGTCGATAACAATGCCGTGCGCGAAGCACAGCTTTTGCGTTTGAAACAATTGCGTGATGAGCGCGATGAAGCGGCATGCCGTGCTGCACTTTCAGCAGTCACCCAATGTGCGCGCACAGGCAAAGGCAATTTGCTGGAGCTCGCCATAGATGCTGCGCGCAAGCGTGCAAGTCTGGGCGAAATTTCCGATGCTATGGAAGAAGTGTTTGGCCGATACAAGGCTGCTATCCGCAGCGTTTCGGGTGTATATTCGAGCGAGTCAACTATGGATGCTGATTTTGAAAAAGCACGCCGCATGAGCGATGAGTTTGCAGCCCTTGCCGGGCGCAGGCCGCGCATCATGGTGGCGAAGATGGGCCAGGACGGTCACGACCGTGGCGCGAAAGTGATTGCTACCTCGTTTGCCGATATCGGATTCGACGTCGACATCGGTCCATTGTTTCAAACACCCGAAGAAGTTGCACGCCAGGCCATCGAAAACGATGTGCATGTGGTGGGCGCTTCATCGCTTGCGGCAGGACACAAAACCCTCGTACCACAACTTATCGAAGAGCTCAACAAGCAAGGCCGCCCCGACATCATGGTAGTGGCCGGTGGAGTTATACCCGAGCAAGATTACGACTTCCTCTACAACGCCGGCTGCGTGGGCATCTTTGGCCCCGGCACCAAGATCAGTGTGGCGGCGATGGAGATACTGGACGTGCTGAGAGAGGGAATGCTATAATAGTGACGAATGACTAGTGACAAATGACGAATGAATTCAAGGCGGGAATAATTCGATGAAGTCGTTTTTTTCGCAGAATGAAGAACGCTCGCAGCACAGACAGAACTAGGCGCATTAGTCATTCGTCACTAGTCATTTGTCACTTATAGATTAACAACCACCTTATTCGTGGTGCCATCCGAGTATTGATAGATGAGGATGGTGTTGAATTCAAACTGAGTTTCTCTTCCCATCAGATCCAGAATGCGCACGAGTTTTTTTGGTGCAAGGTTCAATTCGTTGATGCCAGTGGTTGCTTCTCTCACGCAGCGCATGGAGTGACCTGATCCTTTGAACCATTCATTGAAATCGGCCGATGCGAGTTGCGCATAAACCCCTGTGTAAATTCCGAAGTCCGGATCTGAAGTTCCTTGTTCTCCCGTCCAGTAAAAAGCTTTGAAGCCCATGGATAGATTACCGAATGGGCCCCAAGTGGTGCGCTCTTCGCTGCCTATGGCGGTGAAGCCCGATGCATTGGTGCCGCCTGTGTTGGGCGAATCCCAATGATCCACACCTGCTTCTTTCATTTTTCCTCCGGCTACCGATGCACCACCCAGAAACGAATGCAGCTCTTGCCATTCACTTCGCATGGGGACGTGCCAGCCGGTTGGGCAAAGGTTGCGCGTATCGGCTGCTGCATACCAGTTGTACAGTTTGCCATAAGGCTGCTCGTAGGTTGTGTCGTTCATGACATGGCACCATGCGCCCTGTGTTGTGGCAGACCAAAGCGTGTCTTCTATAGCATTTGGAATTAAATCGCCATTGGAATAGAAAGAAGTTCTCAAGTTTTCAGCGAACCATTCTTGGTTACCGATGACGACGGTTGCGTATTCGTTGCCGTTTAGGTCGGTTGCTCCGCCTCCGGGAGTTTGCGCGCCGGCGAAGAAGTGAAGGAGTAAAAACGGAGTAAGTAGAATTTTCTTCATGGATGAGGATGCTTGTTATTATTAGTTTGCGAAAATTCAGGCAAGAAGCAGTAGTGATGCAACTATTTGGGATGAAAGTGGCCTTTTTAGGGATGAGAGGAAGCAGTGACAAATGACTAGTGACGAATGACGAATGAATTGAAGGCGGGAATAATTCGATGAAGTCGATTTTTTCGCAGAATGATGAACGCTCACAGCACTGACAGAACTCGGCGCACTAGTCATTCGTCACTAGTCATTTGTCATTAGCCTTCGGCTCCGCGAAGTACATGTTGATTTCGCCCTTGCCTTTGGCATCTATTTTTCCCCTAGAGGTATAGCTGAACATATCCCGCGTTAAGTGGTAGGTTGATTCTGAAACATTGACTTTACCTACCTCTCCGCTCGATTCCATGCGGCTTGCGGTGTTGACGGTATCGCCCCAAATGTCGTAGGCGAATTTTCGAATGCCCACGATGCCTGCCACAACCGGCCCAGAGTGAACACCAATTCGGATTTCAAAAAAAAGTTTTCCGGCTTCCTCGCGTGCTTTTTTATAGCCGGCCATGAACTGCTGAATCTCGAGTGCTGCATGAATAACATCCTCTGCGTGTGTTGTATTGGATGACGGCAAGCCCCCAGCGGCCATGTACGAATCGCCAATTGTTTTAATCTTCTCAACGTTGTGCTTGATCATGATCTGATCGAAAGCCGAAAAACATTCGTTGATTTCTGCTACCAGTTCTTGAGGCGTGAATTGCTCCGACAATTGGGTGAATCCTTTGAAATCGGTAAACAAGACGGTTACATCATCGATCAGTTTCGATTCGGCATTGCCCTTTGATTTTAGTTCTTCAGCGATGGAATGGGGGAGAATATTCAACAATAGTTCATCACTCAACTTTTTGCCTTTCTTGATTTTATTCCGCTGAACGAAAAACACGCCGGAGAATATGAGCAACAAGGAACATCCGCCCATGAAAATGTTGCGAACTAAGATCTGACGATCCAACGTCTTTTGGGCAATCTCTTCTTTGGTTTGATTGATTTCATTGATGTTCGCAAGCTCGATGAGGTTGTGCGTGACTTCTTTTTCTGTCAGCAACCTAATCTCTTCCTTGCTTGTAGAGTCGGCCAATTGAGCTGCTAACTTATAACCCTCTGCAGCTTCCTTGTACATGCCTGCCGCAAGGAACACCCGTGCGTAGTTGCTCTTCACAAATTCACGGTATTCATCATTTTTCAATTGATAGGGCGAATACACCGCATCGTAAGCCAGATCAGCTGCCGGTTTATGTTCATTTAAAATGGAAAGCACATTGATACGCTCCGCCAGTTCGTCGATATCCAAAAACTTCATATTGGATCGAATAAAGACATTCCGATCGGTGGCGGTAGTTTGATACATGATCGGATGATTGATGTAGAATAATGCACTGTCGCGATTTTGCATACGTGCATAGGCTACGGCCTGATAGCACATTAATTTTCGGTGGTAGTTCAGTTCACCATCAGCTGCAGTTGCATAGTCTAATTTGAACGTTGTGAGTGCGCGCTGAGCCATTTCGATGGCCTTCGGCCAATTTTTCAATCGAAGCAACGCCATGATGTTGATCTTGTAATCGTCGGCTATTCCGGATTGATCCGAGGGATTTTTTTCAAAATAGCTGATTCGATTTTCACCCATGGTTTGGGCTTCCTGAATGATAGCCATGTCATTTTTTGAACGACCGAAAACATAGAACTTCCAGATAAAGGCATTGCTAAAATCCATGATCTCACCATACGACTTGTTTTTGCATTTCAATTCATACTGCAATCGCGCGTATTTCAGGGCATCGTCAATCATGTTTGACTGCTCGTAGGTAGCAACAAACAGTGCATACACATTCATCAGCTGCTCATCGTCGTTCAGGGGTTTTACTTTTTTGTAGAACGACTCGATGGAATGCAGTGCTGCACCGATTTGCTTCAATTGCGCATAGCGGTTGCAATCGGCATAACAGATAAAGTATTCATCACGCAGGGAAAGTCCATTCGTGTTATTGCTAAGCAGGATGTTCTTTATCTGTTCCCACTCGGCTGCCGCTATGGGATCCGTTCCCCATTTTTCATAACGCGCCATCTTCAGCATAACATCTGCGGGTGGCAGGGAATCATTTAAGATCAAATCTTTTTGCTCATCGATTCGATTACTCTGCGCGAAGGCAGCAAACGAACTGAACACTAAAAGGATGAGCAGGAG
>CANHPZ010000034.1 GCA_947462725.1 Flavobacteriales bacterium
ATCTGTTGGGTTCTGACCATTGCCTGTGCTCGTCACAACATATACATCATGTGCAGCGAGAGTGCCTGTGAGGGCAACAGTGGCTGTTGGTGTGGCTGATCCGTTGGCGTATAAGTTTACGGTGTAATTACTCAAATCAACCGGCAGTGGAGACGGGTTGTAAATCTCATACGCTTTGTTAGACTGAGAGTCTTCCAGCACTTCTGAGAAGTATAACATCGTGCAAGGAGCAGGACCATCACACACATAAACTGAAGCCTCAACAAAGTTTGTGGTCACTTGAACGCAATCATCTGCAAGCACACCGCTAATAGGCATGCCCGGTGCAATCGTGCTGTCCACAAGAGCATTCAAATAAGACACTCCATAGATGTAGTAAGTACCTGGAGCTGCTGAAGCGCCATTCCAAATACTGTCGGTTTGGTCGATAATGTTGCCTGCGACATCCGTGATGAAATACGTGTAGGATGCATCGATGGATTGACCGGTGTTGATGAAAACAACTTCAATATGGTTGTCACCATTGCAAACCGAGATAAAGTCTGCGCCATCATTGATAGAAACTTGTCCTGCGTCGCAACCTGTAATGATACAAGGTGTGCGATCTACAGTTGCGAAGTTGTTGGAAAGGTCTGCGCACTGATCGGCGATAATGCCGGTCACGGGTGAACCAACAGCGATAGTAGTAGAGTCGATATTGCCGGTGTATGATAGACCATAAACATGGAATGATCCTTCGCCATAGCCATCCAGGTTGATTGGAGCGGCAGCAACGATTTCCAAAATGTTATCGTTGTTGTCGGTGATCACAAACACATAGTTTGCGTTTGGTTGATTGTTGTTGCTGGTCAAATCCAACCCTGCATTCGGGAGGTCTGAACACTGAGCAATTGGTCCTTGGCCTGCACCAATGAGGAAACCACCATCGCAGTTCGGATCACTCTGACCAATGGTAATGGTCATAGTTTGTTGCAACCAAGTCAAGGTGCTATCACTGCTCAAGGTGAGGATAATTGTTTCGGCTCCTTCGGCAAGTGCATCATTGATGATATCAATAGTGAAACTTTGAAGTGCCGTGCTGTCGTTGAACGTCAGAATAATTGGCAATGTGCTCGTATAGTCTGAAGTGTCAGCGCTGCCACCTAGGATAGTTGCAGTGATTGTTATGTCCGCTGGGGCGTTCAAACATTGTACGTTGATGGTAATCGTGCCTGCATTTTCCGCCACGTTGATGTCGCCATTTACAAAGCCAGCAAGCACGTCGTCGGTGCATGGTTGGAAGAAGTGGTTGCCCAAATGTGTGTAATCTGTATTGGTGTAAACATCCCACTGGTTTGATGAAATAGCCCAGATAGGCATGGGTGTTTGGATGTTGAACATACGTACCATATCCACATCAAACGTGCTTGTACCGGCAACCGGCCATCCGGCTCCTGTTCCCGGATTATTGCCTACAATGCCAATCACATCGATGATGGTGTCGTTGTAGCGGAGTTCTAAAGCATCGTTACCATTGAAGTTGGCAATGAGGTCGGTAATATCGGCGAGGGCTAGAACCGTTGGGCTTGCTGCGCCACCGCCACCGCCTTGACCAGGATTGGCAATTACATAGGTGCTAAATGGTGCGATAGATCCTGTGAGGTTAAGCGTATTGGTAGCCGTGGCAGAGCCATTGGCGTATTGAACAATGCTAAATCCATTCAGGTCGATGGCTTGAAGCGATGGGTTAAACAACTCAAGTGCCTTGGTTCCATTGGTTCCTTCCAAATATTCAGAGAAGAAAATTTGCGTGCAAGGAGTGTTGTCTTGACAATCGAAAAACTCTAGTGCTGCGCCATTGCCCGAAATTTCTAGGCAGCCATCGGAATAAATGCCATTCAACGGCAATCCTACAGTCAAACCACTCACAGTGCCTTGATAAGAAATCCCGTATACCTGATACGATCCGGCCGCCATGCCTAGTGGACTGAAGTCAGCAGTGCTGATGGCGATAATAATGCCTGCGTTATCTGTCATGGCATAGGTATAGTTCGCATCGAGTGAAGTGCTCGTGTTTGTCATGCTAATCGCAACGTCGCTTGAGTTGCAGAATTGTAAGGTGTTGCCCGCAATAGTGACCTCACCGGCAACACAACCGCTACATGCGGTTACATTAACCTCAACGAAGTTCGAACTAGCCGAAACGCAGTTACCGGCAGTGATACCGCCCAGCCATGAACCGGCAACGAAGGTGGTTGAGTCTAAGCCACCATTATAATACAAGCTGTATACATGATAAGTACCTACAGCAGAACCTGCGAAATCGAATGTAGTGTCATTGAGCGTTGCAATGATGGTGTCGTTGGCATCTGTAATTATGTAGGTGAGTTGATCGCCATAGCCTGATCCGTCGATATGCCAAGTTACTATGCTCGAAACAGAATTGTCGCAGAAGGTGGCAGCAGATGATGATGAAATGTTACCCCCAAGGCACTGCGGTTGATTCCATGTGCCGGGAGTTACCGCTTGCAATACGAAAGGCGAGAAGTTAAATGGCGCTCCACCGTCTGGCAGGCGTGAAAGAGAGAAGTCTGGATTGTTTTGCTGAGCAGTTTCATCCAAAATAGTGTAACCGGGTACGGCTACATCCAATCCCAATAATGCAATTAATCCCGGATCATTGGGGTCGCCAGTGCCGTAAACAGCAGCTTCAATGAGGTTGGTTGTTGTTGGTGCACTGTTATTAGGGAAGTCAGTAGCATCGCCGATATAAAGACCAACGCCATCTTGTCCATTTTGTATCGTCGCATCGGGAATGATGAAATCAACATTCACGGTTGCAGCATTTCCAATAACAAAGAAGCCGTTGGCATCCAACACGTAGCCGTCCAAATCGAATGCTTGGTAACTGACATCGCCGGCACCATCGAAAAGTACAAGTACTAAACTATCGAGCGATGCACCTGGAGTTCCTAGGAACTCGATAAACTCTGCAGTGTCACCACCACCCGGATTGTCCATGTTCAATTCGTTGAACACGACATAGGGGCAATTGAGAATGGTGAATGAAATAGAATTGCTAGATAATGCAAAGCAGACATCTGAAGTAAGTGTGTTCAAGCTATCCAATCCGCTAAGCGCACCCATAAACGAAATACCTTGGATGGTATAGTTGCCCATCGCCAGCGCAGAGCCGTCATATGTTGTGCTGAAAGTGTCAACAATTGCACCGGAAGCATCGCTCACCACATAGAGATAAGAGTCTTCATTTGAGGTTGATGAATTGGTGCAAACAATCATAGGAAGTGAGCTGCCACAGTAGCTCGAACCATTGCCTACGCTTGCTGAAATACTGCCGCCGATGCAACCATTGCACTCAACAATATTGAGTTCAATCGGATTGGCACCAAATGATACACAGTTGCCTGCCATGATGCCGCTTAGCGGGAGTTCATTGCCTAGCGTTGTGGAGTCAAGTGTTCCGTTGTAGTAAACATTATAGATGAGGTACTGACCATTTGCGAATGCCGAAAAGTCGATAGTTGTTGACGATGTAGTGGCTTGAATGCTGTCGTTGATATTGGTTACAACAAGCATTTGATGTTCGCCATAGGATAGGCTGTCAACTGTAACATTGACGATCGACTCAGCAGCTCCTGAGCAGAGATTCACCGTTGATGAACCGTCAGCCAATGTGATTACACCGGCGAGGCACTGCGGTACATTGAAAGTGCCCGGAGTAATTTCCTGCAAAGTCCATGTTCCAAAATCATACGCCACTCCGCCATCGGGCGTGCGAGAAATGGAAAGGTCGTTACCTGCTTGCTGTGCGGTTTCATCAAGTTGAACATAGCCAACAACAGCAACATCCAATCCCAACGCAGTGATTAATCCGGTGTCGGTTTGGTCGCCGGTACCATAAACCGCCGCATCAACCAAGTTGGCGACAGTGGGAGGTGTATTTGTCGGAAAGTCGGTGGCATCACCGAGGTAGATGGCTATTCCATCAGCACCGTTTTGAATGGTAGCATTGGGAATGACGTAATCTACGTTCACTACAGCGGCATTGCCAATGACGAAAAAGCCATTGTTGTCCAATGTGTAGCCGTCTAAATCATAGGCGGCATAACTCAAATCTGTTGTGCCTTCGTACAGGACAACTACCAAGCTATCGAGTGAAGCCCCGGGGGCTCCATATAGCTCAACAAATTCTGATTGATCGGCCCCACCCGGATTATCCATGTTCAATTCGTTGAACACAACAACGGGAGTGTTTTGGGCAAAAGAAAATGCCGCGAACAACGTCGCGACTGCGGTTAACAAGGTTTTCATTGCAAGATGATTGTTTTTCTGGCTGTTAATACAAGCGCAAAGATAGTTTTCTTGGTTAGGAGGCATTTTTTTTTTGAAACTCGATTGTTCGGGTGAGGATATTTTTTTGGGCTCCTTTGAACGCTAAGTGTCATATTTGCCGAAACTCATCATATGAAATCTACTTCAGCTTTTATAATTACGCTGCTTGCTTCAGCTGTATGCTCGGCACAAACGCTTACCGGAATTGAATCTGTTGAATTTGACGCCTTGAACCACCGTTTCTTGGTGAGTAATGGTAATACTATTGTTGAGGTAGATAATACGGGTAATCCAATAGGTGTTTTTACCGGCGATAGCCCACGCGCCGATTATGGTATGGAGGTCATCAATTCAACTATTTTCACCATTGTCGGAAGCACAGTGAAGGCCTACGATCTCACAAGTGGTGCTTTACTTTCTTCTATAACAATATCGGGTGCAAGTTTTCTGAATGGTATGGCATCCGATGGTGTCAACCGGGTTTGGGTTACTGATTTCGGCGCACTGAAAATCTATGAACTGGATTATTCGGATTTGGCGAATCCTACCTATACGGCCATAGTAGCCAATACCGGCATTACGCCCAATGGTATTTGTTTTGACGAAGCCAATAATCGTCTGGTATTTGTGGCATGGAGTGGGGCCACTTCTGATATCACCGCTGTGTCATTGGTTGATTACGCAACAACCACTTTGGTGGCTAATGCTTCACTCAATAGTATTGATGGCATTGACAACGATACTCAAGGTAATTACTATCTCGCTTCATGGTCGCCACAGCGCATCACGAAGTACAATTCAGATTTTACTATCAATCAAGTGATTTCTGTACCGGGTGGTTTGAACAGCCCGGCGGATATTGCTTATGCAGAGGAAATTGATACGTTGATTATCCCCAATACGGGCAACAACACCGTGAGATTCGTTGGATTTCAAACCTCTGGAATTCATGAAGAGGGCGGTAAGTCACAAAACGAGTTGAGGTGCTTCCCTATGCCTGTGCAGGCAAATTCTCTGCTTTCATTTGAAACGACCCGCGCCGGTAAGGTTCGAATAGATGTAATAGATGCCAGCGGAAAATTGGTGCATTCACTATTGAACGAAAACTTGCCTGCAGCCATGCAGCGTGTAGTCGTAGGTGAATTGCCTATAGCTTCCGGGGCTTATTTCTGGAAGGTAACTACAGAATACGATGAAAGGTCTATGCCTTTCATAAAGTAACGGCTCGACTTATTGAAATTGTAATTCGAACAGTCGCTTGTAGATGCCTTCTTCTTGAAGGAGTTGCTGATGACTGCCTTGTTGGGCAATGTTTCCTTGGTGAATGACCACAATCTTATCGGCACTTTGTATCGTTGAAAGGCGATGCGCGATTACAATACTGGTTCTTCCGCGAGTTATTTTTTTGGTGGCATACTGAATCAATTGCTCAGACTCAGTGTCGACACTGGATGTGGCTTCGTCAAGGACAAGTATTTCCGGGTTGCGAACAAATGCGCGCACAAATGAAATCAATTGGCGCTGACCAACACTCAACATTCCGCCGCGTTCACGCACGTTATAGTCATAACCACCGGGAAGTTTTTCTATAAATGCATGCGCACCAACTTCCTTGCTGGCCTCAATCACCTGCTCGCGTGTGATGCTCGGGTCGTGCAATGTGATGTTGTTGAGAATGCTGTCGTTGAATAGGAACACGTCTTGGTTTACCATAACCACATGCTTGCGCAGTGAAGCAAGACTAAGCGATCGGATGTCGATGCCATCAATGCTTATGCTGCCGCTTGTATGGTCGTAAGATCGGTTGAGCATTAATGCAATGCTGCTTTTGCCTGCTCCTGTTGCACCCACAAACGCCACGGTTTCACCGGGCGAAATATCGAGATCAATACCCTGAAGAACTGGCTGTCCCTCGATATACTCAAACCACACATCACGCAAGGTGATTTTACCCTCCAGCGTTGCTGCATCTACTTTTCCTTCATCCGCTTGCTCGGCATGGGTGTCCAATAAACTGAATACCCGCTCTGCATTGACAACGCCCATTTGGAGCACATTGAAGTTGTCGGCCATTTGTCGAATCGGGCGATACATCATGGTGATGAACGTTGAAAATTCCAACAGCATTCCGGGTGTCATCTGATCGTTCAGTGATTCGCGAAGTCCCCACCAAATCATGAGCGAGACAGAGGCCGCGCTGAGCAATTCAACTACCGGAAAGAAAATACTATATGCCCATATACCACGAATATGTGCATCACGATGCTGTTGGTTGATGGTGTTGAAGCGCTGTTTTTCTTGCGCTTCCCGATTGAAAATCTGAATGATGTTCATGCCGCTTACATGCTCCTGGATGAACACATTGATGCGTGCTACTTGGTTGCGCACGTCGTTGAATGATTTCTTTACGGCTTGCTGAAAGAGACGTGTAGCATAAAAAAGAATAGGAATGGGCAATAGCACCATCAGCGTCATTTTCCAGTCGAGCCAAAACATGAATCCAACAATGAAGATAAGTTTGAGTATGTCCCTGAAGATATCCAGCAATCCTGCAGAAAAGACGTCGGCAATGCCATCCACATCCGATATAACGCGAGTTACCACTTGTCCAACGGGTGTCTTGTCAAAGTAACTCAACCTAAACTTGATGACGTGCGCATATATCTCCGATCGCAGGTCATAGGTAATGGATTGAGCCACACGGTTCGCAAGTTGCGCTTGGATGTATTGTATGATGGCTTCTCCGAGCAGAAAAGTCACAAACCAAATACTTATTTGAATCACTTGCTGATAGTCACCTGCAGGAACTGCCACGTCGAGAATGGTGCGCATTTGTTCAGGTCGAACCCAAACAACGCATGCCAGCAAAATCACTAAGGCAAGCGTCATAAAAAAAGGCATGCGATAAGGCTTGCCTCTTTTGTACAGTCTTGAAAAAATGGCAAAGTCAAATGCCTTTCCGCTTTTGCTCAAAATTTATTTTTTGAATTTGAAGCTATCCATAACATGCTCGGCATCCTTGAACCATTTTTCGAAAGCGCCTTGCTCTGCCGTAAAGGTCAACGTATAGGACATGTCATTTTCAAACCAGATGTACTGATGCATTGCAATAGGGAAGGTGTTCAGTATTCCTGCATAAGTCAAAACGTAACAGTCTTTGCCGGATTTCTTTTCCTTTGCGTTTTTCGCAATTATCGCCTTGCTGTAGAAAAAAGGAATGTCTTTCACAACATCGGCAACATAAGTGTCGAGGTTTTTACCCAGGCCGTACATAGGCATCACTGCCAAATTTACAAAGTCGTAATAGATATCTTCCTCATCGGTGAACGGCGAAGAAATCATAAACTCCATTCCTGAGTTTTCGGTGGTATCGATCGTCCAACTTTGTGGATACTGTATGCTGTATTTTTTTAGTTCAAGTGTTTTCCATGCTTCAGATTTAGTGGTGTCCGCGTCTGATGGTACAATGAATAATGTGCTAAGCAAAACGAGTAGACTGTTCAACATAGTCGGTTAATTTTTGAATTCCTTGCAAATATTGGTGTTTTTTGCGGAGTTCAATTTAAAAGTTTGTTATATCAGAAGACGTCGGTCTAGGCAACTATCGCTCGAATCTTTTCTTCGGGATAGACGATGCGGGTGAGGTGCAGCCCTTGAGGCGCAGCGCTATCACCGGCCTGCAAGCGCTTGCCGCCCTCCACTATAGCTTTAAACTCATCCAAACTCATCTTGCCCCTGCCTACTGCGATGAGTGTTCCTACTATCGCTCGAACCATATTGCGCAAAAAGCGATTGGCCGTGATGTGAAAAATCAACTTATAGCCATTGACCTCCCATCTGGCTTCACGCAAGTCACAGAGCGTTGTTTTCTGACCACCTCCGGATTTGCAAAATGCTGCGAAATCGGTGTATTGAAGCAACATTTGCGAAGCTTCATTCATTTTGTCAATATCCAAAGGCCAAGGAAAAAATGTGGAAAAGCGCTCGATGAATGGATCACGCTGCTGATGAATGTGGTATTCGTAGCTCCTCTCTGTGGCGTCGAATCGCGCATGCGCCAGATTTTCGACCTGCCATAGTCCAAACAAACCAATGTCCTTGGGCAGCATCATATTGAGCTTGAAGAATATTTCTTCTTTGCTCACAATAGGATTTTCCGCATTGAAGTGCAAATAAAAATCACGCGCATGAACACCTGAATCGGTGCGTCCGCAGCCTACAGAAACTACGCGTTCCTGGCGCAATAGTTTGCGCAGGGCTGATTCAATTTCTTCCTGCACGGAATGACTGTTGAGTTGGCGCTGCCATCCGTGATAGTTTGTTCCGTCGTAGGAAATATGCATAAAGTAACGCTTCCACATCGGAGCGCTAACAGCATTGTTAGATTCTGAAATCGTATTCTCTTGTTCTATCATATCTATTCAAAAAACTGGTCCTCAAATCCCACTAGATATAGTTTTTCCTGTGCACGTGTGAAGGCGGTATAAAACCATCGGTTCAATTCAACTCCGGCCATTTCATCGGTAATGTATCCCTGATCCACAAACACACAGGGCCATTGTCCGCCTTGCGCCTTGTGGCATGTCACCGCATAAGCGAATTTTACTTGAAGCGCATTGTAATAAGGGTCTTCCATAACTTTCTTGCGCAGTTGGCGCATGTCGCCTATTTCAGGATAATCGAGCGCGATTAAATTCCCGAGTTCACGCAATTTTTCCTGTGGCAACGAAGCGTGTGTTTCCCAAATGGCATCACACAACAAAATGGTTTCGAACTCAGGCATGTCGGGATAATCAATCATCTTGACAATAGCCTTGCAGAACCGAAATGGCTCCCGATCTTCATATCGCAATACACGCTGTATCTGAATGACGTCGCCATTGGCGATGAATCCGGCTTGATATTCTCCTTCTTTTATCCAGTAGTAATTGTTCTTCAAGACCATCATTCTATCGCCGGCATTTATCTCCTCTTCATGCCATAAAATGCGCTGACGAATTTGTTGATTGAAAAGATTCGCGCGCTTGTTGCTGCGAGTAATCACTATCATGTCGTCCTTGCCATAAGTGGAGTAGGCCTGTTCTAAAAAATCTTGCAAATCACTTTCAATACGAAATACATCCTGCTGTTCACTCAACTGCAAATGGGGAAGTGATTTATCAGCAGTGATAATTTGCTTGCGCAATCCTGTGGCATTCATGAGAATTCCCGAACCTTCTTGTTGTCGGATAACTTCGCTTAATTCCAACTCGGCAATATTCAGAAAGTAGGTTGAGCGCAAATGATCAAGTTCAAGGGCAGGACTAACTGCGGCACCTACCGGCGGTAGCTGGGCATTGTCGCCTATGAGCACAAGCTTGCACCGATCACCGCTATACACGTGCGTTATCAGATCATCGAGTAAGTCGTTGTAGTTGTCTAGTCCGCTGTGTCCGATCATTGACGCTTCATCCACGAAAAATATCGTGTCGCTCAATTGATTTTCTTTCAGCTCGAATAACCCCTCGCCGGTTCGTGTTCTTTTGGAGTAGTAAATATGTTTGTGAATGGTGCGTGCTTGTCGGCCTGAATAACTGGAAAGCACCCGAGCGGCCCTACCTGTGGGGGCAAGAAGCACATAGTTTATTCCAAATGCTTCTATGGTATTCACCAGTGTGCTTACGCTGGTAGTTTTTCCAGTACCCGCATATCCTCGGATGATGAGTGCACATCGCGGTTTTTCGGAAAAAACCAATCGTGTGAATGCGTGAAAGAGTTTGTGCTGGCCCCCAGTGGCTTCATGCGGAAATCGCTGATGAATGGTGAATTCAAAAGTTTCGGCAGTAATATGTGGATTGTCGTGAAGCAATTTTACCAGCGCTAAGCTTGGACAAAGAAAGGACATCCGTAAAACTCTGCTTAGTTTAGCACCGGAATATTCTGAATTATGGCGGTGTTCAACCCTGAAATGGCTGCGCGCATGAAAATGCCCAAGGAATTGCTCGATGAAGCATCGAGCTTGCATTTGGCTATGCATTTGAGCGAACAATCTGTAGAAGCCGCGCTATTTGATGCGGCAACTTCACAGTGCAAGTGGCACGTGTTTGTCGATATCACTGCTTTATCAGACCCTGCTCAGTTTGTGTATGAAAGGAATTGGAATGAACAGGTATTTCGAAAGTGCAGTGTAAGTTTTGATTGTGATCGCTTTGCGCTTATTCCCAAGGCATATTTCGACGAGAACTTATGCGCTGAGTACATCCGACTGCAACACGGGTCGATATCTTCGGATACAACTTACCTGGAATTATCCGAGATAGATGCTGTGCTCTGTTTTGCTTTGCCTTCTTGGCACCAACGTGTGGTTTCTATGATGCCCAATGCGCGCCTGATTCCATCAGCAGCGCTGCTCATGCGTTATGCGCGAATGCACGCTCCGCGAGAGGGAAGCGCATTCATTACATGGGTTTGCGCTCAGTCGATGACCTTAGCTTGTATGAAGGAAAAGAATCCGGTTTTACTCGCATCCAATGCAGTAAGCTCGGAAGAGGATGTGTTATACTACCTATCCAATGCAGCCATGCAGCTCGATGTTGACTTGGAGAATGTAAGTCTCAACTTGTTGGTTTCGGCACCCGGTATGGAGGTGAAACCGTTGCTTGAAAGGTATATCGTCAATATCATTTCATTGTCTTCTTCGGTATCATGTCCGGAGGGGTCTTTCATGCCTCAATTGCACGCCATATGCGCATAATATCAGGCTCACTAAAAGGTAGATCAATCGAAGTTCCAAAGAATTTTAAGGGAAGGCCAACGACTGATTTTGCTCGCGAAGGTTTGTTTAATGTGCTGAATAATCTGGTGAATTGGCAAGATCTCAAAGTGCTCGATCTTTTCGCCGGTACCGGAGCCTTTTCAATGGAATGCTTCTCGAGAGGGGCAGGAGGTATTCTAGCAGTTGATATTCAACCGCTGCATGTACGATTTATCAATGAGAATTTTAAAAACTTCAACGCTCATGATGCGCACGCCATTAGGCAGGATGTTTTCAAGTTTATGAAAACAGTGGATGAAAAATTTGATTTGATATTTGCTGACCCTCCTTATGATTTGCCGATGCTGCAATTCCTTCCAGAGACTATCTTAAACTCTGCTGCACTGTGCGATGGAGCGCTAGTTGTTGTAGAGCACGGTAAGCGCACAGACTTGAGTGCAAGCCCCGGGTTTTTCCAAATGAAGACCTACAGCAATGTTTGTTTTAGTTTCTTCAAAAAAGTAAGTTCTTAATTTGAGTTACGTTTGTATTCATGAAAAAGATTGCAGTCTTTCCCGGATCATTCGACCCCATTACTAAAGGACATGAGGAAATTGTCCGCAGAGCATTGCCACTTTTCGATGAAATAATTGTGGCAATTGGGCAAAACACATCCAAGGCGTCACTCTTTTCCCTGGAACAAAGGGTGAATTGGATTGAGACCACTTTTTCTGACTGCCCTAAGGTTCGTGTACACACCTATGAAGGATTAACGGTAGACTTTTGCCGCAAGCATGGAGCCGCTTTTATTTTACGCGGAGTTCGCAATGGGGGTGACTATGAGTATGAGCGTTCTATTGCCCAGATGAACAAGGCTATGCATTCCGATGTTGAAACCGTTCTATTGTTCTCAGATTTGGCCTTTGCTTCCATACACAGCACGATTATTCGTGAAATTATAAAAAATAAAGGCGATGTTTCTCAGTTTCTTCCTCTAAAGGTGAATGTGTATGCTTAATCGTTTGCTTGTATGCATCTTGTTTCTGGGCTTCGCGAATGTGCATGCATCCGTCGTGCGCGTGTTGGGAACAGCTCCCGGATACGAAGGAAGAAAGGTTGCTGTAATTGCTATGGCAGATGAGATTTCAGGCCGACGCAATTTGCTTACGAGTGCAGATGTTCGCGATGATGCGTCGTTTGAGCTAGAATTTGATATTCAACAAACGCAGCGTGTATATATTCACATACAACGCATCGAAGCAGCGCTATACGTGCAGCCTGGAAACACTTATAGATGTATGTTCCCGCAGGTGTCGAGAAATGATTACAAGCGATTCGATCGCACAGAAGTGGAACTTGAATTTGTTGATTTACCCGCGAGCGATTTGAATCAAGCTATACGCAAATTCAATCTGGACTATTCCAATTTTATTAACGAACATTTCTATGATTTCGCTTCGCAAGAGTACCGCGGATCGGCGCAATACTTATCGGCATTGGGTGAACGAAAATCAAAGGTTGATTTGTTTGCCAAACGCAACTCTACTGATTCAGTCAAGTATTCGTCAACGACTCAATTTAAGGGTTGGGTGAAGCAATTTGATGATTCGGTTTCACTAGCCAACATGAACAAGCCAACAGATGATTTTTTTCGTACGTATATCACTTTTGCCACCGCCGAATTGTATCTGCTTTCGGGGATGAATAGGGTAGATTTTTACGAAAATTATCTCATGTCTATCACATTGCCTATGCGCAATCCGGCATTCATTAGTTGCTTCAAGTTGTTTTATCAAAATATGCTTACCGGTCGCAAGAGTGAACTACAGTCTAAGATTATGAAGGCTATTAATGTCGATAGAAGTTTTGCTACCCTCAGCGACAACTTTGCTGCAGATTCAACCCTGTTGTCGAAAAAACTGAGAGATCTTGCCTGTTTGAATGGATTAAGAGAAGTTTATAACAACAAATCCTTTGATCGTGGATCGATTGATTTGCTCTTGCGTAAAGTCAATTCAGAAGACTCAACTGTAAACACAGTCGCACAAAATGTCCTCTATCAATTCAAGCGATGCGCTCCGGGTGAGGCTATGCCTGCGTTGGTGCTGACGAATGAGACACAGGAAAAGTGGGCTGTTGCCGATTATAATGGTGTGCCTCTTTATCTCTATTTCTTTGCGACATGGAGCCCTGCTTCATTAAAGGACTTGCTTGTGATAGAGCGCTGGCAGGAAAAATTCGCTGGCAGGCTGGAATTTGTTGCAGTTTCTATGGACGATGATTATCGCGACTTTAGAAAGTACCTGGAGGATCATCCCAAACAAGCGCTAACCTTTGTCTATGGGAATGCCGATCCATTTATTCAGGAGAAAATTAACCTTAGGGCGATTCCTTATCAGCTATTAATCAGCGATGATGGTAAGGTTCTTTCTGATTTTGCACCGGCGCCTTCAGACCCAACTTTCGAGTCATTGATGAACCGCGTGGCCTTGAAAGAGGACAGTCAGCGCCAACGACCCAAAACTTGGAAAGACCATTAAAGCAAGCGGTCTAGACTAGAAACACCGATATAACGCTCGCAAACAAATCCTTCGCCAAGGGTGTATCCCGCCTGGCGCCCTGTGTTGAGTGCCTTGCCGTAAACGAAATCGAAGAACTCAGCTCCTGAAATGGGAGTGGAGGGACCTTCCGAATCGGGGTTGTGAAACTGACTGGAATAACATTCGAGTAATTTCACTTTTTGCTCCCAATAACCGGTGATATCTACAACTACGTCAGGTTTGTGATGATAGTCTTGAATGTATTGAAGTACCACTTTCGGACGCCAGGCGTCTTGTGGTTCGTTATCATGAAGAGTTTCTATACGCGCAAGTCCGGAGTAAAAACAAGCCTCACGCACCATGGTCGAAGCGCGGGCATGATCGGGGTGACGGTCGGATGGCGAATTGCAGAGCACAATACTTGGTTTGTACTGCCTAATTTTTCCAATGATTGCCCGAAGGTTGTTTTCGTCAGACTGAAAGAAGCAGTCACGCAGGTTTAAATTCTCGCGAACCACTAAGCCTAGCAACTCAGATGCCTTTGAAGCCTCTGTCATCCGAGTTTCTTTGCTGCCACGACTGCCCATCTCGCCGGCTGTGAAGTCCACAATACCGACACGCATGCCCTGAGAAATCGATTTAATCAGGGTTGCTCCGCAGCTGATTTCTACATCATCGGGATGTGCGGAAAAGGCGAGTATGTCAAGTGTGATTTTCGTCATGAATGCTATGATTGCTGCAAATGTAAGGGCAATACATTGCTGAATCTTTCTGATTTGTTTTCAGCGGGTTGAACCCAATTGTTAAGATTTGAGAGTCGAGAATTAACGTTTCGTTTAGAAGTTTGTTGGTCAGAACAACTTCACCTTTTGTTCATATGGATTAGCTTTGCCGCCGTCTTGATAAATCCGTTAAAAATAGCTTTGTTCGTATTGACCATTCTTGGAATGAGTTCTAGTGTATACGCGCAAGGTGATGAGCCAGAACTCTTCACCGAGGATGATGCGAGCTTTACGAATGGAGTATTGCCTCATGCTGGTGGTGCAACGGAAGAGGAAATGTATAGTCAGCCGCTGTTCAATGAGAAGCCGACAGAATTGGAGCTGAAAACCCTTCGCGACTCACTCATGAACATTCCTGCTTATGATGTTTATTGCAATTGGGACACACGGAACCTGTTTTATGGGAAGGTTGATCAATCAGCTATGGGCTCTGGTCTCAATTTCGATTTGGCTTTGAGTGAATGTGATTTCGTTTATCCGGCTAATGGCGATATGACATCCCCATTCGGGCCTCGGTGGGGACGCATGCACTACGGTTTGGATATTGACCTTGAAGTGGGCGATCATGTTATGGCAGCTTTCGAAGGAATGGTGCGAATTTCACAGTATCACTCCTCATACGGCAACGTTATCGTGGTGCGCCACAACAATGGCCTGGAAACTTTGTACGCCCACTTATCTCAGCGCAAAGTTGTGCCGGGTGACCACGTGGAACCGGGCGATATTATTGGATTAGGAGGAAATACGGGACGTTCTTATGGCGCTCACCTGCACTTTGAAGTGCGTTATTTAGGACAAGCATTCAACCCACGCGAAATAATTGATCCATCCTCTCGGGCATTGATCAATTCCTCATTTACCCTACTTCCGAAGCATTTTGATTACATTGGTGTGGCCCCTGAAGTGCTGGCGGCCAGAAGCGGCAGCAAAGCAGCAACCAAGGGAAGTGTTAAAGCTAAATACTACACGGTGAAGAAGGGTGATACGCTAACTTCTATTGCCCGCAGAAATGGCACCTCTGTTAATGCCATTTGTAAATTAAATCGCATCAAGCAAACAAGCACTTTGCGCCTTGGTCAGCGCCTGCGCCTGAAATAGAATTCACGAGGCATTCTTCTGATTAATGATTCCTTATTTATTGAACTAAGCAAGACTTATCTTGTTTAAGGGCTATACTTGTTTCATGGCTATGCCTCATTCGTCCAAGAAAAATATCGCTGTTATCGGCGCCGGGTTTGCGGGATTGTCTGCAGCTTGCTCACTCGCCGATAAGGGGTTTGACGTCACTTTGTTCGAAAAGAATAGTTCCACGGGTGGTCGAGGACGAGCCTTTCAACATCAAGGTTATACCTTCGATATGGGCCCTTCTTGGTATTGGATGCCAGAGGTGTTTGAGCAATTCTTTGAGCGATTTGGCAGGCGTGTTTCGGATTACTATGAGTTGAAGCGTCTTGATCCTTCGTATCGCGTTTTTTTTAGCGATGGCAAGCCAATGGATGTCCCTGCGGAATACGATGAGTTCAAAGCTTTGGTTGATTCTATTGAACCCGGTGCAGGCGTTAAGTTGGATAAGTTCATGGCGGAGGCGAAGATTAAATACGACACCAGCATGGCTGATTTTGTATGGAAACCTTCGCTCAGCATTCTTGAATTTGCTCAGCCGAAATTGCTCATTGAGTCATTCCGCCTGCATCTGTTTTCGAGTTTTTCGGCGCATGCCAAGAAATACTTTAGTCATCCGAAGATTATTCAATTACTCGAATTTCCAATATTGTTTCTAGGTGCAAAGCCGGAGAAGACACCGGCTATGTACAGCATGATGAATTATGCCGACATCATGTTGGGGACATGGTATCCCCGAGGAGGCATGTGCAAAATTGCAGAAGCAATGACGGCCTTGGCCACTGAATTACAGGTGAAGATTGTTACCTCGTGCGATGTCAGCTCAATTGAAGTCAGCGGCAATCAAGCAAAATCCGTCGTGGTAAATGGGAAGCATGAGCTTTTTGACGCTGTAGTAGCGGCTGCCGATTATCATCATGTGGAAAGTAAACTACTCGAAGAAAAGCATCGTTCTTACTCAGAGGACTATTGGCAAAAGCGCGTAAT
>CANHPZ010000035.1 GCA_947462725.1 Flavobacteriales bacterium
CGCACTGTCGGATAAAAATTTCCATCAATATCCGTGACACCTGATCCGGGTTGTCCGATTGGATTGCAATTCTCGCAATTGATAACAACCCCGGATGTTCCGCCCTGAAGAGATGGTATTATTTCATTGCCCTGTCCGGCGTTGCCGCCGCTATAGCAATACGCGTGAATACTATTGCTACCCGAGCAGGTAGTCAATGTAAATGCTCCATTATCGGCCAGCACAACGCTATTGTTGTTGAGCCACACATAACCCGATGCCGGATTGCCATCGCAATCGAGCAAGCTTCCGTTGATTGTGGCTACATAGGGAAGTGAAGAAATCTCAATGACTTGAGAAGTGGCCGTTGCAAAAGGTCCAACGGTTGTTGTATACACTTCTTGAAGGCCATTATCACAATAGAGAAACACTTGTAACTGCATCACTTCATTGGCCGGCACCAAACCCGTCACCTCTCCATTGGTACCGGTAGTGCCCGGAATTGTCCCAATTGTCGGGCTGGTGAGCATTAATACAGCATCATCCAGCGGGTAGTAACCGATAGGAATTTCAGCGTAGTTGACCGTTACGGTGTATGGTATTGCTTCGTCTTCCACATCAAAATTCCAATATGAAAAGTGCGAAACATGTGCGACATACGTATTGCCTGTTCGGTTAGCAGCACCTTCATATTCCCAAAAGCCTTGAGCTTCGTTGAAATGCCACAACGGAATTTGAGCGGGTGCATCCGCTTGAAGTTCAGTAGGCAAATCGCAACGCATTTCTACTGAGCTGCCATCCGCGATTTCCAATTCTTCGCCATTATCAGCAGTGAGTTGCACCACCACCATTCCGAATGAGCGAAGAGCTTTCCATTCACCATCATGACGACCATTGAGATTTCCCGGCATTTCCTGATGCATCGTCAATACATCAGAAGGATCAATCCAATTGACCGCAACATGCACGGCTCCGGTATACGATTGACCATTGAGCGTACAAACATTGGGAGGGAAATTGAGCATGATTAGTTCAGCTTGTACCTGGCCACCATCAGAAGACAGAAAGCTACCCGACTCATTTTTGGCCAGTAAAACTATTTCAACACGGTCGTAACCTGAGTTGCACGGAATCCATGTGCGATAACCATCGAAATAGCCGGGCTTTGCAACATGAATGCAGGCACTTTGGCTATAACAGGTCATGTTTTCGAAGCGGAAGAATCCGAGGTTATCGGTGGTGGTTTGCTCATTTCCCCAGTTGTTGTTTACCGTTGCACCGGCGATTGGAGAGCCGGACTCATCGCGCAGCACGCCAATGACATCAGCTGTGCGCATGTTTCCCAAGTCAACAGAGTCGGGCGAATTCACAATCGGATCTGCAGGCAAAGGCAATGGTTCAATGGGTTCATCCTTCTTGCAAGCATGCAGCATCAAGGCTACTAGGCCCACCGCGAGTAGGCCGATTAATTTAGGACAACGGTTCATGGATGCCGAAAGTAACCATGCGCGTCGGCAGCCAAAAGCATTGTGAAAAAAAGTTTGGTTTGAGCATATGGCCTTCCCTACTTTTGCCGTCCAAAATGAAGGAGGTATATCCATTATGTTGATTATTCCAGTAAAAGAAGGCGAAAGCATCGACCGCGCTCTGAAGAAGTTCAAGAAGAAATTCGAAAAGACAGGCGTAGTTAAAGCATTGCGTAGCCGCCAGGCATACACCAAGAAGAGTGTATCACGTCGTGAAGAAATCAAGAAGGCAGCCTACATTTCTACGCTGAAACGCGAAGAGTTGTAAGAACAGCCCCTTGTTGACAATATGAAAGGTGAATTTTCGGTTAAGGCCGAGAGTTCACCTTTCTTTATATGGTGCAAACTGAAAAATTCTTGAACTATCTCCTCACCGAGAAGCGGTGTTCGGTGCATACGATTTATTCCTATGCCAATGATCTTGCTCAATTCAAGCACTACTGCACAAAAGAATTCGCCCTTGAATCGGCCTCGGAAGTGAGTGCTCAAGTTGTTCGGTCCTGGTTGGCTCATCTGATGGAAGAATCGTATCAGGCCACATCCGTTCATCGCAAGCTTTCCGCTGTCAACGCCTATATGCGTTTTCTGATGAAAGAAGGCGAAATAAAGAGCAATCCGGCCCGGAACATCCCCAAACCGAAGAAACCCAGTCGCCTGCCCTTGTTCGTTGAAGAGCGCGGCGCGCAAGCCTTGTATCACATCAGCGACAGCGAGCAGTTTGCCCGTTCCGACGATGCCGACCCATTTTCTTTAAAAAGAGACGAACTTCTTGTAACCCTTTTGTACGAAACTGGTATAAGGCAATCAGAACTGCTTGGTTTGAAGGATTCGGATGTCGATGCATCCATCGGTCAAATCAAAGTACTCGGTAAAAGGAATAAAATGCGTTACGTACCGTTAGGCCAAGAGATGATGGGAAAGATTAAGTCATACCAAGAACTAAGAAACCGCAAATTCAATGGCAGCGGCTTCGAGCGGATGTTGGTGAATGATCAGGGCAAAAAAGTGACAAAATCCTTTGTTTATGTCAAGGTTAAATTTTACCTTTCGCAGGTAACTACCATTCAGAGGAAAAGTCCTCATGTATTACGTCACACATTCGCAACACATATGTTGAACAACGGAGCTGAACTAAATGTCATCAAAGAAATACTCGGTCACTCGAGTCTAGCAGCTACGCAGGTTTACACCCACAACAGTATTGAGAAATTAAAAAGCATCCATTCAAGGATGCACCCCCGAAATAATTAATAGTTAAACCCTTAAAAAGATTTGAATTATGCAAGTCCAAGTTCAAAGTATTCACTTCGATGCCGACATCAAGTTGATCAATTTCATTGAAGAAAAGGTTAACAAGCTTACTACGTTTCATGACCGAATTATCAAGGGAGAAGTATTTCTCCGCTTGGATAAATCGGACGTCAACGAAAACAAGATTGCAGAAGTGAGGCTATCGCTACCGGGCAAAGAGCTCTTTGCCAAGAAACAGTGCAAATCGTTTGAAGAAGCCACAGATTTTGCGGTGAGTGCACTGCGCCGACAAATCGATAAGCATCGCACAAAAATCGGTTGATTGTTTAAACCGTCTAGATAAATGAAAAGGGCTGTCTTACCGGACAGCCCTTTTTATTTTGCATCGAATACGCACTTACTCGCTGCGTTCGAATGCTTCAATAATCCGTTTCACCAGCTTATGGCGCACCACGTCGGCGCCAGTGAGTTCGATCACCGAGATGCCTTCAATGTTGCGCACCAGGTCAACAGAGCGCAAAAGGCCGCTGGGCTGGTTACGCGGCAAATCCACCTGTGTGGCATCACCTGTAATGATAAATTTCGCATCGCGGCCCATGCGGGTTAAGAACATTTTCATTTGCGCCACAGTGGCGTTTTGGGCTTCATCCAAAATCACGAAGGCCTTATCCAGGGTGCGTCCGCGCATGAATGCAAGCGGTGCAATTTCTATTACATTTTTCTCGATATAGTCGGCTAGCTTCTCATAGGGAATCATATCCATGAGCGCATCGTAGAGGGGCTGCATGTAAGGGTCGAGCTTCTCTTTCAAATCACCCGGCAGAAAACCGAGGTTCTCCCCTGCTTCCACCGCAGGACGGGTAAGAATAATGCGCTTCACTTGTTTTTCCTTAAGCGCTCTTACAGCCAATGCCACTGCCGTATAGGTTTTACCGGAACCTGCGGGACCGATAGCAAAAACCATATCGTTGGTGTCACAGGCTTCAACCATGCGCTTTTGGTTTACCGTGCGAGCGACAACCTTTTGTCCACCAGGCCCAAAGACAAGCACATCTTCTGAACCCGAGAAGTGTTTTACTCCATCACTCTCCACATGCCCATCGAGGATATTCTCGAGGGTGTTCATCGCGATTGAGCTGTATTTCGCCATGTGCGCGAAAATCTGTTCGAGTATTAATTCGAATCGATCGATTTCTTCGTCTTCGCCGTTGACCTTGATATGATTGCCCCTAGCTATGATTTTAAGCTTGGGGAAGCGGCTTTGTATAAACTTGAACTTGTTGTTGGTTGGACCAAAAAACTCAAGCTGGTCGATATCCGGTAGGATGATTTCTTTCTCTGTCAAGCGTTAATTCCTTTATTGATAAGTTTATTGACGATGGTGTTTTTACAGGCCAAAAGTAGATGGATTTTTGTGGTGTTGGGCATAATTACATTAACATCTGACTTAGGGCTTCGCGACCATTATGTGGCCGCTGTCAAGGCGTCGATTCTTTCGCAAGCACCGCAGGCCACCATTGTGGACGTAAGTCATGATGTGCATTCGTTCGACATACAAGCAGCTGCGTTTTTGGTGCGCAACGTCTGGCATCACTTTCCGTTGGGTACTGTGCATGTGATTGGGATTAACCCTGAGTTCACGGCAAGGCAGCCGCATCTGGCCATTCATTACATGGGCCATTATTTCATTGCAGCCGACAACGGTATTTTCTATTTGCTATTCGATCAGGAGCCCGACGACATTTATGAGATTACTCTTCCTCAGGGAGATGACTGGACCTTTCCAATGAAAGGCGTATTCGCCAAGGCCGCTGCTCACCTATCGCGAGGCGGACAGATAGAATTCCTTGGCCAGCGTGTATCGACGTTTAATAATGCCCTCGTTCAAACAGCGAGTATTGAAGGGGATTTCCTGAGAGGGCATGTGGAATACATCGACCATTACGGCAATGTCTATTGCAATATTTCTAAGAAACTCTTTGAGAGCGTGCGCAGAAAGCGTCGCTTCAGCATTCTGTATAAAAGTGTTGGCTTCGCTATATCCAAAATCAGCAACTACTACACCGATGTGGTGGAGGGCGAACGCTTGGCCATGTGGTCGTCAGGCGGCCAGTTGATGATTGCCATTAACGGCGGGTCAACGGTGCATGGTGGCGGCGCGGCAGATTTATTTGGCCTGCAAATAGGCGATGTAATACGAATTGAATTCCATGGTGACCCGAATAGTGAAGATGACCTTCAGGACTGACGCTTGCGCCGAGTTCCTATCCATTTTTGAGCAATACAAATCGCGCATACGCGCTGCCGAAGGCTGCAAACATTTGGCGCTCATGCGCGACACGAAACATCCGCATATTTTCTTTACCTATTCGCGCTGGAATGAAGAATCCTTTTTGAATCAGTATCGCAATTCCGAAACGTTCGGTTTGGTGTGGCCTCGGGTGAAGCCGCTTTTTGCAGAGGCTGCAGAGGCCTGGACGGTGCAAGAAGAAGAAGTCGCTTAAAGAAAACAGGCCACCCTAAGGTGGCCTGCTATACATGTAGAGTATATGATTAATAACCAGAGAGCACCATCAAGCGATGTGAGCTGAGCGTTCCATTGAATCCGATTTGAAGATGATACAGGCCTTGCGCCATGCCGGTGAGATCGACAGTAAATTGTGTTCCTGATTCTAAGGGCTGTGCAGATAACGACTGCGCTACCAAGCGGCCCTGAGCATCGGTTACTTTCCACATGACATGATCGGCATGAGCTGTTGAAAGCACTACGCGAAACAGGCCTTGTCCGGGATTCGGACTAATTGCCACCTGCAATTCGCTGCCTTCGATTTCTTCCAATCCGGTCACAATCGAAACGATTTGCGATTGAACAGTGCAACCGTTAGCGTCCACGATAGATGCTAGGTATTCACCTTCACAAAGCGTATTGATTGGAGTACCGGTTGAGTTGTTGATGTCGTCCCATTGCACCGTGTATGGCGCTGTTCCTCCTGCAATACTCACATCGGCAGAGCCATCACATGCGCCGGAAACACTCACAGGCGTTACGGTGACCGAAGTGGTTATCGCATCGGGTTGGGTGATGCTCACCGACCCCGACACATCACATCCATTGCCATCGGTCACAGAGAAGAAGTATACGCCGGCAACAAGTTGATTTATATCAAAGCCATTCCAATCGTAGATGTAATCGCCCACACCACCTGCAGCAATTACGGCAGCAGTTCCATCGCTTCCGCCTATACAGGAAACGTTGGTAGATGACATTTCAAAAGTCAGTGCTTCAGGAGCCACCAGCGTAATGGTGGTATCGAGCACCACAGCACTTATTGCATCAGTTACAATCAACTGATGCTCGCCGGCTGAAGCGTTAAAAAGCGTGTCATTGCCTACAACACCGTCCCAAGCATAGAAGAAAGGTGGAGTGCCCCCAACCGTAGTAACCTCAATTGTTCCGGAATTGGTATTGGCGCAAAGTGGATTAAGTGCTTGCAAGGTGAACAACGGTTCTGTTTCTGAACTAACCGTAAATGACTGCGCCGCAAAGTCACTCCATACATTCTGGTCAGAACGAACTCGGATAAACAGCTGATGTACGCCCACCGCAATGGCAGAAGCATCAATAAGTTCAACAATATCAACCGTTGTTGCAGTGGGAACCGCTATAGGCGTGCCGTTGCCTTGGCCGGGATCGTTATCAATATAATATTCGGCGGCATCGATGTAATGGATGGACGGCACTATAGTGCCTTCTCTAACTATTGCTGAGCGCACTCGGGCGTTGCTCCAATAGCCCATATTTGATTTGCAACGCACATACAATTGATGCACTCCGGGTGTCAGGTTGATTGCCATGGATGAGTTGAGGCTAACCAAGAGACCCGGTGTATCGATATTGATGGGGCTGCCATTTCCCTCGCCGGGGTCGGCATCAAAGAAGTATTCGGCTTGAACAATCTCGTCGGCAACTTGATTATCGTTGGCCGAGCGCACTAAGAAAGTGCGGTACTTCGAATTGCTCCACATCCCATTTTCAGCTTGGAAGCGCACTCCCAACTGATGCATTCCGGGTAATTGGGAAGTAGCAACTTGTGTGTAAATCGAAACTTCGGTAGGACTCGATGCCACAGGCACATTCACTCCATTACCCACACCTGGATCCGAATCAATGAAGTATTCGCAGTCTACTATTTCAAGAAGTACGGGTGGTTGGTTCACTTCATTGTTGACGAACACCGTGCGTCCGCGGGCATTACTCCAAAGCTTCGCAGAGCTTTTGCATCGCACATAGAATGAATGAAAGCCGCTAGCTAGTTCATTCGGTAGGCTACCACTGATGTCGGCGGCAGATCCAGTTGGGTTGTTAACCAAAGGAATTCCGCTACCCACTCCCGGATCGGAATCGAAGAAGCCCTCCGACCTCACGATAGTTTGCGCCGTTCCGGAAATCCCCATCAGCAGCGCTGCGCAGGCTGTGATGATTGTATTTCTCATTGGTTTGCTGGAATAATTGCGGTTGCCTGAATGTTGAGCGTTCCTCCTTCGGGAATTACCGGATTGTTGATGATGAATGAGGAGATGTAGGGAACGGAACCACTCATCCCGCCATACATCGATCCTTCGGCAAAAGGATAAGCACCGCCCTGGATACCGATCGTTGTGCCATCAGATCCCGCATTAATACCGGGACTAGAAGACACAAGACTAAAATTAAAAGAACTGAACGGCAGCACATTGTTGGCATATGCATTTGGCGTCTGTGGAGCATTAACGAAAGGGTTGATCGTATTACTGAGATTATCCAAGAGCGTTGCACCCCCATCAATGTCGGCAAAAGCACAGCCGCTGCAAAAGAGCATGCTATTGTTGATTGTGCAATTCACACAATTATCATAATCACCGCCCATCCACGTAACTGTTTCCAAGACACTGTGCATGACACAATTTGAAAACGACGCATTATACAACTCATTCATAGTTACTAAATAAAAAGTACAATTCGTAATCAATGATGGATAAGCCATCGCGCTATTGCTCCCGTCAATGTAGCACCAAGGCTGATAGGCACCTGTTCCGTCAGAAAAATTGAACAAGCAATTGGAAATAACCTGACCGCTAGCGCTCCCCAGATCATAAATACTGCGCAGACCCACACAATTTTGAATCAGTGCATTAGCGCCTGCACCATTAAAATTAATCTGATATGCATAGCACTCTTTCACAATAATATTCGGGGCATTCAAGGCTATATTATAATTGAGATAAATACCTTGAATCGTGCTGCCGTCAGACCCAACGCCAAATGTTGGTGCATACAAGTAAGCGGGCAAACCCGGGCCACCCCACCCTGGACCTATAATATGAATGCGTTTGGTGGCACTCAAATAATTGTAGCCAACAGTTGATCCCACGAGCTGGAGTGTATCACCGGCCTCAGCAAAATTGTGCGCCGACTGAACGTCAGAAAATTGCGCCGGCACGGTGGGGTTGTTGGACACCGTGTAAATAGCAGACCAAGCAGCAGTTGAAAGCCATAAGGCCAAAGCGGTAAAAAATAGTTTCATGTTTTAAAGGAATTAAGATTAAAATTGTTTTAGCGTAACCTGAAATCACGACTTCACCTCATCGGCAGCATATAGTCGATTGCATTATTTACAGGAAAAAGCACAAACAATATTAATTACCTTCGCCACCCTAAATTGCCGGCAAAAGTCATGTGGATGAGCAAGATCATCGTTACCCTTACCTTCATTATTCTGACCCTGTCGTTGGTTGGCCAAGATTGTTCGGACCTCAGAAATGAAGCATCCAACAGGCAAGATCAGTTGGTATCGACCTCGAGTGAAAAGTTGAAAACTCGAAGTCCCAAAGATGTCGACGATGCTGAGGAGGCCATGAAGAAAGACCTGCTGGTTAAGTTGTCCGAAAAGATCATCATCGAGGTAGAAAGTGGCTCCACGAATTATGTTAAAGAAGACGGCGGGGCGCTTATACAATTGTTCAGTTCTGAAACCAAGATCAACAGCAACACCAAGTTGGGAAACTTGAAATTTGAGTTTTGTTTCGATGATAAATACAAGACACTTTTTGGGCGATGCACATTGAACAAAGCCGGTTTGGCCGAGTCCATTCTCAAAGACTGCATCACACGACTGATTGCCCTCAACGCCGAGATTGAAGGTTTTAAGCGATCTGGGAACAGCATCAATGTGCGCCCGCTCGTAATTAAGTATGAGCGCATCACTTCCGATTTCCAGTCGGCGCTTTTCATCAATCATCAAATCAACACTTCAGAGTGGAACATGCTGGTGGCCGATTACAATAAGGCTATTAGTCAAATAAGCAATTCTGATGATGTGCTCGATTTAAACGCTTCCATTGAAAACGCAACGGAACTTTTGGGTAAGGATGAGTACGAAGAAGCCATAGCCATTTTGAAAGCTTTGCGCAACAAGCATAAGCACAACGACGACATTGAATATCATTTGCAACAAGCCTACGATCGGTATTTGAGTTATACTCGTTTGATGGCATCGAAATTTGTGCAGCAGCATGATTACTACTTGGCCAATGAGTTGGTAGATAATTACTGCGCTGTAGCCGTTTGTAATTCAGAAGCTAAGTCATTGCGCGAAGAACTGCGTGCCGGCCATTTCGGTGAAGCAGCTGAAATGCTAGTTTCATCTATGCACGCCAAGGATGATGAGAAAAGCGGAGAGTATTTTGGGCAACTCGTGCGCTTATCGGATATTAAACCGGATCGGTTCAAAGAGCTTAGCGCAAAGTACCAAAACTATAAGATTGAACGCTTAATTGAAAAAGCTCGAATTGAGCGCGATAAGCGCAATTTCTGGGAGGCTTATAGCTTGGTTCGCACCACAGAGCAGAGTTATGGTATCAGCAACGGTGACCTCAAGTCGCTAAAGGCCGAACTATTTAAGAAAATTCTTCACCAGGAAATAGCGGAAGAGAAAAAGTATCGTTCTCATCTAAACTCGTTTGAGTTTGGCGTAGAGGGCTATTCCAACGAAACCGATTTGCGCAGTGCTTCCTCGTTCAATGCCAACACCATATTCCTCGGCTTTTCGGCAGGGCTCTATTACAAGTATAGCTTCGGGCCGGTAAACGACCGAAAGGGCTATGCCGTTCGTTCCGACATTGTGGGCATCAAATGCAGATACGTTGATTTCCCCAGCAATTTCCCACTCACGGATAAAGCTTCGGCGGGGCGGTTAATTCCTTCGGGCCACTTGTTTGAGATTGGCGGAGATGGTGTGCTTATGCGCATATTCCATTATAACGTCAGCGCAGTATACAACCAGGATTCTCATATCGCGGGTCCTATGGGAATGAGCACATCCTTTGGCATTCGCTTACCGATTGGCAATGTGGCCTTTGGCGTGGATGGGCGCTATTTCAACAACTTCGTCAATTACACATCCATCAATGTTGTTGGCTACGTGCATGGAAAATTAGATTTCCGACGCCAGTATAGCCGAGCTGATAAACGTCGAGTGCGCGCCCGATTGAAGGACTTTTAAGCACCGCTGTTTCGATAACATCGTGCGCAGGAATTTCCGTGCATCATCACAATTTGTCTAATTTGCGGTCTCAAATAGCATGTTACCATGAATTATCTTGATTTCGAAGAACCCATCAAAGAACTGCACACGCAGATCGAGAAGCTGAAGGAAAGTGAGAAGAAGGCCGGCGTAGATATGACTGCGGCCATCAACGAACTTGAAGATGCCGTAAAGAAAAAGATGGAGGAGATTTACAGCAATCTCGATTCATGGCAACGCGTGCAGGTGAGCCGTCATCCCGACCGCCCATACACCCTCCAATACATTGAGCACATTACCGGTGGCAATTGGATTGAGCTGCATGGCGACCGCACAGTGAAAGACGACAAGGCCATGATTGGCGGCTTTGGTTTCATCGACGATATGAGCGTGATGTTCATTGGTCAGCAAAAGGGCAACACTACCAAGATGCGTCAGTACCGCAACTTTGGTATGGCCAATCCTGAGGGATACCGCAAAGCGCTGCGCTTAATGAAGCTTGCAGAGAAATTCAACAAGCCCATTGTTACCTTTATTGATACACCCGGCGCGTTTCCGGGGTTAGAAGCTGAAGAGCGCGGACAAGGAGAAGCTATTGCTCGCAACTTGTTTGAGATGATGAAACTTCAGGTACCTGTGATCTGCATCATCATTGGCGAAGGCGCCTCAGGCGGAGCGCTTGGCATTGGCATTGGCGACCGCGTGATGATGTTGGAAAACACCTGGTACTCTGTTATTTCACCGGAATCTTGTTCTTCGATATTATGGCGTTCGTGGGATCACAAAGTCACTGCAGCAAAGGCGTTGAAGCTCACGGCTGAAGACATGCATTCCAACAAGCTCATCGATGGTATCATTCGCGAGCCTATGGGTGGCGCACATACCAATCACACCTTGACCTTCGATACAGTGAAGGAAGTCATCAAAAACGAATTATCGACTCTTATGAAAATGGATGCCGCAACACGCACGCATCAACGCCAGGATAAATTCTGCGCGATGGGTGTTGTTGTCGGAGGGTAGATTTTAATTAGGCTTATCTCTCGCAAAGTTCGCAGAGGAAAATTCACGCAGATAACGCTAGCTAATATCTAGCAATGATTTGAATTGCCGAATGAAAGTTAATGCGTAATAACAGACTTCTCAGCGCTCTTTGCGTGTATCTATCTTCGTTGTCTCTGCGTGAAAAACCTATCCTTTGAGTATCTCTCTCGAGATCACCAGCTTTTGAATTTCGCTTGTGCCCTCTCCTATAGTGCACAGCTTTGAATCGCGGTAGAATTTCTCCACAGGAAAGTCTTTGGTATAACCATAGCCTCCGAAAATCTGAACGGCTTCTGTTGCGCAACGCACCGATACTTCAGAAGCGAAGTACTTGGCCATCGCCGATTCCTTTGTCAGCTTCATCTTGTTGTTCTTTAAGTATGCTGCCTGATACAACAAGGCTTCAGCAGCTTCAATCTCCGTTTGCATAACAGCGAGTTTAAATGCTATAGCCTGGAAATTTCCGATTGGCTGACCAAACTGCTCGCGTTCCTTGGCATATTTCACGGCGGCTTCGAAAGCGCCCTTGGCAATTCCCATAGCCAATGCACCAATGCTGATGCGACCGCCATCGAGAATCTTCATGGCCTGCTGGAAACCCTTCCCTACTTCGCCACAAATCTGACTCTTATGAATGCGGCAGTTGTCGAAGACAAGCTCCGCTGTTTCGCTGGCACGCATGCCGAGTTTGTTTTCTTTTTTTCCACCAGAAAAACCAGGTGTTCCGCGCTCAATGATGAAAGCAGTAATGCCGTGTGAGTCGAGCAAATCGCCTGTGCGCACGAGCACAACTGCAACTTCGGCAGAGATACCGTGTGTAATCCAGTTCTTGGTACCGTTGATGACCCAATAGTCGCCGTCTTGCACAGCAGTGCACTTCATGCGCATTGCGTCGCTTCCGGTGTTGGCCTCGGTGAGGCCCCACGCTCCTATCCATTCGCCGGTGGCGAGCTTTGGCAAATACTTCTGCTTCAGCTCTTCATTGGCAAACTCGAGGATGTGATTGGTGCAAAGTGAATTGTGAGCTGCCACGGAAAGTCCTATGGAACCGCACACTTTGGCCACCTCTTCAATCACCGATATATATTCGTAATAGCCCAATCCTGAGCCACCATATTCCTGTGGAACGAGCACGCCCATAAGGCCGAGCTCACCCATTTTGCGGAATACTTCACGAGGAAATTCCTGACTTTCGTCCCATGTCATAACATGCGGACGTACTTCCTTCTCCACGAAATCGCGCACCATCTGCGCGATCATCAACTGGTTTTCTGATTTTTCAAAGTTCATTGCTTTGCCTAAATAAGAGTTTATGTTGTGACCGATGCTCAGCTAAACCAGCTGCATCGTTTATTAAAAGCGTGCAAAAGTAGTGATGTGCGGCGTGAAGGGCTGCATTCTATCGATTCCTTTAAGGAAACTTAATTCAACCAAAAACTGAAACATCACTACTTCAGCGCCTGCAAGTTGCACCAATCGAGCAGCGGCTTCCGCCGTGCCTCCTGTGGCAAGCACATCATCGTGAATGAGCACACGCTGTCCGGGTTTGAGGGCATCCTTGTGTACTTCGATGGCGCTGCTGCCGTATTCCAAGTCGTACGATATGGAGTGGCATTCACGCGGAAGTTTGCCCTTTTTACGCACCATCACAAAAGGAATCCCGAGTCGCAGAGAAAGCGGCACTGCTAAAAGAAAGCCGCGACTTTCCAATCCAACAATCGCTTGAATGTTTAATCCACGACACTCCTCCACCATCACATCGAGGATATCGTTGAGGAGAGCGGGGTCTTGGAAAATGGGGGTGATGTCTTTGTATACGATGCCCGGCTTCGGGAAGTCGTGCACATCGACCATAGCATCTTTAATTCTTTCTTCGAGATTCATAGACCACAAAAGTCAACGAACTTCCATGTAAACCCTAATCTTCGAGTAGGTATTTTCATCGATTAGCAAACACTTGCGCAGATCTTCTATGCGTCTAAACGGACCATGCTTCATGCGGTAGTTGATGAATCCCTTGGCTTGTGTTACGGAGAAGTACGGATGTTTCAGCAAGCGCTCGAGCTCCACCGCGTTGGCATCCATGCGCACCACCTCCGATGTGTCGAGCACAAGTAAGGGGCGAATCGTGTCGAGCTTGCCGGGAGTCATGCGGTACACTTCAAGCAGCTGCTCCACCTCTACAAATCCACCCAATCGCTCGCGATAGTCCACAATCTTGCGCGCCAGCCAGGCACCAATGGCGGGCAAATTGCGCAGGTCGATGGTGTCGGCCGTGTTGAGTTCCACGATGCGGCTCTTGCGGAAGCGCGGTTCAACCATAGAATCTGAAGCCGCAGCAAACGGTCGATTGCTCCTCCATGGCCAGCGATTATTTTCAGCAAATGACCTTGGTGTGAACTGAGAATGCTCTGCCCTCGTGCTATCCTCTTCCATCAGCGCGCTCAATTGCGGCCACGGCAGGTGCTGCACTAAAACCGGTGGCGGCATCCAGAGCATTACATAAAAACGCAGTGCGACGGCCAAGGCGAACAGCACCATGAGCACGCGTAGGGCGCGCAGTTCGGCGCGGGTAAATTCAAACCATTCCTTCCAGTTGCGAGTGGAGTATTGCATGGGGCAAATCACTGCACACGCTCTCGCATACCCAAGTTGGATATGGAATAAAGTAGTGGAATAGTATGCTTACGACAATCCGCTAATCACCCCGTTGGCATCGATGTCCATGCCTTCGCTTGCAGGAATCACCGGCAATCCGGGCATACGCATCATATCGCCGAGGATGGGGATGATGAACCCTGCTCCTACTGCAAACTCGAACTCGCGCACAGTGACGGTAAATCCGGTGGGGCGCCCCACTTTCGATTCATCGTCGCTAAACGACTTCTGCGTTTTGGCCATGCATATCGGCAAGCCTGCCAAGCCGAGTTTATCGATAATCTTCAGATCGCTTTCGGCATCTTTGGAAAAGTTGACCGCATCGGCTCCATAGATTTCCTTCGCTATGCGCGTAATCTTTTCCTTCACCGGCATGCTCCAATCGTAGAGTGGTTTGAATGCGTTTTTGCCCGATTCGATTTCCGAAACCACGGCATTGGCCAAATCCTTCATGCCTTCGCCGCCTTGTGCAAAACCACGGGCCACAACGGCTTTCACGCCAAGCTCGGCGCATTGCGCGATCACGTAGTTGATTTCATCTTCACTATCGGTAGGGAAATGATTGATGGCAATCGTGGGGTTGATGCCAAACTTCTGACAGTTCTCGATGTGCTTGGCCAAGTTGCCAAAGCCGCGTGTAACGCGCTCCATCGATGCCGTGTTGTATTCTTCCTTTTTCGCTCCGCCGTGATGACGCAGTGCGCGTATGGTTGCCACGAGCACGATGGCATCGGGCTGAATGTTGCCATAACCACATTTTATATTCATGAATTTCTCGGCACCGAGATCAGCACCAAATCCTGCTTCCGTAACCACATAGTCGGAAAGTGAAAGTCCCACTTTTGTAGCGATAATGGTGTTGGTACCTTGGGCGATATTGGCAAACGGTCCGCCGTGGATGATAGCGGGATTACCTTCAAGGGTTTGCACCAAGTTGGGCTTGATGGCATCCTTCAGCAGGATTGCCATAGCGCCCTGAGCCTTGAGGTCGCGGGCATAGATGGGTTTCTTGTCGAATGTAAATCCAACGAAGATGTTACCCAGTTTTTCCTTGAGGTCTTCGATGTTTTTCGACATGCACAGAATCGCCATCACTTCGCTGGCCGGTGTGATGTTGAAGCCATCTTGACGGGGCATACCGTTGGCCGTGCCACCCAAACCGATGGTGATGTCGCGTAGTGAGCGGTCGTTCATGTCCATCACGCGCTTCCAGTAGATCTGGCGCGGATCAAGACCCAAGTTATTTTGCTTGCTCTGAATGTTATTGTCGATAAGCGCTGCGAGCAGGTTGTTGGCCTTTTCGATTGCGCTGAAATCTCCGGTAAAGTGGAGATTGATGTCTTCCATCGGAACTACCTGAGCGTAACCGCCTCCGGCTGCGCCGCCTTTGATACCGAAGACCGGTCCGAGCGATGGTTCGCGCAGCACCACTGTAGCCTTCTTTCCTATTTTGTTTAAGCCTTCGGTAAGTCCAATAGACGTTGTTGTTTTACCTTCTCCGGCCGGTGTAGGCGTGATAGCCGAAACGAGGACGAGTTTGTTTTTCTTGATGGCTTCCTCATTGATGAGTGCCAATGGGAGTTTCGCTTTGAACTTACCGTAGTGTTCGAGGTCATCAACGGCGATGTTCAGCTTGGCAGCAATTTCATTGATGTGCTGCATCTTGCATGACTGGGCAATTTCCAGATCGCTTGGGAAAGACATGGTTGTGTGTTTGTGTTTGGGGCGAATATAGTGAAGAGGGGCGATGGACGAAGGGGTGCGCCGCACAGCACCATAACCGATAACTCATAACTAAAAGGATTACAGATTTCGGATTACCAGGTCCAAATTTCTAAGGACTAAGTTAGGTGAGGGTCGAATTTCTATTTGGTGACGCCCTTCGGCAGAGCTCTGGGACCTCCGCGATAACCGAGCGAAGCCGATGTGCAATCCTCTAGCGAAAAACGAGGTGTCTGAGCGATGTCGAGGGCCCCTTCGGCTTCGCTCAGGGACCGTCCTTCGACTGCGCTCAGGGACCGTCCTTCGAATGCGCTCAGGGACCGTCCACTCATAAATTACAAACTACGAATTACTAAGTACAGCAATGCGAATTTCTCGCGAGACAACCGGTGCCCGAGCATAGTATAGGGGCGGTAGCCGAGCGATGTCGAGGGGCGGTGCCCGAGCATAGTCGAGGGACGGTAGCCGAGCGAAGTCGAGGGACGGTAGCCGAGCGAAGTCGAGGCTCTGACAAAATTGCCTCCTTCCGCCCATGGCACGGCCGTTGACAACACGCGGCTGCAAATCAAAAAAACACAAGACACATGAGTACGATGACCGAAGGACAATTGAAGGTGCATACCGACAACATTTTCCCGATAATCAAGAAATTCCTATACAGCGACCACGAAATCTTTTTGCGTGAA
>CANHPZ010000036.1 GCA_947462725.1 Flavobacteriales bacterium
ATGATTGTGGCCGCTGTCCTTAATAGTATTCAAGTCATCCACTTGGGGAATCAGGTAAGGGATATTTCAAATTCCGGAATTCCAATAGCAACTCATGCTGCTCAATTGAATGAAAGTGGCCTCCGAAGAAGAATCGCCTTTGAAAGACTCTATCGCGAATATCAAATGACAACTACGGATTCTTCTGTAATTGCTGTAGCTGAAACGAATTTCTATAAGTTTACCGTTCTCGTCAATGAGGACGTAGCACGGCTTCGCTCTTACCTTTCCAAGCTGCCCGAGAACCGTGAAGATCAAGAGCTATATGCTCAGGCTCGGGAGATTATGACTGAAATAGAATCCATTTTTGCTCAGCAAACAGATATTGCACGTCGAGTTTTAGCAAAAGCGAAACAGGGAGAACTTAATGGTCATCATGATTTGCTTGATATAAATATTCTTGCATAATCAACGTTGCAGGTGAAGCGGAGTAAGCTGCAAGACCTTCCAGTTAAAATAGCTGAGAATTCGGTGCAACGTGCAAGTGTTGCCGAGCAAAAAGTTCTTTGGAGTAGTTTGATTGTGACATTGCTTTCACTTGTGCGTGGACTTTGGGGCGCTTGGTTTCTTTCTAAACGATTGGCAAACCCCATCATGCGATTGGTGAAATAACCTCAAGACGTGCACGGTGGTAATCTAGCTATCAAGATTGAAGGACTCCCAGAGGATGAAATTGGTCAGCTAGGGGATAGTATGAATAAAATGATTGCAGAGTTGCGAAAGAAGCAAGACCTGCAGGCAGTGATAAGCACTTATATCGACCCACGGGTAGTTGAGAAGATTATTCTACCGGGTAGAGCGGAAGTCTTGGCTGACCAAAAGCAAATTATGACAATTTTGTTCTGCGACATTGCCGGTTTTACCGGAATTAGCGAAAGACTTTCACTGACAGGATTGGTAAAGATGGTGAATCGCTACTTTACCATAATGACCGAATGCATCAAGGCAGAGGGTGGTATCATCGATAAATTTATTGGCGATGCTATTATGGCTTACTGGGGGCCGCCATTCATCCGCGAAGACGAGCAAGCCGCGGCAGCGTGTCGAGCTGCAATTCGTATGCGCGAAGCTCTCGAACAATTCCGCCATGAATTGCCGGAAATATTAGGGCTGAGGAAAGATATTCCGGAGATTCAGATAAGAATTGGCCTTGCTACCGGGGAAGTCGTTGTTGGTAATATCGGCAGTGATACAGCAAGAAGTTGTACTGTCATGGGCGATATCGTCAATTTGGCCTCTCGCTTAGAATCAGCCAATAAACAATTTGGTACAGCAATCATTATATCCGAATCAACGCTGCGTATGGCCGATGTTCATGTTGAGGCATTAGAACTTGATCGCATTATTGTCAAGGGAAAATCAGAGCCGGTAGAGATTTATGAGCTTCTCGGCTTGAGTGCGCAATTGACGCCTATTCAAACTACAAGACGCACGCGTTTCAACGAAGCAATTGCTGCATATAGGCGCCAGGATTGGCTAGCCGCGAGAGCGATTTTTACCGAATTAGTTGAGAAGTACGAAGACAAAACGGCAGCGATATTTATTGAGCGGATTAAACTGTTGGAGACTCACGCATTGGGCGCTGGCTGGGATGGCGTGTGGCGCATGACTAGTAAGTAATAAGGGAATTCCTGTTTCATGTACTTTTGAAGCAAATAGCTCGCTATGAATAATCTTTTTAGAAAGGCCACTATTGCCCAGCGCTTCTCCGAACAGGAACTCAATCACGTAAAGAGTGAATTTGAACTTCTTCGACAGGCTCTGCTCGGTCGGCATGCACTTAACCCACTTGGAGTTTGGTCTTCCGTATCTTCTTTCTATCTCTATGCGCTAGGCTCAGAAGATCAAAAAAATGATGTAATAGATTTTGTCGAATCGTTTATCAATGACGACTATACTCGCGCTTGGTCTGAAAGCATTCAGCAACTCACTGCTCATGTATATGCAGACCTGCAAATGCTACGCATAGGAGGCCTCATAGAAAAAATCAATGATCAGAAATCACTCACTGATGCAGAGCATGCACATGAATTGTTTTCTTCCATTCAAGATTCTCGGCTTACGGGACTTTACGAAAACAGAATAGAAGAACTGAATATTGATTTTACGGTCAATATTTTACCCTTTAAAATGGAGGTTCTTGACCCAAGGATTGTGCGAATAAAATCGGGTAAAACCAACGAGATGCACCGCCACGCTCATGAAACGGTTTTCATTTTTCTGGAAGGAGAAGGAAAAGTAATTGTCGATCAATTCGAAAATGTAGTCAAGCCCGGAGACTTTGCTTTCATACCACGATGGAGCAATCACCAATCGATAAATACAGGCAGTGAAGATTTGGTGTTTCTTGCTATGGCTGATTTTGGTTTAACAGGAAAGAGTTTCATGGGCAATTATCTAAAAACAACTAGATTAAAGGAACAGTAGAATTTGCTTACTGAAGCACGTTCAATGCTGACGCAACAGCGGTTACTTTCAAAGGAGTATAGCCGACGAATTCACCATCCAATTGCAATGGGATGTTGATACCATCGATGATTACGCTTTTGATGGATTTGTAAACCACTGCTTTGTGCTTAATTTTTTTCTCTCGAAGCACGCGTGGCAGATAAAGGAGATATTCCAGTATGCCAACGTCGCCAAGCACTACCAGCTGCAAAGCTCCATCGCGCAGTGATGCATCCGGGGAAATGCATAGTCCGTTGCCAAACCATCGGCCATTCGCAACGACAACACTAAGGACAGGTCCGGAGTGCCGGTAATTTTCGCTGTTTAGTGTTGCTGTTTTTTTATTGTAGAATGGTAATGTTGTTAGGATTGCTCTTTGATATGCAGTGAATGACCATAGCCCGCGCTTATATTGACTCACTTTCTGAGCTACATGACCACCTAGGCCAGCATCCATTACGTTGATGAAATAGCGCGAGCAATCATTTCCGTTCAAGTCCTTGAACTCTACCAATCCGATGTCAATGCTGCATACATCGGTTGAATTAAGTCGCTCACGCAGGTGGTTTAATTGTTTGGATATGCCTAGAGAACGAGCAAAGTCGTTGCCTGAGCCACGCGGTAGAATAGTGAAGAATGGTTTAGTCTCTGCGTATTTTGCTGAAGCCATCATGCCGTTCACGACTTCATTGATTGTTCCATCGCCACCCACAGCGATAATGTGTGTGTAGCCATAATCAACGGCCTGCTGACTTAAAACGGTAGCCTCTCCCGCTACTTGTGTAATAAGGTACGAATGCTCATCGCCGAACATGCTCTGCAGTTTTCGCGCATCCGCAGCAGATTGTGGAGATTGGCTATTGATGATAAAGGCGAAGCGCATTTAGCTTTCGAATTTAGCTGAATTGGTTTTATGCTTAGGGGCTTTTCTTTGCCGAATGGTATCTATGTTGGACATTCTGCACGATTCATCAACCAAAGCAAAGGCAAAGGTGCTATTGCTGAAACAAGCAATTGAAGCAGACTTAAATTTTGCGCCTATTCTTATTTGTGAGCTAAGAGCTCTTCGTGTCAATCAGCGCGTCCTTGGTATGGAGGCTCTTGAATTGTTCACACGTGAAGTTCATGATTTGGATACTCAATTTATTTGGGAATTTGCGATACAACAGCTTAATGAAAAATCGCCAGCCATGCTGCGCGAGTCGGGGCGTGTCATAGCGAATCTTGCATCACGGCATTGGTTAAGTGCTGAAGGCGCTATACCGGCATTACTTGAAATGACAGAGCACAACGGGACAGTGGTGCGTTGGAGCGCAGCACACGCGCTTTCGCAGATTTTTTTGTCGGATACTCAAGATGTTTGGCAGTTGAATACCATAATCGGCGGCATAGTCTTACGTGATGAAAAGGAGAGTATCCGCAAAATTTATCATAAAGCCCTTGTACAAAAAACAAAGCGAAAGCAATCTTGATTTTGTCCAAGTTTTTTGTGTAACAAATGTGGCGGTGGCTTCATATTGGCGCTCTCATCTTTGCGCCATGTTTCAAATGAAATATAATCTATCGAAATACCGAAAAATGCTCTTAGGAGCTTTGATTGGTTTGGTTGTCGGTTATGTTTATTATGCGCTTTTCGGGTGTTCATCGGGCTCATGTGTGATAAGTGCGAATCCCTTGAATAGCGCGATGTTTGGGGCATTGATGGGGGCTTAATCGTCGGATTTCCTGAAAATAAAACAAAGTAAAAAAGTACTATATGAGCAACAAAACAACAATCATTGATGTGAGAACGCCGGCAGAATTCATGGGCGGTAATGTGCAAGGAAGTATCAATATTCCTCTGCAAGAGGTGTCTGCGCGACTGGAGGAAATTAAGGCAATGCCACAACCCATCATTTTGTGTTGTGCTAGTGGAATGCGCAGCGAGCAGGCAACGATGTTTTTACGTCAGCATGGTGTAGACTGCAGTAATGGTGGTGGCTGGATGGAAGTAAATGGAAATTTCTAACAGTAAGAAACATGATTCAATCCATTAAAAAACTGCTTGGTTTCGGGCCAAAGGTCGATTTCAAAGAACTTGTATTCCAGGGCGCACAAATCATTGATGTGCGGACACCGGCTGAGTTCAATGCCGGACATATACGCGGTGCGGTGAACATTCCGTTGCAAACCATTAGCAGTCAGCTGAAGCGAATCCACAAGGACAAGGCTGTAATCACCTGCTGTGCAAGCGGCATGCGCAGTGCTTCTGCGAAATCTATTCTCAAGGCGAACGGTTATGCGGAGGTGCATAATGGCGGCGGTTGGATGAGCCTGCAGAGTAAACTGTGAGCTGTGCTCTGCATTGCTTACCTTTGCACCTGTTATGAGTTACACAATCGTCATTGTAGGAAGGCCCAACGTGGGTAAGTCCACCCTGTATAATCGTCTAACGGGCACTGACGATGCCATTGTTGATCCCACTGCAGGTGTTACACGTGACCGCAAATATGGAATCGGAGAATGGGGTCGTAAATCCTTTGTAATTATCGATACCGGTGGTTTAGCGGAGGAGGATGAGGCCGGATTCGAAAAAGAAATTAACTCTCAGGTGGCATTGGCCATAGGCGAAGCCGATATGGTGCTCTTCCTGGTTGATGGCAAAGAGGGGCTGACCGATGGTGATCGAATGATTGCGCAGAAAATGCGCAAGTCGAAGCGCGAAATAGTACTGTTGTGCAATAAGGTCGACACCTCTGATAAGGAGGGTTGGATGAATGAATTCTGGGAACTCGGATTGGGCGATCAGATATGGCCTATAAGTGCAAATAATGGTTATGGTACTGGAGATTTGATGGAGTTTATTGCCACGCGAATTCCGTCGGATGAAGAGGCTTTGGAATCTGAACTTCCTAAAATAGCGATTGTAGGAAAACCGAATGTAGGTAAAAGCTCACTCATCAATGCGCTTACCGGCAAGGAGCGCGCTATTGTGAGTGATGTCTCCGGAACAACTCGCGATGCCATAAATACCGAATACAAAGCGTTTGGTCAAGAGCTCATTCTTATTGACACAGCGGGTTTGCGAAAGCGAAAGCTTATCGATAACGACATTGAGTTTTATAGTTCGATTCGCACTATCAAGGCCATTCGCATGAGCGATGTGTGCCTTCTGCTCATCGACGCCACGGAAGGAATTACACGTCAAGATTTGTCTATTTTCAAGGAAATTACTGAAGCCAATAAGGGTGTGGTTATTCTCGTCAATAAATGGGATCTTGTAGAGAAGGACCACAAGAGCGTGGACCATTATACTACTGAGTTGCGAACGAAGCTTGCGCCAATGACCGACGTGCCTATTTTCTTTACTTCAACGGTGACCAAGCAACGTATTTTGAAGGCCTTGGAAAAGGCCATGGAAGTGGCTGAAAATCGCAAGATGAAAATCCCAACATCAAAACTCAATGAGGTGATGCTGCCGCTGATTGAACACTACCCACCACCCATCTACAAGGGTAAGGATATCAAGATTAAGTATGTGACTCAGTTGCCAACAAAGTCACCAGCAATTGCGTTTTTCTGCAATACACCCCAGTATATCAAGGATTCTTATATTCGTTTTTTGGAAAATAAATTGAGAGAAAATTTCGACTTTGAAGGCATTCCGGTCAGGTTGTACTTCAGAAAAAAGTAGGTGTAGTTTCATTCAGGGCGATTCTGTTCCTGGGCATTTCATTTTGACTATTTTAGGCGGTAGCTCGAATCTTTTCGAATTCATTTGCGTATTATATTTGTTTAAACTTGAAAAGCTTCTTTTATGAAAAAACTATTACTCTTGGTGCTTACCATGTCTTTGACTATTATTTCCAAAGCGCAAAGTGACTCTTCTTATTTGGAACTTGGGGTTAATACTATACGCCTGGTCAACTTGGGGCTTGGCG
This sequence comes from Flavobacteriales bacterium, assembly GCA_947462725.1. Taxonomy (GTDB): domain Bacteria; phylum Bacteroidota; class Bacteroidia; order Flavobacteriales_D; family Sanyastnellaceae; genus JAIBBG01. Next base: position 6,408 of record CANHPZ010000036.1, read on the forward strand.
ATCGTACCACGGATAATGATGTCTGGAATCCGTATATGCTTACGGCCTCTTATGGTATAAAGCGATTCAGCATACGCTATGGTATGGGCTATACCTCTACATTCCGCCAAGAATTGCCATCAGCAGCTAATGGTCAAACCACCTCAGATACGACGGCTAAGCATGTGGATTTGAGATTCGGATTGGGGTGGGAAATAGGCATGGGACAAAAGTGGTCGGTCAAGGTCGGAGGCGATTTCTTCTCATCCTCACGTTACTCCGGATTTGAAGCCAAGTTTTCCAACGAGAGCGGAGAACTAGTTGAGAACATTCATGAATTCGATTACACGGAAAAAGGATTTTCCCCATTTGTTTATATTCAGCATCATTTCACGAAGAAAGTAAGTGTAGGGACTGAAATTCTTTGGCGCATGTCGGGATACACCATGAAGGATAGTGATACGAGTAATTTGAATTCTGCTCAGATTATTAAGGAGTACGAGGGAACAAAGCGTTTGCTCATGGCGCCTACTGCACTTTTCTTGAATGTGCGCTTTTAATCCTAAAAAAAAAACATAGTCATGAGTAATCGCCTGACTTTTCTAGTTGCATTGGCCTGCACTATGCTGATATGGATGGTTGGCTGCACCCCAGAGGCAGTGAAGCCGCTGAAGCGTCTTCCGGTGCTTCCAGATGATGCGTATGATTATGCTACTCCGCCACGCGAAAGTTTTTTCATTCCTTATGGGGATTCTGTCATCAACAATGATGTGGCTACGCTAGGGCGTGTGCTTTTTTATGATCAACAGTTGTCGGCAAACCATCGAACGGCATGCGGCAGTTGCCATAAGCAACAATTCGGGTTTGCTGATAATTCCCGTTTTAGCGTTGGATATGAAAACCAACTCACCGGGAGAAACACGCAGACCATTGTAAATACAGGAACGCAACTGGGTTTCTTTTGGGATTTACGAGAAGCCATTCTTGATCATATGGTACTTCAACCCATAGCTAATCACATTGAAATGGGATTGGATGATACGCTTGAGATGGAGGGCCGCATTCGCAACATTCAATACTATTCACCTTTGTTTGAGAAGGCATTCGGTACTGATGAGGTTACTACTCAAAAAATTGGAGTAGCGCTCGCGCAGTATGTGAAGTCCATCGTTTCTGTGAGTACTAAATATGATGAGGGTGCAGTGGCAGTTAGAAATTCAGGCGTTACCGGAAATGTAAACCACGTTGACTTTCCGAACTATACTGAGCAGGAAAATTTTGGTAAACATGTTTTCTTTTTGAAGTTCGCTTGCTCTCAATGTCATGGTGGAGTGAACTTGGATGGAAGCTTGTCGGCACCTAAGAACATCGGTCTTGAGGTGGATTATGTCGACAATGGAATGCCCGGGTTGGATGATTTTGGAAGAGTGCGTGACGGCTTTTTCAAGACACCATCTCTCCGCAATATTCAATTCACCGCGCCATACATGCACGACGGAAGATTTAGCCGCTTGGAAGATGTAATTGAATTCTACAACTCCGGAATTCAGCCTCATCCATTGCTGTCGGAAGAGTTAAGAACTAGGGAGCAAGGCGGTTTGACCTTCGAGCATCTTGGCCCCGTAATCCCGTTCGACCAAGTCCCAACGGATGGTCGTGTGTTGCCGCAGCGCATGTATATGACCGGAGAAGAGAAAGCTGCTATCGTGGCGTTCCTGAAGACGTTAAGTGATTACGAGACACTAACAGACCCCAAGTTTAGCGACCCTTTTCAGGTGGTAGAATAAAAGTCATGTGTTGTTGTGATGATATTCTTTACCTCTGCGGTAATGGAAACGTTCATCAGTGATTTGTCGCATCGTGAATTTCCGGTAAGCGAACGCATATACGGGGGAACCGTGCGCGGTAACTTAATGGCGCTCATTAAGGAGGATAATCCAGATTTTACAGAAGAAGGATTTTTGTCACTTCGTGAGCTTGCGGTATACCGCGAGCGTTATATCACGGATTATGTGAAGCATCAAATTGGCGAAATCAGTGATGTTCAAAAAACGGTGATTGATGCCATGGCGAATCAATCGTTGCTTTCTGAGCAATTGGAGAAGTCGGATGAGGTTGAATTGACTTTGGGGCAAAGATTGGCCGACAAGGTTGCTTCGTTCGGTGGTTCCTGGGTCTTTATTTCTTCCTTCGGAGTTTTTTTGGTCATCTGGATTTCATTCAACTTCTATTATTTAAACAACGAAGGATTCGATCCGTATCCTTTCATTTTGCTCAATCTTATCTTGTCTTGCATTGCCGCACTGCAGGCTCCAATCATTATGATGAGTCAGAACAGGCAGGAGGAAAAAGATCGCGAGCGTTCCAAGAAGGATTACATGATTAACTTAAAATCGGAGTTGGAAATCCGAATACTGCATGAAAAACTTGATCATCTCATTATCCATCAGCAGCAAGAGTTGCTTGAGATACAGCGCGTGCAAATTGAAATGATGGATGATATTCTGGAGAGCATCAACAAAACATCTTCGGGAAAGTCGTGACGCTTAGCTCAGCTTTAAGATCCACAAAGCTGCTCGTAGTTCTTGCCACCATGCGGATCGAATAATATCGATGGGCTCAACTCCCGTGATTTGCTCCAATTCGCTGAGTAATGATTGCAACGAAATTCCTTTTTGATTGAATGATAAGTCGGAAGCATTTTTCTCAATGAAGCAATACACAGCGGTGGGCAATTTCATTTTCACATGACCACGCTTGAGAACAACGAGCACCTCAGAAAAATCCTTTTGCTCCTGCAGTAATTTGATGGATGCACCTTGCCAATAAACGCTATAGCCCGGAGTGTCAATTGGGTCGGGTAGATTTGTCTTAATGGCATTCGCTATTGTGAGTGGATGAACCTTGGGCTTCGGTATTGGAAATGAAAAAAACTTTTGGAGCGTTAGATTCATACCGTTGCCGTGCATGTAATTGTATAGCGCTTTTTTCAAGCCGTCGCTGTACTTCTCATGATCGGCACCATCGGGGTCATCGTGATAGAGATCGTTGTTGGCGAATCCCTTGAATTCGGGCCCGGTGCGAACTACTCCGTAGTTCTCGGGATGCATCCCAACGGGACTGTGCGCTGTCATCGCAAATTGATGCCAGTGCGCGCTGTGCAGCAAACCATGTTCGAAGAGCATGCGCACGATTTCCAACGAGTCTATGGTTTCTTGATCGGTTTGCGTGGGGAAGCCGTACATCAAATATGCATGCACTAAAATTCCAGCATCACGAAAGCCTTTGCAGACGCGTGCTACTTGATCGATGGTAACGCCTTTTTCCATGAGCTCAAGCAGACGTGGGCTTGCTACTTCGAGTCCGCCCGTAACCGCAATGCATCCTGAGGCAGCTAGCAGGCTGCATAAATCCGGCGTAAAGGTTTTTTCGAATCTTATATTTCCCCACCAGGTTACTTGCAGATTGCGTCGAAGTATTTCAATAGCAAGATCACGCAGGGCAAGTGGTGGCGCAGCTTCATCAACGAAATGAAATCCGGTTTCACCTGTTTCCGCAATCAGCGCTTCCATTTTGTCTACAAGCAAAGCCGCAGGCGTCTGCTCGAAGCGTGAAATGTAGTCGAGCGAGATATCGCAGAAGCTGCACTTCTTCCAGTAACATCCGTGCGCTACGGTGAGCTTATTCCATCGGCCGTCGTTCCACAGGCGATGCATCGGATTGGGCATATCAATTACCGAGAGGTATTCCTTGATGCGCAATCCTTCATATGTAGGTGCGGGAAGGTTTTTGTGTCCGTAGTCACCGCCGATGCGCGTGTTCTTAAATTCTACCTTGTCATTTTCGCGGAGAAAGGTGCGGATGTAAGTTGGAGTTTGATTCGTATTGTTGATGTTGTCGATAAGAGCCATCAACGGACCTTCACCGTCATCGAGTGTGATGAAGTCGATGTAGTTGAATACACGGGGATCATACAAGTCGCGCAATTCGGTATTGGGATATCCTCCACCCATGGCGATTTTAACCTCGGGATGATGCTTCTTTATCCATTGTGCACATTTCAATGCACCGTAAAGATTCCCGCCAAACGGCACCGTAAAACCGACCAGCTGCGGGATTTCATTTTCGAAGTATTTCTCAAGTTCTGCCCATAGCAATGTGTCGAAATAGTTGTTGGGCGTTTCGAGTGCTTCTTCGATAGGGTCGAAGCTCACAGCAGTGCGTGAAATGCGCTCGGCGTATTTTGAAAAGCCGAAATGCGGTCCAACTGTGGCCTGAATAAGGTCTGCCACATCTTCAAGATACATTGTGCATTTGTATCGTGCCTTATCCTGCACACCAATGTTGCCGAAGAACCACTCTACATCGCTGATGGTTTTGAATCGATTGCCCTCGGGCAAGTAGCTGCCATTGGCAATGCGGTAGGCGAAGGTGTAATTGTCGTTTTGCAGAAATCGAATGACAGCATCAATCGTGTCTTCATATTGCTTTCGCCTTTTCACAATGTTTTCGAGCGATGGCGTCAACTTGAAGTTGCCTTGTTCTATGCTATCGAACAAGGCCTTGAAACCTTCACGATTGAAAACGCGCAATACCAAGTCTAATCCTAAATCACCTTGTTGAAAGTCAATTTTCTTTTCCTTCAATAGTCCGCACAAATAAGCTGTTGCCGGATAGGGCGTGTTGAGTTGTGTGAGTGGTGGTATGAGTAGGAGTGTGCGCACGGGGTAAAGGTACGGATGGAGATTGGAGATTGGAGAATGGAGAAGGCTCCCTTCTAGCTTGCTCAAGGCGTTGACAGGGGGCGGTTGATGGTTCACTGACGCGTTGGTAACACACGCACCCTCGATTGAAAATCTTGGGTTTGGGCCGCCTTCGTCCTTCGTCCTTCTAAAACACCGCCTTCGCAATCGCCTTCGTGCTCTTCGCTTTGCCCATGGTGTAATAGTGTAGCACCGGCACTCCTGCTTTCATGAGCTCTTTCGATTGTTGAATGCACCACTCAATACCAATGTTGCGCACCTCTTCTTCCGAAGTGGCTTTCTCTACCATTTGCACCAATTCATCAGGCATATTGATGTGGAAGTGATGTGGTATAATGCTGAGCTGTGAGCGGCTTGCCAGTGGCTTGAGCCCGGGAATGATAGGCACGTTGATGTCCATCGCTTTGCAGTCAGCCACAAATTTGAAAAACGCTTGATTGTCGTAGAACATTTGCGTTACGATGTATTCAGCGCCTGCATCGACTTTGGCTTTCAAGTAGCGCAGGTCTGAATTCATATTGGGTGCTTCGAAGTGCTTTTCGGGATAGCCTGCAACGCCAATGCAGAAATTGGTTTTCTGCACATCTTTCAAATCTGCGTCGATGTAAGTGCCTTTATTCATGTCGACTACCTGTTGCACAAGTTCAACGGCATAAGCATGTCCATTGGGGTCAGCTTTGAAGCGTCCTTCGCTCTTGATTGGGTCGCCGCGCAGCACAAGCACGTTGTCGAGTCCGACGAAGTTCAAATCGATCAGCGCGTCTTCGGTGTCTTGCTTGCTGAAGCCTCCGCAGATAATGTGTGGCACGGTGTCGACTTTGTACCTATTGCTGATCGCAGCGCAGATTCCCACAGTGCCAGGTCGCTTGCGCACTACGCGTTTCTCCAGCAACCCGTTTCCTGCATCTTTGAATACGTATTCTTCTCGGTGATAGGTCACATCCACAAACGCCGGTGAGAAGTCCATCAATTCGTCCATTGTTTCAAACAAAGAGTTGATGTTCTGTCCTTTCAGCGGTGGTAGAATTTCAATTGAGAATAGTGTCGATTTCGCCTTGGCAATATGTTCTATAACTTTCATGTGCGGATTTAAATTAATACAGGACTAAGCCATTTCTCTGCTTCTGCGGTGCTTATTCCTTTGCGCTGAGTATAGTCCTGAAGTTGTTCTTGAGTGATTTTGTTTATGCCGAAATACTTGGCTTGCGGATGGGCGAAGTAATAACCGCTTACTGCAGCAGTTGGATACATGGCGAGCGATTCGGTGAGATGAATCCCAATTGATTTTTCTACTTGAAGTATTTCCCAAATGGTTTGCTTTTCCAAGTGATCGGGGCATGCCGGATATCCGGGTGCTGGTCTAATCCCCAGATAAGCTTCATCGATAAGCTGTTCGTTGTTCAAAGACTCGTTGGCAGCATATCCCCAAATTTCTTTGCGCACTTTTTCATGCATGTATTCAGCGAGTGCCTCGGCAAGTCGGTCGGCTAGGGCCTTGGCTATTATGGCGCTGTAGTCGTCGTGATCGGCCTCGAATGCACGCACCATTTCATCCAAGCCGAATCCGGTGCAAACAGCAAAGCAACCAATGTAGTCTAGCACTCCGCTGGCTTTTGGCGCAATGAAATCGGCAAGTGCATAGTTGGGTTGATTGGCTGCTTTCTGGGTTTGTTGTCGGAGGGTGAGGAATGTGAAGTGCTGATTATCGACCGATAATTCAATGTCATCGCCCACACTATTCGCTTCGAAAATTCCTATCACAGCGCGAGCTTGGAGCGATCTTTTGACGACTATTTCTTCGAGCATTTGCCTTGCATCGGCATAAAGTTGAGTTGCTTGCTCGCCAACGATTTCATCTTCTAGTATTTGAGGAAAACGTCCGGCAAGTTCCCACGCTTGGAAGAAGGGCATCCAGTCGATGTAAGGAATGATATCCTTTAATTCAATCGCGTTGAATACATGCACACCCGGCTGCAATGGCGCTTGAATAGTGCCGCTGTCGAAATTCAATAGCGCTTTGTTTGCGCGCGCTTCGGTAAGAGAAAGGAGACTCTTGCTTTGATTTTGTGCCGCATAATTGTCGCGCACTTTAGCGTATTCGCTGCGAATTGACTTCACATATTCACCTTGCTGTTCCCTGCTTAATAAGCTGCTCACCACAGTTACAGCGCGACTGGCATCGAGCACGTGCACCACAGGATGATTATAATGCGGTTCAATTTTCACCGCGGTATGCACACGCGAAGTAGTAGCTCCGCCTATAAGGAGTGGCACGTTCAGTTTGCGGCGTTGCATTTCTTTGGCCACGTGAATCATCTCGTCGAGCGATGGTGTGATGAGGCCCGATAAACCAATGACGTCGACGTTTTCTTTGATTGCTGCATCCAGGATTTTATCTGCAGGAACCATTACGCCTAGGTCAATGATCTCGTAATTGTTGCAAGCCAGAACCACACTCACGATGTTCTTTCCAATGTCGTGCACGTCGCCTTTCACTGTAGCCATAAGCACTTTTCCGGCGTTGCTTGCAGCAGTACCACCCGCAGCGCGGAGTTCATCTTTTTCAGCTTGCAGATAAGGCTCTAGATAAGCAACTGCCTTTTTCATTACCCGTGCACTTTTTACTACTTGTGGTAGAAACATTTTGCCGCTTCCGAATAAATCGCCAACGATACTCATGCCGGCCATTAGCGGACCTTCAATCACATGCAACGGACGTCCGTATTTCAAACGGGCTTCTTCCGTGTCTTCGTCAATGAAATCGATGATGCCTTTGATGAGCGCATGCGACAAGCGATCTTCGAGTGGTGATTTCCGCCACTCCAAATCCTGCTTCGATTCTTTCTTTGCTGTGTCTTTGTTCTTGTCGGCATAATCGAGCAGTCTTTCGGTTGCATCGTCGCGCCGATTTAGCACAACATCTTCAATTAGTTCGAGCAAGTCTTTCGGAATCTCGTCATACACTTCGAGCTGACTTGGATTCACAATTCCCATGTCGAGGCCATGCTTGATACCATGATACAAGAACACGGAGTGAATGGCTTCGCGCACGCGATTGTTGCCGCGGAATGAGAACGACACATTCGAAACACCACCGCTAACGAGCGCGCCAGGTAGGTTTTGTTTGATCCATTGCGTAGCCTGAAAGAAATGCACAGCATTGTTGCGGTGTTCTTCCATTCCTGTGCCCACAGGGTAAATATTCGGATCGAAAATGATGTCGCTCGGATTGAACTTTACAACATCCACGAGTATGCGGTATGCACGATGGCAAATGGTGATGCGACGTTCGTATGTGTCGGCTTGACCTTGCTCATCGAATGCCATTACAACTGCCGCAGCCCCATAGCGCTTAATCTTTTTTGCTTTCGCAATGAAATCTTCTTCGCCTTCTTTGAGTGAAATTGAATTGACTACTCCTTTGCCTTGGATGCATTTCAAACCCGCTTCAATGATTTCCCATTTGCTGGAATCCACCATGACAGGAATCCGTGCAATATCTGGTTCGCTGGCAATCAGGTTCAGGAAGCGCGTCATGGCGTGAACGCCATCAATAAGCCCTTCATCCATGTTTACATCCAGTATTTGCGCGCCGCCTTCTACTTGCTCTTTGGCAACGGCAACGGCATCATCGTATCGGTCGTTCTTGATGAGCTCCAGGAATTTTTTTGAGCCGGTCACATTGCAGCGTTCACCCACATTGATGAAGTTGGATTCAGCAGTTGCCAGCAGTGGTTCTAAACCTGAAAGTCGAAGCTTGTATTTGGAGTTTGTGTTATTCATCGATCGTTCTTCAGCCTATCGTTTGTGGAGTTTTGCGTGGTTGAAATGTTGCCGCAACTTCTGCTATTGCTTTGATGTGATCGGGCGTTGTGCCGCAGCAACCGCCCAGAATATTCACGATTCCCTTCTCGCAATATGAGCGCACCAAGGCAGCCATCTGATCGGGTGATTGATCATAGTGCCCCATGGCATTAGGAAGTCCCGCGTTGGGATATGCGCTCACTAAAAATGAGGCATGCTCGCTCAGAGTTTCGACATATTGCTCTAGTTGTTCGGCTCCCAAGGCGCAGTTGAATCCTATGCTGAATAGTGGCGCATGCGACATCGAAATCAAAAAGGCCTCTGCTGTTTGTCCGCTCAAGGTGCGGCCACTGGCGTCGGTAATTGTTCCGCTAATCATTAAAGGGATTTCAACATCGCGGTTTTCGCAAACTTCCATGGCTGCGTATAGAGCAGCTTTGGCGTTGAGGGTGTCGAATATGGTTTCAATGAGCAATGCATCTACACCACCATCAAGAAGCCCATTGATTTGTTCTGAATAGGCCTCTACCAATTGATCGTAGTTGATGGCACGATAACCAGGGTCATTTACATCAGGTGAAAGCGAAGCGGTTCGATTGGTTGGACCTACAGCGCCGGCCACAAAACGCTGCGTCGCTGAAGGGTTTTCTTTTTGAAATCGCTCAACGGCATTGCGCGCGCATTGTGCAGCTTTTACATTTAGCTCATAGGCCAACGATTCCATGTGATAATCGGCCAATGAAATTCGCTGCGCATTAAAGGTGTTGGTCTCGATGATATCGGCCCCGGCGCATAAATACTGGTAGTGAATTTCCTCAATGATGTCGGAACGTGTAATGCTGAGCAAGTCGTTGTTGCCTTTCAAATCGCTTTCATGAGAGGCAAATCGAGTGCCTCTGAAATCGTTTTCTTCAAGCTTATAGCGCTGGATCATGGTGCCCATTGCACCATCGAGGATGAGTATTTTTTGTTGCGCAAGCGAATGCATGGTCATGGCCGTGAATATTTATAGGTTGCACAAGAAGGTCGATGGGA
>CANHPZ010000037.1 GCA_947462725.1 Flavobacteriales bacterium
CCACACACACCACTGTTTTTCAGTTAATTAAAATCAAAATGAAAACAAATGTAACCTTTCAACTACCCCTCAGGTATAAAGCGTGTTGACATCCAAAACTTTAAGCCAACAACCTAAATAAAGCACAACAAATAAGATTAACAATGAAAACCTTCACCCCTAAAAGAACGCTAATGATTGTCAATGGACTCTTTTTAGCCTTGCTACTAGCAGCTCAGTTAACGATGGTAGCTCAGGTTATCCCAATCGTAGACACGCATCACTTGATGTGGTCGTCACAAATAGGTACTGCTAGCACAGACAAAGCAGAGGGTATCGCATGCGAATTCATGGGTAACACCTATGTTACAGGACACGTAAGTGGTTCTAGCGTGCATGGTGTTACGAATATCATCAATGGATATAAAGGCGGAAACTTCGATGGTTTCATCACCAAATACAACATCTATGGCCAAGAATTATGGACCGCTTTCGTTGGTGGTAACGGCAATGACTTTTGCACTGCAGTTGCCCCGACCGCAGACGACCATGTGATTGTTATTGGCTACACATCATCTACCAACCTTTCGTTTGGCCCAACAGCAAGCGCATATTCTGGTGGTAACCGTGATGGTTTTTGTTCAAAGTTCACCAAAGACGGTGACTTAGTATGGACGATTTACATCGGCGGAAATGGCGATGATTACGCACAAGACTTGGTAATTGACTCTAACGATGATGTTTACATTGCCGGAAAAACCAGCTCGAGCACAGTTCCATATTCTTCGCAATTGCAACAAGCTTTTGGCGGTGGAACCTCTGATGGATTCATTGCCAAAATCTCATCAACCGGTGAATTCCAAAAATTCTCATACCTCGGCGGAAGCGGCAGCGACGACATCAAGGATCTAGTTATCGACCGTGAAGGCAATCTATGCATTTGTGGAAACACAGCAGGCATCGAACTCATGAGCAACATTACAACGATGCCCTATTTCGGTGGCATTTCCGATGCCTTCATCACTTGCATCAATGCTGATTTTCAAATCAACTGGGCAGAATATGTTGGCGGCGCAGGTGCAGACATGTTCAACTCTATCGCACTGGATACAGCAGGAAATGTAATCGTGGGTGGCAATACCAACTCAGGACCAATTGCCTTTCTCGACAACTCGGACGTATTGACTCCGAATAACAACGACGCAATGCTCATGAGTTTCACGCCGCAAGGCACATTGCTATGGTCGCAATTCGTGACAGGTGCTGGAGCTGAAAGTGTGAAAGAAGTACACGTAGACTTGTTCGGCAACATCTATGTTGGCGGCACCACAGAATCATCAGACCTGCCAGTACTAGAAGCCATTCAAGAACAACCCGGCGGAGGTATTGATATGTTTCTGTCGAAATGGAACTCGATGGGAGAAATGAAATGGATGACTTACCTCGGTGGTGAAAGTCACGATTGGTTTGGCCGCATGGCAAGCGATCGATTCGGTAAACTAATGATCTCAGGATATAGCAATTCTGCCGCATTTGGAGAACAAGTGAACTACGGCAATACCGATGCATTTTTCGCACGCTTAAGCGATTGCAACAACCCAGATGTGGTAATCCACACCATCGACGACACTACATTTTGCTATGGCGGTTCTTCGTTGATGACTGCATGCGGCGCAGACCACTACCAATGGATGAATGGCGATACGCTTCTGCTTACCAACGTAGACACCACCACTCTCGCCTATGTAAAAGGATACCGCACAGAAGGCTGCTGGGGAATGTCGAATCGCATTGAAATAACCACACTCGAAACTCCTGAGGTAACCATTATGCCTTTAGGTCCTACAGTATTTTGCGGTGAGGGATCGGTTGAACTTATAGCCACATGCGATACCGATGCTATGTTAACGTGGAACGACCCGCTGCATACAGAAGGCGACCTAGTGGTTGCTGACACAGCTCGCACATATACGGTAACTGCGCTGGCTGCCAATGGATGTACCGGCAGAGAATCACAGGTAATTGAAATCGTTGAACTACCGGAAGCTTCGATGACCGTAGCCCAAAACACTGTTTGCATTTCGGGATCACCTGTTAACCTCTTGGGACTTCCTGAAGGTGGATATTTCACCGGGGATGGTGTAATAGGCAACACATTTGACCCGGGATTGGCCGGCGGCGGAACACATGCATTGAACTATGTAGTTATGGATGAAAACGGCTGTGAGGGATCATCCTCTGCAGCAAGCATTGAAGTGTTCTTCTTCCCAACAGTAATTTTCGTTGCAGAAGACAGTTTGTGCACCTTCGATGCACCCATGCAATTGATTGGTGAGCCAATTGGCGGAACCTTCCAGGGCGATGGTGTACTAGATGATATGTTCTACCCAGCCCTTCCTGGTACAGGCGGACAAAACATTACATACACCTATGTCGACAATCAAGGCTGTGTGAACATTGCCAATCAAATCATTTTCGTAGATCCTTGCCAGGTTACAGGAGTTGAGGATGTACAAACTGAAACGCTCACGTTATATCCTAACCCAGCAGAAGATTACTTCATCATTCAGAACCCCGCCAACGAATACTTCACTGCACTTCTGATGAACGTATCCGGACAGCTTATAAGCACATACACCGGATGGAATAATATAAGAATCAACAGCGACAACATTCCTGCAGGTTCTTATTACATCAAAGTTGTGAGCGACACACAAAACAAGATCATGCAAGTCATGGTCAATCACTAATAACTATACTACCGCTATATAATAACCTAACTTTGGTTAACGCCCTCGGAATCGGGGGCGTTTGCCGTTTATATACATTTGAAATAGTCGAAAGGCTCAGCGCAAGATTCACACCGATAAAGCGACTTACATGCTGTTGATCCAAATTGCGAAATCATAACCGTGCTGTGCGAACCACAACGCGGGCACTTCACATCGCGAACGCGCCCCATAAGCAATCCCTTATCAGCACTACCCTTCTGTGGAGGTGCAATGCCTTCAAGTCGCAACTTCTCTCTTGCCTCGTCTGTCATCCAATCCGTTGTCCAAGCAGGAGAGAGAACAGTAAAAATGCGAAAATCTCCAATTCCATTATTGGAAAGAACAGATGCGATATCATCCTCAATAGTCTTCATTGCCGGACAACCACTATAGGTTGGAGTGATGATGATGTGCCAAGTACTATTATCATGCACAACTTCTCGCACAATTCCCATTTCAACCACATTTAATGCGGGAATTTCAGGATCTCTCACTTCCCTCATCAAATCCCAAATGCGCAAGACTGTCCACATCCAATTACCATTTAGCACCCGGGTAGGCGCGTTGCAAGAACTGCATTTCAGCTAGTAAAAACCCCATTTGCTCCGTGTGTCGTCCATGACGACCACCCGTGTGATGCCAGGCCGATTCAGGCAGCGTTAGCGTTGCCTCTGACAGCAAATCTGACAACTTCATTTTCCATTCATCAAGAAGTAGTGAGCGATCAACACCATATCCTTCCTCAACTGTTGCGCGCTCGACATCATCCATTTCGAAAAGCTCACCCAAGTAAGGCCAAAGTTGATGAAGAGCTTCCTGAATGCGCGTGTGGCTTTCCTCTGTTCCATCACCCATGCGCAGCATCCAATCACCGGCATGTTGGACATGGTATCTAACTTCCTTAATTGATTTTTCTGCAAAACCAGCCAAAAAACTATCAGAGCTCTGCTTCAACCTCTCTAAAAACAAGAGATAAAAAGAAGTATAATAATACTGTCTGGCAATCGTAAATGCGTAATCGCCATTAGGCAATTCTAAAAGCAACGCATTATTATATTCCGACTCCATTCTCGCCAACGCCAAGGCATCCTCATCTCTCCCCAACTCATCCGCTACTGAGGCCTGTTTGAAGAGATTTGTAGCCTGCCCGATATAATCAAGAGAGATATTAGCCAACGCTATATCCTCTTCCAAAATTGGCCCATGACCGCACCATTCGCTCAGGCGTTGACCCAAGATAAGGGCATCATCAGCCAATCGAATAATATACTTGTTATAAATTTCTTTGTTCATCTGTAACTAATGCATCTAGTGTGGAAATAAACACTTCATGATCACATGTGACCAACTTCCGGCGGTATATCATAGAAGGTAGGATGACGATACACTTTATTATTAGCCGGGTCATAAAGAAAATCCTTGTCGGCAGGTGCCGAGGCAACTATATCCGCACTTCTCACAACCCAGATGCTAACGCCTTCCATGCGGCGCGTATACACATCACGGGCATTCTCAATGGCCATTTTCGCGTCTGCAGCATGCAAGCTACCTGCGTGTTTGTGTGCCAAGCCATTCTTGCTGCGGATAAAAATCTCCCAAAGCGGCCAATTGCTGTTGCTCATTTTCTGTTGGATTTGATGCCGCAAGTTAGCAATTACCATGGGCTCGTTGCTCCTTACCAAAAAAAGTCATGCAGGATGAACAATCTTTCAAGAAAAACCCAAAGCTGAGCTGAACATTGAATGACATACATTGCATCCACTAATACACCTCCATTTATGATCAAAACAATACTTTTAACCACTTTGGTTGTATGCTCGGCCTTGCTGAGATCACAATCCTTCAACGATGATTTCGAAAGCTATACCGCGGGCAACATGCTCGCAGCAACAAGTTCAACTTGGGAAACCTGGTCGGGGCCCAATGGCGGGGCTGATGACATTGCCGTTAGCAACACCAATGCGCACAGCGGGTCTCAATCCGTGTATTTTTCTTCAACGGCAGCAAGCGGAGGTCCGTATGATATTGTTCTTCCCTTCCCCGGGGAATTAAATACCGGTCAGTTCAACTTCGATATGTGGATGTATATCAACCCGTCCGCTGGAGCATATTTCAACTGGCAAGAGTCCTCTACTATAGGCACTGCCTGGTCGGCGGATATTTATTTCCTTAGCGGTGGAGTCGCGCAATTTACCTCCGGTGGCGCGCTGCTTTTGGAATGTTCATTTCCGGAAGGCGAATGGTTCAAACTGGGTATGCATTGCAACCTGAGCACAAACAATTGGGAAGTACTCATCAACGACATCAGCCAAGGATTTTATGCCAATGGCTCGACACAAATTGCTAGCATGGACATATTCCCGCTGCAAGGCAATCAATTTTATATCGATGATGTGTCCTACACCTACGAAGCATATACACCTACGGCCAACAATGGCGCGACTACAGCCATCAACAACATGTCCTCGGGTCTTGCAGGACAAACCGTAACACCTCAAGTCACCATTCGCAATTTGGGTAACCAAGCAATCACATCCTTTGATGTGAGCTTGACCTACGACGGAACCACACTAAATGAAACAATCAGCGGAGTGAACATCGCTTCCCTTGCCTTTTATTCGGTCGATTTCACACAATCATTGGCACTTTCTCCGACACCTTCTTATGCTGTAGCAACAACCAGCAATATCAATGGCATTGGCTCGGATGACGACAGCACGGATGATATCAAAACGCTTCTCCTTAGTCCTATTGTTCCGGCTTCTGGAAAAATGGTTGTAGGCGAGGAAGGCACAGGCACTTGGTGCCCGTGGTGTGTACGTGGAACAGTTTTCATGGAAGAACTAAGCACGCGCTATGAAGGATTTTATGCCGGCATTGCTGTGCATAATGCCGACCCCATGGCCGTAGATGCGTATGACAGTGCTATGGGTGCTTTGATTGGCGGCTATCCGAGCGGTTTTGTGGATCGTGGAATTGAATATGATCCATCACAATTCGAAATACCATTTTTGGAGCGCATTCAAATTACACCCAAAACTTTAATCACCAATGGCGCTTCTTACGATGCATCAGCGCAGACACTCAGCATTAGTGCGAGCACTACATTCAGCGAAAGTGTGACCGGAGATTATCGCATCGCTATGGTCATTACCGAGGATGGACTTAGTGGAACCACAAGCGATTGGGCTCAGTCCAATGCCTATGCAGGCGGCGGGAATGGCACAATGGGAGGCTTTGAAAGCCTGCCTAATCCGGTGCCGGCTTCACAAATGACCTACAACCACGTTGCACGCACCATCAGTCCGTCGTTCAACGGACTTCCCAACGCCTTCGCAACGGCCATGGGTATTGGTAATACTAGCGTTCACAATTTCATACTGAACGTGCCGAGCAACTGGAATCTCGACAACATCCACATTATCACTATGGTGATTGCACCGGACGGCACCATCGACAATGCCCAGTCGACCACCCTGGCAGAGGCCACCGCCAATGGTTTTGTGGCTGGAGCGAACGTGCTTGCCACCACTGAAGTAGCAAGCCCCGATGCATCACTCACACTTTATCCTGTGCCGGCACATGAGCAGTTGATGGTGAAGGTTCAGCTGAAAAACACAACAGACATTACCGTGCGAATCATCAGTTATGATGGACGCATCATTGCTGAAAGAACATACAACCAGCTCAGCAATGCTCAAGTGTTTCCCATTGCAACAGAAGCTCTAGCGGCCGGTATGTATTCGGTGCAGGTTATCACTGCAGAAAGTTCTACAGCCCGCTCCTTTATCAAGGAGTAAAAAAACCTACCTCATGAAAAAGCCCGCAATTGCGGGCTTTTCTATTTTTTACAGATACGAATTCAACCATACATCAAGCGGCACTCACTTTCTGCCGCTCACTTTGCTTTTGAGCATATGCCATCGCAGCTTCGCGTACCCAAGTACCCTTTTCGTGCGCTGCATTGCGCGTTTGCAAACGCTGCTTATTGCATGGACCGTTGCCCTTAACTACCTCATTGAACTCTGTCCAATCAATTTCTCCGAAAGCATAATGTCCAGTTTCTTCATTCCATTTCAAATCCTTATCTGGAATTGTCAAACCTACGTATTCCGCCTGCGGCACTGTCATGTCCACAAACTTCTGGCGTAACTCATCATTGCTGTGACGCTTGATTTTCCATGCCATGTTCTGCGCGCTATTGGGTGAATTCGCATCGCTCGGCCCAAACATCATGAGTGCCGGCCACCACCAACGATTGAAAGCTTCTTGCGCCATCTTCTTTTGAGCAGCATTGCCATTTTTAGCCAGAGCAATCATGATTTCATAACCCTGGCGCTGATGGAAACTCTCTTCCTTACAAATGCGCACCATAGCGCGACTGTATGGACCATAGCTTGTGCGTTGCAACGAAACCTGGTTAACAATGGCAGCGCCATCCACCAGCCATCCGATAGCTCCAATATCTGCCCACGACAACGTAGGATAATTGAAGATGGATGAATACTTCGCCTTTCCACAAAGCAATTCATCAATCAACGTAGAGCGATCAACGCCAAGAGTTTCGCAAGCACTGTAGAGATAAAGTCCATGCCCGGCTTCATCCTGTACCTTGGAAATAAGAATTGCCTTTCTGCGCAGCGACGGAGCGCGCGAAATCCAATTGCCTTCGGGAAGCATTCCGACTACCTCACTGTGCGCGTGCTGCGCCATTTGACGTATCAGCGTTTTGCGATAACCATCGGGCATCCAATCCTTAGCCTCAATCTTATTCTCAGCATCCACGTAACGCTGAAACTTTTCCAACAGGTTCTGATTTTCCATCAATTGAT
Source organism: Flavobacteriales bacterium (assembly GCA_947462725.1). Taxonomy (GTDB): domain Bacteria; phylum Bacteroidota; class Bacteroidia; order Flavobacteriales_D; family Sanyastnellaceae; genus JAIBBG01. The sequence continues at coordinate 7,583 of CANHPZ010000037.1, forward strand.
TTTTATAGACTGCACAAGATTAGGCGAATTTAAAGTGAACATGACGTCTATTTTTGCGTGCAGATAAAAAACATGAGACCGAAATTTCACCCCCTCACCGTGGCCGAAGTGCGCCGGGAAACCAAAGATTGCGTTTCAGTGGCTTTCGCTGTTCCGGAAGAACTCAAAGCATCATACGCTTTTTCTCCCGGGCAGTACTTGACGCTGCGTGAAACCATACAGGGCGAAGATATTCGCCGGTCATACTCCATATGCAGTGCTCCGGGTGAAGAACTACGCGTTGCCATTAAAGAAGTGCAGCAAGGGAAATTCTCAACTTGGGCCAACCGTGAGCTCCTTGCAGGACATGAGATGCAGGTCATGATGCCCATGGGCACCTTCACGCCTCATATCGACAACTCTAACAAAAAAAATTACTTGCTTGTGGCTGCAGGCAGCGGAATCACTCCGATATTTTCGATTGCCAAAACAATTTTGACTTCAGAACCACAAAGCGAAGTGACACTACTCTTCGGCAATCGCTTTTTTCAATCCATCATTTTCCGCGATCAACTAGAGGATATGAAAGACAGTTATCTCGGTCGTTTCCGGGTATTTCATGTATTGTCGGCAGAACCCAATGACGTCGAGCTTTTTTCCGGCCGAATTGACCGGGCAAAACTTGATGGATTCGCCAAAGGTTTTATACAAACCTCTGCCATCGATGAGATTTATACTTGTGGACCCGAGCCATTGATTCGCGTAGTTTCTGCGTTCGCTGCCGACAATAACATTCCGTCGGATCGGGTGCATTTCGAATTATTCGCATCACCCAACGCTCCCGCAACGCCTTCTGCAGCGCAAGCTTCAACCCCAACTGTAACAGCCGATACAGGTGCTAAATGCGCAGTAACAGTTATGTTCGATGGTCAGGAAACAAACTTCTTCATGCCTATGGACGGCACCGTCATATTGGATGCAGCTCAGCAAAGCGGCATGGACATTCCGTTCAGTTGCAAAGGAGGTATGTGCTGCACATGCCGCGCCCACGTTTCAGAAGGATCAGCCAATATGAAAGTGAATTATGCTTTGGAACCGGGAGAAGTTGAAATGGGCTATGTACTCACTTGTCAGGCCGTGCCGACCAGTGACCATATCACGGTAGACTTCGACAGACATTAATACCTGTTAGCGTTAACTCCTCACTTAAGAACATCGAATACAGGCTTTGGATTAATGTCAATGCACTGCTTAGGCATGCAACCGCTTAAAAATTATTCACTCGTTAGCCGAAGGTTCATAGAAAAGCATTGTTACTTCGCTGCATGGATTCGTTAAGTCAAATTGTACTCGGTGCAGCTGTTGGAGAAGTTTTACTCGGAAATAAAATTGGCAACAGGGCTCAGCTATTGGGAGCAATAGCGGGCACAATCCCTGATTTAGATGTGCTTTTAAGTCCTTTCATTTCAGACGAAATCACCAAGCTGCAAATTCACCGCAGCTATTCGCACGCAATTCTGACGCATATCTTACTTGCGTTTCCGCTCGCATGGTGGAGCAAGCGCAGTTCAAAATCCGACATTTCCTGGAACCGTTGGTACGTGTTCTGGTTGACCGGTCTAGTTACGCATGCGCTGCTTGATTGCTTTACCACTTATGGCACACAGCTTTTACTTCCATTTACCAATTACTTAGTTGGCTTCAATAACATAACTGTTGTAGACCCACTATGGACGCTGCCTTTCATGGCATTCCTCATCGTGTGTTTGTTTCTCCGACGCGATCAACCCACGCGTAATTTATGGGCCATCATTGGTTGCACCTACGCTTGCCTTTACATGGGATATACTTTCGTCAACAAATACCGCGTGCATCAGCATTTCGAGCAGCAACTCGCCATGCAAGGCATTCCCTATGAAGAACTCAAAACCTCGCCAACCATGTTCAACAACATACTATGGTCGGGAATGGCATTGGGAAAAGACTCGATTTATTTCGGTGAATATTCGTGGATACAGAGCGACCCGAAAGTTGAATGGATTGCATTTGCCAAAAACACCGCCCTGATTGAAAATCACCCGGCACATCGTGAAATGGAAGTTCTCCAATGGTTCGGACAGGGAGTATCGTTTGCGGTTCCTCAGGGCGACAGCTTAGACTTCTTCACTGCCAAGTGGGGACGCACCGATTTTTCGCAGAAAGAACCGCATTCCGCTTTTGTTTTTCACTGGCGCATATCGCCTAAGGACAACGGCTGGCAAGCCAAGCAGGTCATGCCCGAATGGACAGGCCGAGACTTCAAGCAAGCTTTTTCCAACCTCTGGAATCGTATTCACGACAAACAACATTAGACCCTTCACGATTGCTTATCAAGTCTTATTTTCGCGACTCCCGAATCAGACGCATCTTATAGACTATGAGCACAGAAATCCCAAGCAAATACGAGCCACAGCAAACCGAAGACAAGTGGTATGGCTACTGGATGAAGCATGAACTTTTCAAGAGCGTGCCCGATAGCCGTGAGCCTTACACCATTGTTATTCCGCCCCCCAACGTAACCGGTGTTCTGCACATGGGGCATATGCTCAACAATACGATTCAAGATTTGCTTGTGCGTCGTGCGAGAATGCAAGGAAAAAATGCGCTGTGGGTGCCGGGAACCGACCATGCATCGATTGCCACAGAAGCCAAGGTGGTTCAAAAGCTACGCAAAGAAGGCATCAAGAAAAGTGACTTAAGCCGTGAGCAATTTTTGGAGCATGCCTGGGAGTGGACACACAAGCATGGGGGCATCATTCTGGAGCAATTGAAAAAATTGGGCGCAAGCTGCGATTGGGATCGCACGCGCTTCACGATGGATGAGAAGTATTATGAGAGCGTCATTGATACGTTCATTGATCTATATAAAAAAGGGAAGATTTATCGCGGTGAGCGCATGATCAACTGGGATCCCGCAGCCCTCACTGCGCTTTCCGATGAAGAAGTAATTTACCGAGAGGTAAACTCCAAGCTGTACCATGTGCGCTATCAAATTGTGGGTACGGATGAATACATTACCATCGCCACAACGCGCCCGGAAACAATCTTAGGCGACACTGCTGTTTGCGTAAACCCGAAAGATGAGCGCTACAAACATTTGCATGGCAAAAAAGCTATTGTGCCTTTGCTCAACCGCGAGGTACCTATCATAGCCGATGACTATGTGGAAATGGAATTTGGTACAGGCTGTTTGAAAGTTACTCCGGCCCACGACATGAACGACTTCATGCTGGGCGAAAAACATAGACTTGAGGTCATCAACATGATGAACGATAACGGCACCATCAGTGAAGCAGGATCACTGTATGTGGGCATGGACCGTTTCGAGGTGCGTTCCAAAATTGCTGAGGACTTGAAAGCATCCGGTAATTTGGTGAAAACCGAAGAGCTCATCAACAAGGTCGGTTTCAGCGAGCGCAGCGATGCTGTAGTAGAACCAAGACTTTCATTGCAGTGGTTTGTGGACATGAAAGACCTGAGCAAGCCGGCGCTCGATCATGTGATGAACGACGACATCCGCTTCTTTCCTCCAAAGTTCAAAAACAGCTATCGCAATTGGATGGAAAACATCAAAGATTGGTGCATCTCGCGCCAGTTGTGGTGGGGACATCGCATACCTGCGTGGTTTGCTCCCGATGGCTCTTTTGAAGTTGCCAAAACAAAGGAAGAAGCTTTAGCCCAATTCAACGCTAAGAATATCGAAGTAACTAGCGATACCATTCGTCAGGAGGAAGATGTTCTCGACACGTGGTTTTCATCATGGCTTTGGCCAATCAGCGTTTTCGATGGTTTCTATTCGAAAGAAGAAATCGACTATTACTACCCTACCAATGACTTGGTGACAGCTCCGGAGATTATGTTCTTCTGGGTGGCTCGTATGATTATTGCCGGCTACGAATACCGCGGCGATTTGCCGTTCCGCAATGTTTACTATACCGGCATTGTCCGCGACAAACAAGGCCGCAAAATGTCGAAGTCATTGGGCAATTCGCCTGATCCTTTGGATTTGATGAAAATCTACGGCGCTGATGGTGTTCGTGTAGGCATGCTACTTTCCTCGCCCGCAGGTAATGACTTGCTATTTGATGAGGGGCTTTGCGAACAAGGAAGAAACTTCGCCAATAAAATTTGGAATGCGTTTCGACTCATCAACAGCTGGGAAGAAAAAATAAAACCGGATTTACAACAATCCGATGCTTCCAAGATAGCAGTGGCATGGATGAACAGTAAGTTCAACAGTGTACTGCATCAGCTCAACGATGATTACGATAAGTTCCGCATCAATGAAGCGTTGATGAATACGTACAAATTGGTATGGGATGATTTCTGTGCGTGGTACCTTGAAATGGTAAAGCCTCCGTATGGCGAAGGCATGGATCAGGCTACCTATGATTCATCCGTTCAGATACTGGAGAATCTGCTCAAAGTACTGCATCCGTTCATGCCTTTCCTCACAGAAGAAATTTGGCATTATGTGCGTCAGCGAGAAGAAGGAAAAGGGTCGATTTGTTTGGCAAACTGGCCAATGGCGGGCGCATCCGATGCGGGCATAATCCGTCAATTCGACAATTTCGCAGAGGTTGTTATCGGCATTCGCAACATTCGCAAAGAGAAGAATATTCCGAACAAGGAAAAGATCGCGTTGATGGTAAAATCATCGGTTAATCCCGACACATCCTTTGATGCTGTGATGGCGCATCTGTGCAACATGGAGTCTATTTCGTATGTGGATGACAAACCGGCCGGCTGCTTCTCTTTTGTTACTGCCTCAACCGAGTACTTCATACCGTACACCGCGAACGTAGACGTAGAGGCTGAGCGCATTAAAATTGAGGAGGAACTTACTTACGTGCGTGGATTCTTAAATTCCGTGGAAGCAAAACTCAACAACGAGAAATTCGCGAGCAAGGCACCGCAAACGGTATTGGATGGCGAGCGCAAGAAACAGAGTGATTCATTGGCCAAAATCCAAATGCTCGAAGAACAGTTGAAGGCCCTTTAGACTCACTTAGCAATAGAGAATCGGAATGTGGCTCCAGCCGGTGGTATTGAAACCAATGTTACTGAGCCACCTAGACGCTCCACGAGTTTTTTCACAGTGGCTAAGCCAATGCCATTGCCTTTCTGTCCATGACGATCATGTGGAGTTAGAACGCTGAACAACTGAAACAATTTTTGGTGAAATTCCTCCGGTATTCCAGGTCCATTATCAGCAACCTCAAATAGGTAATCCGAGGGCGATTCTTCAACAAGAATTTTCACCAAGGTGATTTCTTTATCGCCGTACTTCAGAGCATTCGAAATGAGATTCACCAGGATGTGTAAAACTGCTGAGCGATGGACATGTAAATCATCCATGCTAGTCGCAACTTCAATCACAAGGCGATTTTCACCTGCATACAATTCTGCGATTTGCGCCTGTAGGTCAATAATACTTATTGTTTGTCTTTGATCAACATGTGCGGAATCCAAGCGATAATAGTCGAGTAACCCGGCTATCATTCCCGACAATTGATGAGTCGAAGATTTAATGGCATTAATCATTCGCACACCATCCTCGCCCAACGCACTGCCATGGCTATCGATAATTAACTCTGTCAGCGAAGCAATGCCATTGAGCGGCGACTTCATATCATGCGCTGCGATGAATGCAAACTGCTCCAAATCGCGATTCTTTTCTCCAAGCAACTGCATCGATTTTTCTATTGCCAATTTGCTTCTGCGAAGTTCCAGCAATGCCATCACTTGATCACGAAGAGCATTGAGCGCGCGAATCTGACCTTCTGATAAGTGCTTTGGTTTTTGGTCAAGAACGCAAAGCGTACCTAGGGCATAACCATCATCATTAACCAAAGGAATACCTGCGTAGAAAACGAGATGAGGATTGCCCTTAACCAAAGGATTATCTTGAAATCGCGGATCTATTCGAGCATCCTCCACGATGAGCGCTTGTCCAGGGTGAAGAATAGCGTGACCACAGAATGCGAAGTCGCGATGCGTTTCTGAAACATCAAGGCCAACCCGAGATTTAAACCACTGCCTTTCTTCATCGACTAATGAAATGAGCGACATACTGCTGCCGCAAATCTCCGATGCAATACTTGTGAGCTGATCGTACTCCTTCTCTGTAATGGAGTCCAACACAGCATAGGAGCGCAATGCACGCAATCTCTCAGACTCATTCAGCGGTTTATCGGGTTTAATCATACAATCGAGCTCTCTGCTTCAAAAGTAATTTATGCCCATAGAAAATTCAGATGACTTATATCAAAGAAAAAGAGCCGCATAAAGCGGCTCTTTCATCTTTATTTTTTTAAAGAAGATCAATTCACCATCAACTTCAATGAGCGTGAATTACTTTGAGAATTCAAATTCACGAAGTATGCACCTTTAGCCAATGAGCTTGTATCGATGGTCAGGTTTTGCTGACCAGGAGCTCCGACAGAAGGCTTCCATGATTGCACTACACGACCGCTTACATCGGTCAAGGAAATGGTCATATTAGCAGAATTACGATCAGTGTAAGTAAGAACTGTTGTCTCACAAGCCGGGTTTGGATACAAATAGGCTCCGTAGAAATCAGTATTCTGCTCTTCTACAGTTACGTTACCGCTCATATTGATATCATCGATATAGAGGTTATTTGGAAATTCACCGGCACTGAATTTAAACTTCATACGGAAACCTTGTCCTTGGTATGAGCTGGGAATAGTGAACGACTCCTCTCTCCAATCCGCCGCATTAGCAGGCACGTAAGGAATGCTAACGCTACCTCCGGTTACTAGATTCAGTCCATCTAGTCTAACACGTGGTGTGCTTGACCAAGATTGGCCGCAATCGTTGGAGATAAACACCTCAAAAAAATCAGTAATGCCTGCGAGGTCTGTGCTCTGCGTAGCGTAAGCATATTTGAAGCTCACCTGAGCACCTGAAACATGAGTAAGGTCCATTGAAGGTGTTACCAATTCGTCAATATCAAAACCACCCTCATCAATATTGGTTACATCCATATCATATGCGTTGAGCATTGCACTGGTATGATTTGAATAGCCGGCAGCATTGGTTTGAAACCAAGTCGACATGTTACTATCGAAATTACCTGGCACGTAGTGGTAGTAGAAATTGGTAGGTGAATCAAAACCTTCCTGAAGCAATGCGCCTCCGGTTTCGTTCCAAATAGGTGCAATTACCACGCATTGTTCAATTGTTTTCGTAGTGCTACCCTGCGCATTCGTTACAGTAAGGGTCACCGTTTTGCGACCTTCACTATTGAACGAAACCGTTGGGTTAACCGCAGAGCTTGTGGCAGGTTGACCATCTTGGAACGTCCAAGAATAGGTATCCACGGAGCCATTGGTAGAATTATCGCGGAATGATATGTTCTCACCAACACAAGCGAACTTAGTTGCAGGATAGAAATCTGCATTCGGAGCGCAGGTCAGTGGTTGATCATTTGTTCCGGTGAGGGCACGGTTAGCATCTGTCCACAAATTGCTACGTCCTGAAATTCCTGCGTTCAAAGCCAAACGCATGCGGTCCTTCTGTCCGTTGGTGTACATATGAGAGCAATATGAATAGTCCATATAATTCTGAACATTCTCCACAATTCCGTACGTACCAACCAACTCTACGTTATCGATACTAAATGAACCCAAAGCATCTTCAGCATTGAAAGCATAAATGCGGAATGTAACAGGACTAATCAGACTTGTGTATGAATTACCTGTAAGGGTGGCCTTGGCGCCATTAACAGCAATCGCGGTATCAGCGCTAAAGAAAAACGTGTTGGCCGGATTAGGTGTTGTCAACACAGCCAAGTTGCCATTCGCAGGAGCTACTGACGACGTAAGATTTGTAGCAAAGTTATTGGCGCTCGAGCGGATCGCAAAAGCACGCGGACCAGATTCCGAACGATCTACATTAAATCGAACTTCGGTGAGTGTCATGGCACTGCCCGGACGAGGAGTCACAGTAAATTCGTAGTAATCAGATGTGCTGATAGCCCCTGACATTTCAGCATATGCTACAGCACCGTTTGGAGCACCAACCGACCAACCACTAAATGCAAACTTACCATCGGCATTCGGATTAGAGGAAACACCGCTCGCATTGAAATGCCCCATTTGAAGACGAGTGAAATTTTCTTCACCCAACAACGGCACAGGCGGAGTTGAAGGATCGGTAGTACCACCCATTCCGGCCGTAACACCATCAAAATGATAAATAACATTTGGGATAGCTGTGGCACTGCAAGTAAAATCCTTTAGATCCTGGCAGCTCAAGTGACCTTCGGTAACAGGTGTGTCAGAAAC
>CANHPZ010000038.1 GCA_947462725.1 Flavobacteriales bacterium
GACATAACACAAGCTGAAATTCGATTTTTGGCCTTGTTGCGTTTGGACATTGATACTGAAAGCATGCGCGCCATCTTGGCTGTGGGCCCGGAATCAATCCGACAAGCGCGTCATCGCCTGCGCAAAAAGATGCAACTTTCTCAGGGCGAAAACATGCGTGAGGTTATTGGTCGGCTGTAGGGTATTTGGCGCATGTGATCTGAGGATTATAGGGGAATAGGATTGTAGGATTATAGTCGGCCCATAATAATCATTCTAATTCTCATTCTGATTGTGTTTCTGATTCTGATTCTCTTTCTGGAATTTTTAGAATGAGAATCAGAAACACAATGAGAATGAGTGGGGGCGCTATGCCCCCTATAATCCTACAATCCTATCCCCTACAATCCTCTGAAGCTATCAACACCCCCCACTAAATAAGTTTTCTTTTCCTTCGAAAGCCCGCTGCAATTCCGTCGCAATTTTCGCGTTGCCCGCTTTGAATTTGGCGGTTTTATTTTTCTCGAAAACAAACACACATGGACATTCTCTTTTTTCTTCAAGAAACAATTACAGGCGCCATTCAGGATGGTGTAGGTATCACTCCTCCCACCGTGCATGCTCCCGTGGGCAACTTCAGTGTGATGGATCAACTCATGAAAGGTTGGTACATTTATGTGCCTCAGCTCATCATGAGTGTGATTGCTGTTTACGTGATCATTGAGCGCACGCTTACCGTAGCTCGCGCCGATAAGGAAGAAGCGAACTTCATGGATAAGATTAAAGAGTATGTGAGTCAAGGCAAACTCGACAGTGCGCGCAATTTGTGCGGCACATCGCAAACGCCTGCAGCGCGCATGATTGAGAAGGGGATCAGCCGCATCGGCAAGCCCATGGAAGATATCAAGAAGGCCATCGAGAATGTGGGTAAACTGGAAACAGCGAAGCTCGACCGCAACGTGTCTATCCTCGCTACCATCGCAGGTATCGCTCCGGTATTCGGTTTCTTGGGAACAGTATTCGGTGTAATCATCATCTTCCGCGACATTGCAGAAGCGGGAAGCTTGCAGATCGGCACCGTGTCGGAAGGTTTGTATTTGAAAATGATTTCATCGGCCGTTGGTCTTATCGTGTTCATGATTGCCTACATCGGCTACAACACATTGGTGACGCGCATCAACAAAGTGGTGAATAAGATGGAAGCCAACGCAGTTGAATTCATGGACATTCTCGAACAACCAACGCACTAAACCATGGATTTCGGAAGAAGAAATAAAATACATGTGGAGCCTGCCATGTCGGCGTTGTCCGACATCATCTTCATGCTTCTCATCTTCTTCATCATAGCCAGTACCCTGGCGGTGAATGGAGAGCAGGTGAACTTGCCGAAGACCTCAACAGGCACACCAACGCAGTCGACGGTTACGGTAACTATTACTTCTGATTTGCGCTATTTGGTGAACAACACGGAGGTGTCCAAGGATGAGGTGGAATTGAAGCTTCAGGCCATCATGATGAATTCGGCGGATAAAAAAGTTGTGTTAAATATTGACCGCGACGTACCAACGGGTGACACAGTTGAGTTGTTTGCTGTACTGAAGCAAAACGGATGGAATCCGTTTATCGCTACCAAGCCTAAAGAAGAATAAGAATGGCCAACACATTTGAAACAGATCGCAGATGGTCGCTCACGGGCACCATACTGTTTCACGTCACCATCGTCGGATTGCTTTTCCTCATGAAATGCGGCAACGGCGGAGGTGGTGGCAATGGTGGTTTGGGCTACACCGGATTGATGTCGCTTGATGCGGCAGGCATTGGAACCATGGTCGATGGAGAAGGGTATGTACCCATGCCGGAGCCTGTGATGCAAGAACCAACTCCTGAAGCGGTTGAGGAAACCAACGCCATCACCGACGACTCATCAGAAGAAGCACCAACCATTAGCGATAAGAAGCAATCGGACAGTCAGAAGTCAGACACACAGGTTAGAAAGGACAACACCCAGCAACAGCAGACCCAACAGCAGCAGGTTTCGAACAACCTCAACAACGCCTTCAACAACATCAAGGGCGGCAGCGGTAATACTACCGGTAATGGTCAACAAGGAAATCCTAACGGCACCATCGATGGCCGCGGTGTGATGGGTGGAGGTGGCAGCGCCGGCACAGGCGGAGGCACAGGTGGAGGAAATGGCACCGGCAATGGCACCGGTAATGGCCCGGGCTCGGGCCCCAACTGGTCGCTATCTGGACGACAAATCATGAACAACCCCCAAGTGCAAGGCAACGCTCCCGACGAAGGAACTGTGACTGTTGACATTTGGGTAGATAAGAATGGCGTTGTGACAAAGGCGTTGGCCAATGCAGCTAAGTCCAACACATCGAACGGCACGCTTTTCAAAATGGCGGAGGACGCTGCTCGCAAGGCGAAATTCAACAGCAGTGTGGCCGGCAACGAGCAGAAGGGGACGATTAAGATTACGTTCAAGTTGCACTAGCCGCACTTCTGTTTTATCAGAATTTGGACGCGCTGCTGCGCGTCATTACGCTCACGTTTTTCGATTGTCATTTCTATCGAACGCATAGGTGCGGACCTTTATCTAAATTGCGCGCGCTGTGACCTACCCCCAAACCCTCGAATACCTCTACTCCCAATTGCCCATGTTTCATCGCGTGGGGCCGGCGGCGTATAAGCCGGGGTTGGATAATACATGGGCACTGCTGCACCTTGTGGGTAATCCGCACGAGGGATTGAAAACCGTACACATCGCGGGCACCAACGGCAAGGGCAGCACATCGCATATGATTGCTGCGGCGTTGCAGTTGGCGGGATACAAAACCGGACTCTATACATCGCCTCACCTCAAAGACTTTCGCGAACGCATCCGCATCAATGGTGTGTTGATGCCCGAAGATGCGGTAGTCGAATTTGTCAATCAATATCACGCAGCCTGGCAATTGATTCAACCTTCCTTTTTTGAGATTACTGTTGCGATGTGCTTTTGGTATTTCAAGCGTGAAGGCGTTGAGATTGCTGTGATTGAAACCGGTCTTGGCGGCCGTCTCGACAGCACCAACGTGATTGATCCGGAAGTGTCCGTCATCACCAACATCGGTTACGATCACATGAACTTACTGGGTGATACCATCGAGAAAATTGCTGCGGAAAAAGCCGGTATCATCAAGCAGAAGAAACCTGTGGTGATTGGCGCCATGCGTGAGGAAGCGCGCGAAGTGATGATTCAAACGGCGTTGAAACAACAGGCGCCGGTCATTGATTCCACCATCATTCCAAGTACGCTTATTCCGGGCGGTGCATTGCAAGGCAATTATCAAATCGAAAACAGAGCGACGGCATTCATGGCGCTTCGCACGCTTACGGCACTGGGATGGCGCGTAGGTGAAGAGCACATCGCGCAAGGCTTTCAACATGTCGTAGAACTCACCGGATTACTCGGTCGATGGCAGAAGTTAAACGAGGCGCCGCTCACCATTGCCGACGTTGCGCACAACGAAGACGGTATTCGCACAGTACTCGCGCAGATTCAACACACACCACACAAGCGTTTGCACTTCGTGTTGGGTGTGGTTGGTGATAAAGATGTAACGCGCGTGTTGAAATTGCTTCCACAAAACGCCACGTATTATTTCTGCAAGGCCGATATCCCGCGCGGACTGGACGCGGAGCTGCTAAAACAAGAGGCGGCGGAATTTCAGCTGTGGGGCGAATTCTATTCATCGGTGAAGCAGGCTTATGAAGCTGCTTGCAACGCTGCGGAGAATGATGATATGGTTTTTATAGGTGGCTCGGTCTTCACGGTTGCCGAAGTTCTCTAGAATTTTTCTTTGCGCCGCTGCGATAAATAAATTAAACCGCAGAGGAAAAAAGAAAAATTCAAGGATTAATTATCCAAGAGTTTGTAAAGCACCGGCCTTGAAGGTGCGGCATCATTGCGGAAAGAAGCCACTTGCAAATTCAACATGTACAGTCCATCAGCAATGGCATCATCTACAAATACCATCTCGGTAATTGTTGCCTCCATGCGCGGCTGCACAGGGTAATTCCAAAAGGCATGATGCGCTAAGAGTTTACCCTGATCTTCTTCCCGATCGATGGAAGGGATGTCCACCAGCAAGTGCCGCACGCCTTGTTCGGCAAGCCATTGCGCGGCATCCGGGTGCATGTAAGTGAAGTTCGTGTTGGAGTATTCGCGTGATTTTTTATCTGAAACGTTGGGCAGCGTGCGGATAATTATCGCTTCAGGAATGGCGCTGCCCATCGCTTGTTGCAACTGTTGCAGGGTAATGATGCTGTCGCCGATGTGCGCCATATCGTTTGCTATAGTGCTTTTTTCAGGAGAAATGCTGATGACTTGCGCAAGCCACCAGTGCCGGCCTAACGCGCGTTCGATCGACACCAATTCGCGGGTGATGTGTCCTACCGTTTCGGTGTGTGTGCCATGCGCATGCGGATTGAAGAACACGTCGTTGAAGTTGACTTTTCCTCCAAGCTTCACGCTGCCTGTGAAGTATTGATTGATAACCGGAGCAATGCGCATCTTACCGGCGTACCATGCGCGCGGGCCCTCTGCATGCAACACAATGGAAATATCCAGCGGCTGTGAAAGGTCAATGGTGAATGTGTTGCCCTGGTGTTGAATGTGCGTAATCATGATTCAAGAATAAACAATTCGGAGGCGATGCGATCGGCTTGCAGCAGCCCTGTTGTGGTAAGTTTTAATGTCGTGTTTTCTTTAGTCATCAAGCCATCCTGTATCTGTTGTTGTAGGAAGTCGATTTCCATTTTCCATACATCAACGCCAAATGAGGTTTGTATGTAATTCAGGTCAATGCCCCACGCGGTGCGCAAGCGGGTCATCAGGTATTCGTTGAGTCGTGTGCGGTCGTCGAGTGTTTCGATTTCGAATTCAGGATTGCCGGTCATCCAACCCTTCGCGTAGCGCGGGTTGTTGGCCACATTCCATTGGCGGGTTGTGCCATTGAACGAGTGCGCTGATGGACCAATGCCGAGGTATTTTTTCCCGAGCCAGTATGCGCTGTTGTGTTTCGACTGCATGCCGGGCAAACAGAAGTTGGACACTTCGTATTGCTCGAATCCACTGCGATTGAGCTCGCTCACGAGCGTCATAAAGTTATTGCCGCTGGTTTGATCGTCGACCGGCTTCAGTTCTTGCTTTTCCAATTGATGGCCAAATGCAGTTTTCGGTTCAATGGTGAGGCTATATGCGCTGATGTGTTGCACTTGCAGATCAACCGCCTTGCGAATGTTGTCGAGCCAATCGCGTTCTGAAAGTCCGGGTATGCTATAGATGAGATCGATGGTGATGTTTTCGAAGCCACGGTCTTGCGCGCATTTCACAGAGAAATCGGCTTGAGCTGCCGTGTGCGCGCGATTCATCCATTGCAAATCCTGATTGCGAAAACTCTGTATCCCAATACTGAGGCGGTTCACAGGCGAACGCGCGAGTTCGAGAATCTTGTGGTAAGTAAGATCATCGGGATTGGCCTCAAGCGTAATTTCCGGCTTGTCGATCACCGGAAAGTACTTGTAGATATCATCCAAAACGCGCTGGATGTCGTCGGTGGGCAGGAGTGATGGTGTTCCTCCGCCGAAGTAAATGGTTTCAATCGTCTCGTCTTCGAGATAGGCGCGGCGTGCCTGCAATTCGTTGCGCATAGCCTGCAGCAGGTCGGCCATGGATTTCACTTGCGTAGAGAAGTGAAAGTCGCAGTAGTGGCAAGCTTGTCGACAAAATGGTATGTGTAGGTAGATGCCGGCCATAACGCGAAAGTACCTAGCTTCGCGTGAAAATTATTAGGCATGTTCAAAGCAATCGTAAATGGCAACAAAAGTTTGCAATTGAATTGGGTCGACGGTCAAGTAGAAGTCGACGGCAAGCAGATGCATGTGGATGTAGTCGCCCAGTCGGCCACTATGTCTCATTGGCTGGTGGAAGGCAAGTCGATGAACACCGAAGTGGTGAGTGCCAATGCCGAAACCAAAGAGTTTACGGTGAAGGTCAACAACCGCACGTATCAAGTGCAGGTGAAGGATCGTTTCGATGAGCTTCTCGTGAGCTTGGGTATGGAGTCGGTGGGCAAGAAGCGCATTACTGAAGTGAAAGCCCCAATGCCCGGTCTCGTGTTGAATGTGATGGTTGCCGAAGGCGATCTTGTGCAGAAGGACACGCCATTGCTGATTCTTGAAGCGATGAAAATGGAGAATGTCATCAAAAGCGCTACCGAAGGTGTGGTGAAGCGAGTTGTAGCGGTGAAGGGTGTGCCGGTGGAGAAAGGCGCGGTGCTGATTGAGTTTCAGTAATTGGTGGTTGAACCAGTTGTGTTACTCAGAGATTTACAGAGTCTTTTATTTGTGTGAGTACACGGAGCGCGAAATGCGTGTCTGTGTAATTTTTCATGTTGGAAAACGTTGTGCATAACTGCCGTCGGATGCCCACCTTAATCATAGGTGCAGCCATAAACGCGTAGTTAAATTGCGAACGTCGAAAATGAATCACGACATGTTTTTGAAAAGATCCTTTTTCTTTTTGTGTGCTTTGGTTTTTTTGCAGGCGACTGAATTGTTTGGTCAAGCTTGTGAAGATGCTATGAGTAATTATATGTGCGCTGATCAGCCACAGCAGGTGGATTCATTGAATCCCTCTACTCCTTTTTTCAATAACTGTATGAATGTGTCGTCGACGGTGTGGTACTCCTTTCATACCAACACCTTGGAAACGGGATCCATTGATATTGCTGTGGATTTTGTGGATTGTGATTATACCACGGCCGGCGACAATGATTTCATTTATGCAACCGTGTTTGAGTTGATTGATGGCTTTGATCCCTGTATTTCTTTCGCATCATACAACTGGCCATGCGCCGGAGATGACCAGTCGTTTGTGTATACCATGCCGAGCGATTCGATTCAACCTGATACGGATTACATTGTGGTAATAGGTTCGAATCACGACACCATCTATGGTCCTTGTGCTTTCGATGTCACCATTTCCGGTTCTTCTTTGGATATCGTTGCTCGGGTGGAGCCGCTGTCGGTTTCATTGGGCCAGTCGGCACACCTCATTGTGGATGGAACTGAGGGCCCTGTGCAGTGGACACCCGGTCAATATCTGGATGATCCCACGAGTTTAAACCCGGAGGTGTTTGCCGAAGAAACATCGTCTTTTCAAGTAAGTGGTCAAGTAGGGAATTGCGATTTAACCGACGTGGTATCGCTTACGGTAGGCACGCCGATTGAGATTTACACAGCCTTTTCACCCAATAGCGATGGTGTAAATGATGTTTGGAATATTGGCGATATCGAGCGCTTCCCGACATGTCAGATAGAGGTGTTTGATCGCTGGGGTCAAAGTGTATTCAAGTCGGTGGGTTACAAGCAGCCCTGGAACGGCACATACAAGGATCGTTACCTTCCGACGGCGTCGTATTACTATGTGATCGAACTCAATTCACTGGAGGTAACTATTCCTCCAATTTTAGGAACAGTAAGCATTGTGCATTAAGATGAAGCAATTCGCCCTCGTCATATTGGTAATTTGCTTGGCATGCCATGCGAAAGCGCAGCAGCTTCCGCAGTTCACCTATTTTACGTACAACTACATGCAGTACAACCCCGCGGTTGTGGGTACTGCGCCATGTTTGGATTTGAAGTTTGGTTTGCGCCGACAATGGAAGGGATTTGAGCAAGCGCCGACAACAGGCTTCATGAATATTCATGGAAAGATTGGTAAGAAGTCGGATTTTCATTTCCAGGGGCTGGGTGCTACAATAGAAAATGATGGCGCCGGGGCGTTTAACTACACCAACATCATGGTGAACTATGCCTATCACAAGAAGCTATCGAATAAATACTATCTAGCTACCGGCATTGGAGTGGGATTTTCTCAATACAGCGCGGATTATGGGCAAATGGTATTCGAGAATCAGGCGGATGAGACCGCAATGTTGGGTAATGTAAATGATTTCATTTTCCCCATATTCAACGCTGGTATTTGGATGTATCGTTCAGATCGCTTCTATGGTTTATCGGTTCGCAGCTTGAACAACAAGAGCATCGATGGATTTGCAGATACGCGCTTGCGCAGGCATTATTCCTTTGCCAACGGCTATGCTACGCGAATTAGTTCGGAGCTCACTTTCAAGCCTGCCTACATGATTAATTATGTGGGCAAGAGTCGCCCTTCTGTTGATGCCCAGCTTATTCTTTCCTTCAAGGATATGGTAGATGTGGGTGTTGGAGCGCGTTCAGGCCATGGCTTTTCCGCATTAATCAAGTTGTCGGCTATTCGCTACATCACCATTGGTTACGCGTATGATGTGACGATGAATAAGATTCGTTACGTGGCCGGAAGCACACATGAAATTGTGGTAGGCATTCGCGCCTGCAAGGAAGGCAGCAAATTGCACGTCCCTTGCGCGGCATATGATTGAGTATGGATATAGAAACCTTTCGCACCTATTGTTTGTCGAAGCCCGGCGCTTCAGAGCATCTTCCTTTTGATAATCGCACATTGGTTTTTAAGGTGGGCGGAAAGATGTTTGCGTTGTGTGACATAGAGGATTTCGATGGTGCGAATCTCAAATGTGACCCAGAGCGAGCCACAGAGTTGCGTGAGCGTTATTCTTCAGTTATTCCCGGCTTTCACATGAATAAGACACATTGGAACACGGTAAAGACCAATGGCGATGTTGACTTCATTCTTTTTAAGGAACTGATCGACCACAGCTACGCGCTCATTGTGTCGAGTTTGCCAAAAAGAGAACGTGAAAAACTTTAATTAAACAGCATTTTTTTAGCGCATACCTCGTTATAGTTTTGACTCAAACACAAGCTACCATGGACACAACCCTCAAGTACACGAAGCTGCAGGAATTGGCTGCCACTATCCAATCAAAGCTGGAGCAGCTCAGCAGCGGCAACCTTTCAACCACAGAGTTGGAGGAAATGACAGAGCAAAGCCGTGAGTTATTTGAGCGCTTGGTAGTATTGCGCTTCATGGCTTATGATGAAACAGTGAATGGCGCGACAAAACAAACAGCGCAGGTTACAGAAGAAATCATAACTCCACCTGTGCAAGAAGAAGTAAAATGGGAAACAACGAATCAGGTTTCACTCATCGACGCCATTGAGGAAGTGACGAAGTCGGAGCAGGTGGAAGAGGTTCAACCGTTGTTTTCATTTGATCCAACACCCAAACAAGAGGAGGCTGTAATTTCTAATATGCTTTTTGATTTGGCCGCATTGCCTGCTACGGAGAGTGTGAATGAGATGTTGGCAAAGACCATGGGTTCGCAACGCGAAACCCTTGCTCAGAGCCTTGAGCACAAGCCAATCGCTGATTTGAAAGAGGCCATTACCCTCAACCAGCGTTTTCAGTTTTCACGCGAGTTGTTCAAGGGCAACAATCAGGATTACGAAGTAGCTATCGATCACCTCAACCGTGTTTCTCGTGATGAAGCTATGCAGCATCTGAGCACGTTGCGCAGCAAGTATGCATGGAACAACGAAGCTACGGTTACGCATGATTTCGTTGTGTTGGTTGAGCGTCGTCATCAATAACCCCCGGTCTTGAAACTTTTTCTCGTGCCAACACCGATTGGCAATTTGGAAGACATCACCTTGCGCGCGCTTCGTGTGTTGAAGGAGTGTGACCACATCCTTGCCGAAGACACGCGCGAAACGCGCAAGTTGCTTGCGCATTACAGCATCGACAAGCCCGTGAGTTCGTATCATCAAAACAACGAGCACGCAATTTTGGATGGTGTCATTGAAAAAATCCGTGGCGTTTCCAGTGTAGCTCTGGTTACAGATGCAGGAACACCCGCGATTAGCGACCCTGGATTTCTGTTGGTTCGCGAGTGCATCAAGCATGATATCGATGTGGAATGTTTGCCCGGAGCCACAGCGTTTGTGCCCGCATTGGTCGTAAGCGGATTGCCTTGCGAGCAGTTTGAGTATATCGGTTTCTTACCGCACAAGAAAGGCCGTGAGACGCGTTTTAAAGCCATAGCAGCAAGCGAGCTCACGACAGTAATGTATGAGAGTCCGCATCGATTGATGAAGACGCTGGAGCAGCTTGTGCAGTTTTGTGGTGCAGAACGTACCATCTCGGTGAGTCGTGAAATCAGCAAGAAGTTTGAACAAACCGTGCGAGGAACGACGGTTGAAGTATTGGAACATTTCAAACAGCACGAGCCTCGTGGCGAGTTCGTAGTGGTAGTATCGGGACAGTAGGGCTTAGCCGAAAATCCGACTAAACAAGTCGCCTACTTTTTCTACTGGAATCACTTTTATTTTCTTCGACACAGACTCCAATCCCTTGTTGTATTTCGACACGTAGATTTCTTCGAAGCCGAGCTTAGTGGCCTCGTTGATGCGCGAATCGATGCGTGTAACCGGGCGAATCTCTCCGCTCAATCCAACTTCGCCCGCAAAACAGGTCAGTTTAGGAATGGCGATTTCAGCATTGCTGGAGAGTATCGCGGTAATCACCGCTAAATCCATAGCCGGATCCTCAAGGCGCATACCGCCGGCGATATTGAGGAACACATCTTTCATTGCTAAGCGAAAGCCGCATTTTTTCTCGAGTACAGCGAGTAACATGTTGAGGCGGCGCACATCGAAACCGGTTGTGCTGCGCTGTGGCGTGCCATAGACCGCGGTGCTTACCAGTGCTTGTATTTCCACCAATAACGGCCGAGCTCCTTCGAGCGTAGCAGCTATCGCCGAACCGCTGAGATCTTCGGTTTGGCTGTTAATCAGAATTTCGGAAGGATTGGCCACCTCACGCAATCCTGCGCCTTGCATTTCATAAATACCCAACTCGTTGGTGCTGCCGAAGCGGTTTTTGGTAGTGCGCATCAAGCGATAGATGTGGTGACGATCGCCCTCGAATTGCAACACCGTGTCCACCATATGCTCCAGCACTTTTGGTCCGGCCAACGTTCCTTCTTTGGTGATATGTCCGATGAGAAATACAACCGTGTTGCTTTCCTTCGCAAACTTCATCATGCGTGATGCACATTCGCGCACTTGCGACACACTTCCCGGAGAGCTTTCAATGCCTTGCGAGGACAGCGTTTGTATGGAATCGATGATGAGGACATCTGGTTTTATTTCTTCGGCGTGGAGCAAAATGTTTTCGAGTGATGTTTCCATCAGCACGAGGCATCGCGGATTGTCGAGCCCCAGTCGTTCGGCGCGCATGCGAATTTGCTCTTCGCTTTCTTCACCGCTTACATAAAGAACAGAGAGATTCAACTGCTTCAACGCCATCTGCAACATCAGCGTGCTTTTGCCGATGCCGGGTTCGCCACCGAATAGAATTAGGCTACCGGGCACAAGGCCTCCGCCGAGTACGCGATTCAACTCTTGATCAACGATAGGGAAACGCGGCAATTGGGCTGATTGCAAGTCGGCAATTGGCCGCGGCTTGCTGAGCTTTTGTGATGTGCGCGCTCCCGTGGTATTAGACTCTTGCTTTTGGACAACCTCTTCCACAAAGGTGTTCCATTCCCCGCAATTGGGGCATTTGCCTACCCATTTGGGTGATTGTGTGCCACAGCTTTGGCAGAAGTATGCGGTGCGAACCTTGCTCATTGAGGGCGAAGGTAGAAAAAGAAAAAGGCCACGCGGGTGCATGGCCTTTTTTATATGAAATAGGAATATTATCTGAGGATTTGAACTGTGCCTTTGTATTCGGTTTTGATGCCGTAAGGCAATGTCAAGACATACCAGTAGGTGCCATCTGAAAGGTCGTTGGCTCTCCAGTCGTTGCGGTAGTTGGTGCTTTCATAAACGATTTTACCCCAGCGATCAAATACGGTAAGGTCGGCGCCTGAGTATTTTTCCAAACCGCCGATTTCGAATGAGTCGTTGCCTTGGCCACCATTGGGTGTAAACACGTTTGGAACACGCACCGAGCATGCATTGGATTGAATTTGCCAAGTTGCTGTTGCTGAGCCACAGCCATTGCTGATGGTAGAAGATAGAGTAACTACTTCACCCAAGCAGCTTTGCGGAACGTTGTCGGCACAATAGCTCAGAGAGGCTCCTGAAGTTGTGATGTTGAAGCTGGCACAGTCTGTACTCCATGTGTAGGTTGGATTTTCTGCTGCGGCAATAACTTCGAGGTTTTTGCATTCACTTGGGCAAAGTGCTAATACTTCAGTGCTTCCCGATGTGGTGGTCGGTGTGGTCGAAAGGTCAACATTGACGCATCCTTGTGCGACAGAATTACAACCAAAATTGTCTACTACACTGTAGCAGTAGTTGCCATCTTCATCAGCTGCAACGTTAGCGGTGCTTGAATTCACAGGACCTGTCCATGAAGCGGTATAATCACTCGTGTTAAAACCGGAAGGTGCGGAATACAGCACGCTGAGATTAACCACGTCGTTGTTGCACTCAAGCAAGTTAGCAGGCAATGCTGAGGGGTTTGTAATCACGGCCGCTGATACACCTGTAACTACAGCTGTTGCAGGATTCGATTGATCACAATTGTTTGAAACGACCACAGAATAGGTACCGGGAGTGGTAACATTCAAGGTTGAACCACTGCTGGTTCCTGGAGTCCAATCATATTGTAAGGCTGCGTTATCGAGGTTGGATGGAATCGGGTCGAGGGTTACGCTACCAGTTTGACACAACGGAACGTCTTGCAACGATGGTTCCGGTACGTTGGGCTGGTATGAAACCGTAAACGAATCGCTGAAGGTTCCACATGCGTTGGTAACGTTAGCTGTGATTGTAGCGTTGGTGTAGTTGGTATAAGGTCCTATTTGCGCAGATAGTTGGTCTGTAGCAGGTGTAACACCCGGTCCATTCCAAGTAATGGTAGCGTTGCCTGATGGATCATTCACGATAACCGATTGCTGACTAACTTCAGTATTGCAAAGACCGATGTTCAATCCGGGTGTTAGCGCAATGCTTGGTGCCTCGGTATATTCGATGTTGTAGCAATAATCAAAAGGACAGCTAGCGTTGTTGAAGCAAAGTTCGTAGACACCGAATTGACCGGGAGTCCATGAGGTTGTCATTTGTGAAGCATCTGAGAAGTTCCATCCTGCAGGCCCGGAGACAGTCCAAGTGCCGAGGAGCGCAGATGCGTTGCAGGTAGAAGCGCCGGACCAGATGGTGCCTGTTGTGAGAGGCGCTTGGATAATTGTAGGTGAGGTTTGCCCGCAATTGATTACCCAAAGTGAATTGCCTGCGAAGTTGTTGCCGTTAGCGAAGTACTCAATCGAAACGCTATCACCGGCTCCAATCATGATATCATCATAAAGCGTGAGCGCTCCAAATGAAGTAAGGAAGTACTCCTGAACGGGACCACCATCTGCAGGATAAACGTAGATATTGATGAACGAACCTTGCCAGCCATTTTGGTTGGTGCTGAGAGCGTAAATAATCAGGTTGTCTTCCGGAGGAATAGAGTAACCACAGAAATCAAGAGGTGCCAACGCATCACAACGAACACCATTGTTGTCGTCATTCGTTAAGCAAGGAGTAGAAGGCGCTGTAGTTACCAATTTAATATTGAATCCTTGACAACCTGCGGCGTCAGTTACAACGATTTCGTAGTTTCCATTTACGTTACCGGTTACTTGCGCGCATGCTTGATCAAGTGGAGCGCCCGCCACGAACTCACCATCGTAGCCTGGCGAAACTTGCCATTGATAGGAGGCATAATCACCCGTAACGCAAACCAATGTGTCGATGCCGGGACATATTTCAATCGGAATGTTTCCACCAACAAGTTGAGGAATGAAGTAAGGCGTCACATCAATGTTGACCGAAGCAACGGCTGAACAGAATCCGAAATGACCTACAACAGTGATTTCGCCGGGTTGGGTTGCATCGGTTGTTATTCCTGATGTCCCATTGCTCCAGTCGTAGGAATCGAATCCTTCGGTGGCTGTAAGTTCGGTTACCTGGCCTGCGCATATGTTGAGTAAGCCATTGATTTCAATGGGAGGCGCTTGAATGTCTTCAACCAGGAATGTGTATGTAACTGTCGTAGACGCGGCTGGTATGCCGTTGTCGGTGGCGGTTATGGTAACCGTGTTGCTTCCCACGTTACTTGCGCTTGCAACAAAGGTGGCGTTGTTGAGCACAGCACCATTGCCTGTTGTAGATGTGGCGCTAAATCCGGTGCTGCTTTGCGTGAAAGCGATGCTGGTCGATTGGTTGGATTCCGGGCTTGTGAATGCGAGATTGAACTCGAATTGTTCACCCACGCACATGGTGATCGTGTCGCACGCTTCACCAACGACTACCGGAGGTTGATTGCTGACGAAGTTGGATACACCTGTATTGAATTCAATGACACGACCATCTAGCCAGTCTACACCATCTTGTTGGTTGTTTGCTACACCATACGGTCCATCCCAAGCTGTAGAGTTGCACAAGTTGAAACGTCCGAATGCGTAGTGTTGTGTTCCGCTGGAGCGGTCGGCACCTACAATTGCAAAGTTGTTGTTGGCCTGACAGCCGCCTGTGGCGCCGCTGATCTGGCTGTTAACGAACTGCATGTCGAGATACACCAATTGAACGTTGTTGCCACCACCAATAACACTGCTGCCATCGGGTGTAAGGATCATTTGAAATGAGTTGGTTTTATCCGCGAAATTGGGCCAATACCCGACATTCACGTAATTGATATAGATCGCCTCCGGAGTGAGTAAATAATACAGGTCGCCGCTGGCAGCGAAATCAAAGTCGGTCCAAAAACCGGCGATTTGATTGTACTGTTGATTCGTTTCTGTGCCGAGCGGATCAGGGAATGCAGAAGGGGTAAAGTCAATGTAACCGGTGTTTCCAAGAACGATTGTTCCTTTTGTGGTCAGAACAATTTGGTTGTAGTTCGTTCCGAAAAAGTTGAAATTCCAACCCAGGTTGATGGGTGCGCTGTAGTTGTCGGTGCTATTGCCCGGACTACCCGGCCACTGAATGGTATTGGGGTGTTCGTAAGCGCTTGTTGGTTCAATCCAGTTGCAATTCGATTCACCGGAGGTCTGGCTGCTGCGCAATTGATTGTGCTGTGCGGCAAGGCCTTCTTGTTTCCAACCCGTTTTAAGTTCAGCTACGCGCGCTGCATCGAAGCGTGGGTCTTTTTGGAAACGTGGCCAATCTTCCTTCGACATTTTCTGCAAGAAAGGCTTGCTGTAAAGCTCTTCTTCGGTCATCTTGGGTGAGTAGCGTGCGTTGAATGGAGCTTGATAGTAGCGCTCTTGAGCAATGCCCAATGTGCAAATGCAAAGAGTTAAAACAACGACGAGTAAATTCTTCTTCATAGGATATGTCGTAGATGGCTATATATGGCTTTGGTTTTTTGACAAGTCAATCACGCAAATATAATTCGATGTTTAGCGCCGAAGGTATATGGCTCCTCTCTTTTCAACGGGGCGCTGTCGAAGGTCAGAGGCACTAATGTCGTAAATGTAGTTGCCGGCGGGAAGAGCATTTCCTTGAGCATCGGTGCCATCCCACGGATGGTCGCCATCTCCTTCATACACGCGAATTCCATCTTGGCTGTAAATGGCAATGCGTTGGATGTTGATGTTTTTCGAGAGCGATGACACATCGAACAAATCATTTTTGCCGTCGTTGTTTGGCGTAAAAATGGATGGCACTTCGAGGATTGCAGCTGGTAGCGCAATGATTTTTTTACTCATTTGATTGGTCGTGCCCTCTCCCTCAATCGCAAGTATCACTTCATATTCGCCCGCATCAGCGTACTCATGGCTTGGGCTCATTTCAGCTGACGACTCACCATCACCAAAGTTCCATTGGTAGGATTTAGCATCAGTTATTTCCGGAATAAAAAAGAAGAGCA
>CANHPZ010000039.1 GCA_947462725.1 Flavobacteriales bacterium
CAAATGATCAACTACTACCTCATACCCGGCATGGGCGCCGATAAGCGCTTGTTTCGTCATTTCAATTTACCTGGTGGTCAAGTGCATCATCTCGATTGGATACCGCATGGCAATAGCACGAGTTTGGCCGATTATGCCGGCTTAATGGCCGAACGCATTACAACAAAGAATAATATCATTGTGGGTTCATCTATGGGCGGCATGGTATCGGTTGAAATTGCCAAACTGATTCGACCTTTGGGAGCTGTGCTTGTTTCTGCACCAACAGGCCGTCATGAGTTTCCGCAAATTCTGAAAAACCTGAACGCCATGCGCCTGCACAAGGCCTTGACACCAAAGCAAGTCATGCGCATTTCTGCATTAGCCGATTTATTCATGGGATTCAAAACACCTGAACAACGAGCGCTATTCTATGACATGATGAAAGGCAATGGACCGGAATTCTTGCACTTCTCCATCGATGCCGTGCTCGGTTGGCAAAACACTACTCCGCCTCCGGTACCCTTCGTGCAAATCATCGGCACGAAAGACAGACTTTTCAAGCAAGAAAAAATTGCGAATGCCATCATGATTGAAGGCAGTGGTCACTTCACCGCATTTGAGAAAGGAAAAGAAGTATCGGAAATCATTTTACAATGGACAGAAGAAATTACAGATTACAAATTTCCGCAACGACCTTAGCAGCCCCTTCTCCATTCTCCCTAATATCCTCCACCAACAGCCACATACCCGCGATCGCGGTTGTATTCGTCGGCAGCAAGCCAAAGCGCATCATCCTTGGGTGATTCGAGCAACAGACTGCTGCCTGAAAGCAAAACGCCAAGGAGCATCATGGGATTGAATTGAATTGTTTGTCCCGATTGAACAGCAATGGTAGAAGCCAACACACCGGCTCCGGAACTCAGCAAACCGATTTGTAGAAAGCGGTATTTTCTGTAGTCCTTTAAATGCGCTGTCGCCCCCAGGTTGTCGGCCAAGTCAACACGCAAATTGCTATATCCTACTTTGCGCACAGGTTCCATACCCACATTGTAATATTGGAACTCGGTGCCATCGGCCAAATCAGATTGACCATTCTTTGGATCGAGCACTTCGCCGCCATAGACATCGATTTTTATTTTCTGATACAGATTCGTTCTGCCCATGTCGATGCACAAGGCAAAGCTTGGTTTCTCAAAGCCCTCGACACGACCGAGATTGGCAAAATAGCCATGATCATTTTGAAAGAACTCTACATCCTTGCTTGGAAACATCGCACCATCGAGCTGAAACATTGGCTCTGAATTGGCCGGATCTAAAAAAATCAGGCGCTTGCCCTCAATGGTTTCTCCGCTCATCAATTGAATGTGAGTGGTGGTGCTGGTTCGCTGAGCAAATATTTGCCCTGAAAAAAAGACACAAACAAGAAGAGTAGCAATGCGCATACGAAATGATTTTGCCATGTTTACGCATTCCTTGCAGCAATGTTTCAGTTCAGCCCCAAATCGTTTACGATACACATGAGGCAACATTGCAAGGGCTAGATACCATCGAACATCGCTAGTTGAGCAAATCAGCCAAAGCGCTTTGAAGAGAAGGGAATTGAAATGTAAAACCTGACTTTGCAAGTGCATGAGGCACCACATCCATACCACGCAACACCAACTCACTATCAGCACCAATGATACCCGTGCCTATGCGAATCAATAGTTCTGGTGCGGGCAATCCCACTTTTACATGTGTCGCCTTCCTAAAGTCAGACATAAAGTCCGCATTGGACATGGGAGATGGCGCAGCTGCATTGACAATGGCCCCAATAGAGTTTTGATTGATAATCCAAAGCATTGCACTGCATAAATCGTCGACATGAATCCAACTCATCATTTGCTCGCCGCTGCCCTGCCTTCCACCCTGACCAAGCTTGACCAAGGTTTTGAAAATAGGAAAAACACCACCGTTGCGACCTAGCACCAAGGTGATGCGCAGCGCAGCCTTGCGTGTATCTGGCGTTGGTGATTCAAAAAAAGCGCGCTCCCACAAACGCGCCACCTCGGCCATGGTGCCTGCGCCATCGGTCGGACTGTCTTCGGTATTGGGGGAAGTAACTTCCTCTCGATAAATGGATGCACCGCTGGCGTTGATCCATACAAGTGGTGGAATTTTGCACAGCCCAATAGCTTCACCAATAGCTTGCGTGGTTTCAACACGCGAACGAATGAGCTCTTTCACGTTGGCTTTCGTGAATCGACAATTGACGGATTTGCCGGCGAGATTTACCACGGCATCCGCGCCGTTGAGTGCGCGCACCAGAGATGACTGATCACTCCAAACACCATCGGATGCGCTGCGACCGATGGTAAGCACGCGCCAACCGCTGCTTTCAAAATGACGCTTCATGTGTTGCCCCACGAAACCGGAAGCACCTGCAATGACGATTGTCCTCATGAAGTCATTAACAATGAACCGGGCTTGCGGGTTCAGGGGTTGAAGGTTGAAGGTTGCAAGTTGAAGGTTGAAGGTTGAAGGTTGAAAGTTGAAAGTTGTGCCGCAGAACCTGCAACCTTCAACTTTCAACCTGCAACCACCTAGAGTCTGAACCCATACATAGCTTCCATGCCGTTGGCGTAGTATCCGCGGATTTCAATATAAGCTCCAGCTTTTCCTTGAAGCGCAGTATCCACATCAGCAGGCGAACTGATGGCTTGCCCATCAATTCGGGTGATAATAAAACCCTTCTGCAAACCAATCGACTTAAACTTACCGGGCTGAATGTCGACGACCTTCGCACCACCGGTAATGCGCAATTTATTTTGATCCTCGGGAGAAAGTCCGCCGAAAGTGGCACCTAAGGTTTGCACCTGTGCACCATCGCTTGCCGCAGCGAAGTCCTCCAATTCGGCGCGACCACTGCGGTTGCGCAAGGTCACGTCTACCATTTGTTGTTTGCCATCGCGCCACACGGTGACTTTCACTTTATCGCCAGGGCGATAGCGGCTCACTTGCTCTTGCAACTGCGGCATATTGTTTACCGCACGCTCATCAATTTTCTGAATGATATCACCGGCTTGAATACCGCTTTCTGCAGCGGCTCCGCCTTCGGAAAGTGAACTCACATACACTCCGGCCACATCCTTGAGATTCTTTTCCTTAGCGATGTCCTGATTCACATCCTCAATGCGCACACCAATGAAGGCGCGTTGCACGTGACCGAACTCAATGATGTCTTTCGACACCTTCTTCGCGATAGACGAAGGCACTGCGAATGAATATCCTGCAAAAGCTCCGGAACGCGATTGAATTGCGGTGTTAATTCCAATTAGCTCACCCTTCGTATTTACCAACGCACCTCCACTGTTACCGGGATTCACGGCAGCATCTGTTTGAATGAACGATTCAACCGGGAAAATCTCCTCCCCGTTGCGGTTGTCGCTTCCCAATAAATTAATGTTGCGTGCCTTTGCACTCACGATACCCGCAGTAACCGTGCTGGTGAGGTCGAATGGATTACCGACCGCAATCACCCACTGACCAATGCGCACGTCGTCGCTATTGCCCCAAGATATGGCCGGAAGATTTCCCTCATCAATTTTAATAACAGCGATGTCGGTGCTTGGATCACGGCCCACGATAGTTGCCTCGTACTCCTTATTGTTGTTGAGTGTAACCGTTAGTTTTTCGACGCCTTCTACAACGTGATTATTGGTAATGATAAATCCATCGTTGCTGATGATTACACCCGAACCAGATGCGCTTTGCACCTGTGGTCGCTGCTGATAACCGAAGAAATCTGACCACGGGTTAAAAGCCGGCTGCATGGTGGTTGTCGTCTTCACGTGCACTACACTATTTACAGTGCGTTCTGCGGCCATGCTGAAGTCGCCGGCTACTTCCGGAGCGAAAGATGCAAACTCAGCAGTGCCCTGAGTATTCGAGTATGCATCATTCCATTTCGCTTCCGACTTTGATTCAAATAAAATGCGATAAGATCCTAACGCCATTACACCTCCCGCAAAGGCCATGGCTACAAGCAACAAATTCTTTTTCATAGATAATCTCAAATTTTAGAAAGTTAGAAATGCGTTTCAAAATTAGAAACGGAGTTGGGGTATTTCATTGCTACGCGGCTGTAAAATTGTGTTAACCATCGTGACATTCACATGTCGTTCAATTTTCCGAATCAGAAAAAAGTGAACTACAGCCTTTCCAGAAAGCACAGCACTCGAAGAACCGCGGGTAATATGAAGTCGCGTATAAAAAACTCCGGCGTCGTAATACATGAACCAAAGTATTTTCGCGCTGTTATTCATTCTATGCTATCCCGTCTCAACTTCACAGCAATTGCTCTAACCCTGCTCACTATGCTCACAGCATGCGAACAGGAAATCACCATCGACATGCCGGTTTCAGAGCGCAAGATTGTTGTAGAAGGAAGCATTTTTCCCGGTTCATTTCCCTTGGTAATGCTCACCTGGACGCAAGGATATTTCAACCCCACCGACTTGAGCAGTCTGCAAAATCTCTTTGTGCATGATGCCAATGTGAGCATAACAGTTGACGGTGTAAGCCACAACCTCGCAGAACTATGTTCATCCGATTTAACTCCCGAGCAACTTGAAATTGCCGCATCAGCGCTGGGTGTTTCAGCAGCGAGTTTACAGGCACTGGACTTGTGCATTTACACCAGTTTCGAATTGCAAGGTGAGGAAAACAAGACGTATCAAATTGAAATAAACAAGGACAGTCACCGCGTGACGGGAGAGACTAAAATCCCCGGCTTGGTTTATCTCGACACGGTATATTTCGATTTTCTCAATCCTCTAGCGCAAGATTCGTTGGGTGTTTTATACGGCAAGCTCACCGACCCTGATACCACCGGCAATGCATACAGGTGGTTTGCCAAACGCATCAGCCACTATCCATCTTGGGTGCCCGATGCTGCCTTGCGCGGACAACAGAAAGATCTTGGATACATCGCGCCATTTGGTTCTGTATATGACGACACCTTCTTCAACGGACTGTCTTTCGAGTTTGTATACCCCAGAGGCTTAGAATCAAACTCTCAGAAATTCGATGATAACAACGATGAGCGCGGATATTTCAAGGTTGGCGATACCGTGGCTATTCGAGGGAGTTCTATTGATCGCGCGGCTTTCAAATTCGTGAAAAGCATGGAAGCACAAATAGGCAATCAAGGAAGTCCATTCGCTACACCCTTCAACCTTGAGTCTAACATGCAAGGCGGCTTGGGGGCATTCATCGGATATGGTGCTATCTATGACACCATCATTTGTGATGAATAAGATAAACTAGTGTATGGCGTGTTGCCACACTGCGCGCCATCCCTTCCAAATGCCACGTTCAGCAACTGTTTCGTTGTGCCAAAGTGAAGTAAAATCCCCGCCCACACGTTGAACTTCACGCCTCAAACCATCGATGGATACCATCGCATCATCCGGTGAAAGGTGCATGTAGGAGTTGAGCGTTGAATCCATGACCACCACCGGGTGAATCATCAGCGCAGTTTCTCGATTGTGCTGCAAATCGAACCAAGGAAAAGCCCTGCATGTTCCGGCACGAAAACCGGGCACATCGGCATACCCCATCGAATGATCGTGCTGTATGCCGCACGCCATCAGCCGCTGATAGGATTCCGGCAATCGAAACTTGAGGAAATGCTGGCGACTATGGATCACTTTTTCTTCTAGGATATGCGCTAAGCGTTGGATTTCCTCTTGCAAGATTTCTATGTTGTCATGACTTTGGTATCCGGGATGAATGCCTACGATTGCGCCGGCATCTAGGATATCATGTATACGGTCTTGCAGTTGGTCATTGCGATGATCCACATTAATATCAAAACGCGATCGATTGGCCAGCAGAAAGAACGTTCGCAACTCTATGCGATGCTGCTCGCAATAATCGATGATATAATCATAGGTATCAAACGGGTCATGACCATCCGTGAGCACACAATGCGCGCGCTCGAAGGCCTGCCGCCATTTGCCTATCACCACATCGCGCAAACCAGCACCTATCGTTCGGCGAATCCCCTTGTATCGAAAAGCAAACGCGCTATCAACATCGATGGTGGCCACAACCCGGTAAGGCGGCATCTCCATATTCAACTCAGTATGATGCTCGCGCACCATATCAAGCAATGCCACACGCCACAAATCGACCACAGGCTTTGCGATGATGCCAACACCACCCCAAGCGCTATGACCTGAAAAACGACCGTGTTCATCGAGAGCATCAGCTGTATACTCTTCATACCTGGATAGCAAAAAGAAAATTGATGCCAACGGATCGAAGCGACCGCTTCCATCCAAATCAGGAAATGGAATACTATTCCAATATACTATTCCCGGCTGCAGAGGTTTGATATCACCATTCCACAGCACATCCACCGGGATTATCGAAGCAACAGAAATCTCGCACGGGTCAGAGTCGTACCACAACTTCGCACCTTCATGCGCTTTGAACTCCTCCTGAGAAGCCGTAATGCGCGTAGCTTCCGACAGTCCCTCAAAGGCCCGCTGCATCGCGTAGCGCAATCGCGGATGATCGATGCGGCTGTATACGAGCACGTTTAGAGTTGTTCTAGAATGATTTTACAGATGTGTTCGGCGGCATGACCATCGCCATACAAGAGCGGCCATTGCTCCGGTGCATGCTCAATTAGTTTAGTAGCAGCTTCAACAATACGCTGCGTGTCGGCATCGGCTACAATGGCATGACCATGCTCTACCAATTCCACCCACTCGGTTTCAGAGCGCATTATTACACAGGGCTTTTGCATGAAATAAGCTTCCTTCTGCAATCCTCCGCTATCGGTGCAAACCAACGTTGCCGCGCCCAACAGCGCTACCATTTGCACATACGACGCCGGAGCCAAAAATTGTAAGCCGCGCGCAGTCCAGACCTGTTGCTCTGCATCAGTCAAGCGACTGAGCAAACGAGGGTGCGATGGAAGCACCACAGACATGTTATTTTTATCAGCAATCGTGGCCAAGGCTTCTAATATGGCGTTCAAGCGTTCAGGGCTATCCGTATTGTTGTCGCGGTGCACAGTGGCCAGCACAAACCGTTGATGGTTCAAGCCTAAATGGTTCAAATACTCTTGACCTTCGGGCCTGCCCTGAAAATACATAGCGTTATCGTACATCACGTCGCCGCACTTCACAATAAGCGGTTTGTCGATGCTCGGTATTCCTGCCGCATCAACATCAAAGCCTTCGCGCTGCAGATTCTTAATGGCCGTCTGTGTTGGCGCAAACAAGATTGTCGACACATGATCAGTAGCTATACGGTTGATCTCTTCAGGCATTCGCTTGTTGAAGGATCGCAACCCGGCTTCGACGTGAATCACGGGTATAAAGAGCTTGGAAGCTGCCAAGGCAGCTGCCAATGTTGAATTGGTATCACCATACACCAACACTCCATCCGGGTTTTCTTCACGCAGCACGCGCTCAAGGCTTTCCAGCATGCGCGCCGTTTGCGTGGCGTGTGAACCCGAGCCCACCTCTAGATTGTGCTTGGGAGCGGGAATGCCCATTTCATCAAAAAACACCTGCGACATTTTTTCGTCGTAGTGCTGGCCCGTGTGCACAATTACTTCCTCGATTTCACCATTGCCAACCGCAGCTATTGCGCGTGAAAAGGCCGCAGCCTTGATTATTTGGGGACGAGCACCAATTACCGTCAGTATTTTTTTCATTGCCTTCATCTATTCATCGTTAAAGCACCGCCTCGTCGGTATAACTGAAGTAGCCATGATCCGTAACGATGACATGATCAAGTACCGGGCATTCGAGCATTTGACCGCTCTGCACCAGGCGCTTGGTGAGTTGATTGTCTTCGTTGCTAGGCTCCAGATTACCGCTGGGGTGATTGTGGGCCACAATAATACTCGCTGCATTATTCACAAGCGCTATTCTGAACACCTTTTTTGGATCGGCCACAGTAGCGCTGAGTCCACCTTCGCCCACTTTATCGATAGATATTACGCGATTGGAGCGGCTCAGCGAGACCATCCAGAACTCCTCATGCGGTAAATTCCACATGAATTCAAGCAGACGCTCGTACACATCTCGGGAGTGTCGAATGGCCACCGATTGCTTACTGTTGGCAGCCATCTTGCGCTTGGCCAATTCCAGGGCAGCTACAATCGTTACCGCCTTTGCCTCTCCCATACCTTTGAAATTGGACAACTCCTTCCACTTCATTGCCCCTAGCGACTGCAGGTCGTGGTTGACGCTATACAAAATACGCCGAGCCATATCTACGGCTGTTTCGTTGCGCGTCCCTGTGCCAATCAGCAGAGCCAGCAATTCGGCATCGCTAAGCACCTTCGGCCCCTTGCTGAGTAATTTTTCGCGCGGTCTTTCGTCGGGCGAAAGCATTTTGATCGTGCTATGTAGTTCCATGACCGCAAAAGAAAAAAGGCCCTCCGAAAGGAGAGCCTTAATCTATTCCGATATGGAATGAATTATTTCAGTTTGTTCACGAAAACTTGCACTTTACCTTTCAGGTTACCTGCTTTGTTCTTGTGAATCACGTTGTTTTTTGCGAGCTTATCAAGCATGCTAACCACTTTGGGCAACAATGCTGACGCTTCTTTTTTCGCTGTCATTGCGCGTAGTTTACGCAATGCGTTACGCATTGTCTTGTGGTAATATTTGTTGCGCAGACGCTTAGCGTTGTTAGAACGAATGCGAGTAATTGCTGATTTGTGGTTTGCCATTTTAACTTCAAAATTGGGGCGCAAATATATGCAAGATGTTTCAGGATGCAAAAAAAAGAAATATGCAGCAAGAAATCTTTTGGCAAGTTAACCAAAAGACCGCATCCACTCTTGTGTTTAACGCCCGCAACGAAAGCCTATTCGTTTATGTATTACACCACCACGCAGATGCCTTTGAACTCAGCCCGGCTTTATTTTGACTAAATTCGCGGCTTTGACCAGCAACCAACATTACCTGTGATTAGAACCTCGGCACTACTGACATTGTTTATCATAGGCTCGCTGCTTATTCGGTTGAATCGTGTAGAGAGCCATTCGCTAACGCAAAATGAGCTCATCACACTTTGCCGCGTCAATGGCATTGATGCCAATATGACTCCGGGTCTTACCCTGAATGTTCCCATCGACAGCACGTTCACACAACAGGATTTGCGCGCACATCGCACCTTCAACAACGTGGTGAGTGCTACAATTGCCGACAGCGGCAATGCTGCGGCGTATAATGTGATGCTGTATGGGTGGACCAGCATATTCGGCGACAGCAATATCGCCATTCGTTCCCTATCGGTCTTGTTTGGCGTACTCACTGCGATTCTGGGCTACTACTTCTGCAGGCAGTTGTTCAACGAGCGTACCGCCAACATTGCGGCAGCCCTGCTCTGCTTCCATCCCATTTTAGTAGAATATGGACAATTGGCGCGGTCATATGTGCCGGCATCCTTTTTCATTTTGCTGGCTACCTACAGCATCTATCAGATATCGGTCGCCAAACGCCACACATGGCTGCATATACCGCTGTATGTGCTGGCGCTCAATCTGTCGTTGCTCAGCCACTATGTGACACTCTACGTGTTCATCTCGCACATTCTCCTGGTAGCCATTTTCCACAGTCACAAGAAGGCACTGGTGCAATATGCTATCATGGCTGTCATCGGTTTTGGCATCTTCTCGATCTGGCTATTCAATGGCGGTTGGCAGGGCAAAAAACCCATGAATATTGAGCATCAAATGTGGCAACTTAACATGCCCGTGAATGGTGAGATGCCCAAAGCCGTTTCAACCGCCGGTGATATTCTCGGCGCCACCGCATCCAATTGGATTAAGATTTTCGGTGTTGATGTGATTGAGTCGCATGGAAATACTGCGGTAGAAGTCATACTCTTCACCATCCCTGTA
Source organism: Flavobacteriales bacterium (assembly GCA_947462725.1). Lineage (GTDB taxonomy): Bacteria > Bacteroidota > Bacteroidia > Flavobacteriales_D > Sanyastnellaceae > JAIBBG01. The sequence goes on from CANHPZ010000039.1 coordinate 9,899, forward strand.
TTTGCGCTGTTCTTCGTATTCCGAAAAGTGCGTAAATCGGAGTATTTCCGTCCGGTAATGTTCGTGACCTTCCCAATTGTCATGTACACTATTTTTCTGCTGGTAATGGCACTGCGATCGGGGCATAGCATTCCTTTCGACATTCGCTACGCCATTTTCGTGATTCCTTTTGCTTGCTTGCTTTTGGCTTTTGGCATTGATCGCATGATGGAATATAGCAAGCCGATGCGTGCGGTTGGATTTGCAACCTTAGGCGTTCTTTCAGCTATAATGATAGGAGGCCTCTATCCGGGGCCGGCCAATCAATTCGACGACCACAGCGTGGATTACAACATTTACAGTGAAGCTGCCCGATTCGCTCAGCGCGCCGCCACACAACAAGACACGCTTGTATTCAACGATAGAAACGATGCCATTCTGGTGAATTTGTATCTGAAAAAATCAGCCCCTTGGAAGCAGGTGATACGGCCTAATGCCCATGCGCCTATGCTCGAGATTCACCATGAGGATTTGGTGGCGCCATTCACGCCGAATGAGCACTGATTACTGAATGCTGTGAGCCAGGTACTGACTACTCAGTAATCAGTAATCAGTCCTCACCATTTTTGCTTATACTTGTACCACAAAATCGAAAACACCATGGCTAAGTCTAAAGATCAAAAGAAGGATGTAAAAAAGGTTGCTACAAAAACCAAGGCAGAGAAGCGTGCAGAGAAGCGCGATAAGAAGCCGAAGTACGATTAATGCAAGCCGTTGCGCTGATTGTTTTATAGCAGCATCACCGACTTTATTTCATTAAAGTTTAGCTTTCCCGAGTTCACTTATTTCGTCGTTTCAGGTTTGGCCTGAGCACATAGATATTGCCTTAAGCTAACAATACTCAGCACCTAGTAATCAGTATTCTTATTCAACTCTCAGTCCTCCACTTGCCACTCCGCATAGCTGGTGGGAGTTTCTTCGAGTTTGAGTTTCACGAGCGTCACTTCAATGGGCAGCTCACCTACCAGCAGACGCTGAAAGTGCATCATCAAGTTTTCACAAGAAGGCTGCACATCCAGGAGGATTACTTTCTCGAAATTATCGGGCAGAAAACTATCTCTGGTATACGGAGCTTCTTTGTGCAAGACCAGCGCATGATCGAATTGCGACATGATATGACGCTCAGTAATTTCTTTGATTTTTCCAAAGTCTACGACCAGGCCTTGCTCGGGATGTCCCGATTGATCGTTGATGCGACCTGATACTGTCACATGCAATCGATACGTATGTCCATGGATATTCTTACACGGACCATCGTAGCCATAGAGGGCGTGAGCCATGTCAAAGGTGAAGACTTTTGTTACTCTAACTTTCATGCAGCGAGTTTTTCTAAATTACTAAAGACAATTGACTAATGACTATTTGCTGTGAAATGCATCATGGTCCATTCTTGGCGGGAGTGGGAAGCGACGAACTTTAAGCCCAGCGCTTCAGCGCAGGAGCGAATCTCCGGTTGGTCGCTTTCATAAAACCCACTGAACAGGATGCTTGATCCGGGATTCATATGTTCAACGTAATGATGCATATCGCGTGTAAGGATGTTGCGGTTGATGTTGGCTAAAATCAAATCATATCGCGCATCCGAAGGAATGGCTTCTGCCCCACCCTGAATGGTGCGAATGTATTTGCTGCCATTGCGTTCCACATTCTCGAGCGTATTTTCATAGGCCCATTCATCGATATCAATGGCATCGATTGTTTTGGCGCCGCGCATCTCGGCTAAGATGGCCAATACGCCGGTTCCGCAACCCATATCGAGCACAGACATTCCTGTGCAATCCATCGGCAGCAGAGCCGACACAATGAGATGTGTGGTAGCATGGTGGCCCGTACCAAACGACATCTTGGGTTCGATAGTTATCGTGTAAGGATACGTCTGCTCCACGGCATGAAAAGGCGCGCGAATGAGGCATTGATTATCGACTATGATGGGCTCGAAGCTGCTTTCCCACTGCGCGTTCCAATTTTGATCAACAATTACAACGGTCACAATTTCCATCCACTGTTCCGGAATTTCCGATGTCATGAGCTCCTCGAGCAATTGCGGCGTGAACTGATCTTGCTGGATATAGGCTTTGAGTCCATCGTCGGTCTCCACAAAGCTTTCGAATCCGCGCTCGGCCAATTCCACCACCAGCACTTCACGCGCCGGCAGCAACGGACGCAACATGGCCGTTACTTCAACGTAGTTCATTGAGCCGCTTGTATAATAGTCATGAAGTCATCCACCTTCAGCGAAGCACCTCCAACCAGACCTCCATCCACATTCGGACAAGCCAACAAATCGGCGGCATTTGCAGCATTTACGCTACCTCCGTAGAGAATAGAAATCTCATCAGCTACTGCAGATGTATAATATTCGGCCATTACTCCCCGAATAAATGCATGCATTTCTTCGGCTTGTTCGTTGGATGCTGTAACCCCCGTGCCAATGGCCCATACCGGTTCGTATGCAATGACCACCTGCGCCATTTGGTCGGCCGTTAAATGGAATAAAGCTTGTTTTACTTGAGTCGAAACCGTGTCGAAATGCTCACCTGCATTTCGCTCAGAGAGCAGTTCTCCGCAGCAGAAAATAGGCGCAACATTATTACGCAAACAAGCATCAACCTTTTCGCGAATAATGGCGTTCGTTTCGCCATAATACTGCCTGCGCTCGCTATGACCGATAATGCAGTATTTCACATCCATCGCATGCAGCATTCCTGCGCTGATTTCGCCGGTATATGCGCCGCTATCGTGCTGACTGCAATTTTGAGTAGCCACAGCAATAGATGAGGGCAAGATGTGCTGAAGTCCCTGCACATACAAACTTGGCGGTGCAATGATCACATGCACTCCCACCGGAATATCATCCTTACGTCCGGTAAAACCTTCGGCCAGTGCTTTCGCTTCAGGCCATGATTTATTCATCTTCCAGTTTCCGGCAACAATCTTTTTACGCATAGCAATTTATTTGAGTCGGCGAAAGTACGGAGGAAAAAGAATCAGCTGTAAGCACTTGAGGCAGAAAGCCGCATTCAGCGCCGACGCCACTCTATCAATAATCGAGTTGGATGTCGACCTTGGCAGAAGCTCCATTCAGATTGAACGCGCATTCTTTGAAAACCGGCGGACCAAACATGTTGAGGGCGTTATTAGACACACCAATGCCTTCTTCAGGAATGCCAAACATGTTCGTATCGAGTTCGTTGTTATTGTTCTCATCATGCATTACCGTGATGGCATAGGTGCCCGTTGGCAAATCGCTGAACGTGTATACTGTGGCCGGCTTCACAACAGGTATCATCACACGGCGAACAGCTTTGGTATAATCGGAAGGAAATCCATCACCGCCTTTAAACAAGAGCAGCGCTAACTGACCATTGGAATTTTCAATGCCCGACACCCGCACCTGAATGGTGGCATTGTTTTCCATCGAAAATGACATGCAAAAAGCTGCGAAGCCGAGTATCGTGAGGGCAATTGTTTTTTTCATAGAAATAGAAACGCTGCGTTATTCCTTCGAAGAGTATAGAAATTAAAACCTCGAATCCTCCTTAAAGTTCAGCAAATATGCAGTGTATTACGAACGAGAGATGCCATTCGCAAGCATTTCGCTTAACTCATTCTAGTGAGCATTATGACAATCGGTAGGATTTTTTTTCGAACCACTATTAGATTTGGTTGTTATTGCATCGCTGCGAACTATCTTGCGGCGCAAATTTTTGAAATCACTCCACAAACGTTATGAGCGAAAAGGCTATATTGATATTGGATGGCAAGGAATACGAGCTTCCCGTTGTAATCGGCACCGAAAACGAAAAAGCGATTGACATCAGCAAACTGCTGGAAACAACCGGCTACATTACACTTGACACCGGCTTTAAGAACACCGGTTCAACCAAAAGCGCAATCACCTTCCTCGATGGTGATAACGGTATTTTGTGGTATCGCGGCTATCCTATTGAACAGCTCTCCGAGTATGCTTCATTCTTGGAAGTCGCCTATTTGGTGATTTACGGCGAGTTGCCTACTCAGAAGGAACTCGATTATTTCCAAAAGAACATTAGCCATCATACGCTGGTTCACGAAGACATGAAGCGCTTCTACGAAGCATATCCAACCGGAGCGCATCCGATGGGTGTATTGTCTTCGATGATTGCTAGCATGTCGACCTTCTATCCGGAGGCCCAAAACCCGAACCGTCCGTTCAAAGACATCGAGTTGACGATGCACCGACTCATCGCCAAAATGGCGACACTTGCTGCGCAAGCGCACAAGGTGAGCATCGGTCATCCAATCATGTATCCGAAAAACAGCCATTCATACACGCAGAACTTCCTGCATATGATGTTTGCCTTGCCGACTTCCGATTACGAAATTGATCCGGTGGTTGACGACGCACTCAACAAGTTGCTCATTCTTCACGCCGACCACGAGCAAAACTGCTCTACTTCAACTGTGCGTATCGTGGGTTCATCACAATCGAACCTCTACTCTTCTATCTCAGCCGGTATTGCGGCATTGTGGGGCCCTCTTCACGGCGGTGCCAACCAGGCAGTAATTGAGATGTTGGAACGCATCAAGAACGATGGCGGTGATGTACAGAAGTGGGTTGATAAGGCCAAAGACAAGAACGATTCGTTCCGTCTGATGGGCTTTGGTCACCGTGTGTATAAGAACTTCGATCCTCGCGCGAAAATCATCAAGAAAGCTTGCGACGATGTGTTGAACCGCTTGGGTATTCATGACCCGGTGCTCGACATCGCCAAGCAACTGGAAGAAGTCGCATTGAAAGATCCTTACTTCATCGAGCGTAAGTTGTATCCAAACGTAGACTTCTACTCAGGCATCATCTACCGTGCTATTGGTATTCCTACCGAAATGTTCACCGTAATGTTTGCATTGGGTCGTTTGCCCGGTTGGATTGCACAATGGAAAGAAATGGTTGAGCATGGTGAGCCTATCGGACGTCCACGTCAGGTATACACAGGTTCAACCAAGCGCGATTACGTGCCGATTCCAAAGCGCGGATAATACTTCACTTCCCAACCATCACACGAATGGATAACGGCCATGTAAAAGTGGATTCGCAATCAGGTGTTGCGACCATCACCTTTTTTCACCCGCAAAGCAATTCATTGCCCGGTGCGTTATTGCGTGAGCTCGGCGACACCATCACCAGCGTGAGCAACGACCCGGCAACCGTGGTCATCGTGCTGCGCAGTGAGGGAGAGAAAGCATTTTGTGCCGGAGCGAGTTTCGATGAGCTCATTGCCATTCAGGATTTGGAAGGTGGAACACGCTTCTTCAGCGGCTTTGCCCACGTGATCAATGCCATGCGCAAGAGCAGCAAACTCATTATCGGTCGCGTTCAAAACAAGGCGGTTGGCGGTGGTGTTGGACTTGCTTCAAGCGTTGACTATTGTTTTGCGACTGACAAAGCATCTATAAAATTGAGCGAGCTTGCCGTGGGCATCGGACCATTTGTGGTGGGCCCAGCAGTGCAGCGCAAGATGGGTCTTTCAGCCATGTCGCAATTGGCCATCAACGCCACCGAATGGCAAACGGCGCAATGGGCCAAGGAGAAAGGACTCTACAACGAAATCTTCGAAAGCGAAGAAGCCATGGATGTCGCCATTGCAGCATTGGCGCAGCGCCTCGTGAATTCTAATCCGGAAGCCATGACCGAGTTGAAAACCATCTTCTGGCAAGGCACCGAAAACTGGGATCAATTGCTCGTTGAGCGTGCCGGCATCAGCGGTCGTTTGGTATTGTCTGATTTCACCCGCAACGCCATCTCGAAGTTCAAAGCGAAGTAACACCTTCGCCCTTC
>CANHPZ010000040.1 GCA_947462725.1 Flavobacteriales bacterium
TACGATTTCCACACTCACGGTAGAGCAATACATCAACCGATGCTTTGTTGACATGCTGGGCAGAGGTGCAACCGAAGAAGAGCTCAACACATTTGTAGCAACACTGGAAAGCGACAATTTTTCAGTGGCTTCTCGAAGATCTTTCATTGCTCATTTGCAAAGCACGGATGGCTTTCAACAGCAGTATCACAACAAGGTGTATCTCGACATGAAAGCACGCTATCTCGATGGCATCAACGAAGATGAAATTCAACAAGAAGCAAACTTTTGGTTTTATCAGGCTGCTCAAGTCAATTTACTTGGCGACGCGCTCGCTTACGAAGTTCTCATGGGCGAGTACACTAAAATTTTCACCATCAAGAACCTGCCAACATCGTGGGAGAGCGCATCCATTGATTATGCTGCATGCGCCAAATCCATGATGTTCAACTCCCTTTACGATGACTTGAATATGGGCACCTTCAATTTCGTGTATGCTTCATTCGATCAAAATTTCTATCGCCATCCCACCGATGAAGAATACAATCTGTTGTATGCGCCCATTGAATACAATGGCCCGGGCATGTTCTTCCAACAAAACGTATTCAACAAGTCTCAGATGCTCGATGTGATGATCAACTCCACCGAATTCAAGGAAGGCTTGGTGCGTTGGTTTTATCGCAGTTACTTCATTCGCGATCCCAATCCGGAAGAACTCATCGAGGGCATTGACTACTGGTCCACACAAAACGACTTCAATCTTTTCCTTCAAAAAATCCTCTCCGACGATGAATACGCAGGAATCACCGCATAATACATTTTCACCGAAAGCTACTGTCTTCGCGGTAGCGGCAGCAAGTGCGCTTCTGCAAGCCTGCAGAAAGCAAGATGACATTTACGAGTTGGAAACGCCGCTTCTTCAAGCCGACAACAGCTCAAAAACGAAGTTGAAAACGAATGAGCAGTTCATCAATATTCTGTACACGCAACTCTTCCAAACAGCACCAACAGAAGATTACCTCAGCGCGCTCTCCACAATTTTGACCAGCATCGGTGATCAGCTCTTGGCCAGAGAAGTGGTGATTGCCAATTTCTTCAATACCCCGGAAGTGCAATTGCCCAGCAACGAAGAGATGAGAAATGACATCGGAACCTTCGTTGACGCGACCTATAAAAATTTCTATTTACGCCATGCCGGCGCAGCAGAAAAAGCATGGGTTACACGATTTATCGAAACGCAACCTGATTTCACACCGGAACTCGTGTACTTCGCTTTTGCATTGTCTAACGAATATCTCTACTACTAAGCATGAGCACGCGCAGAGACTTTATAAAGAAAACCGGTTTGGCAATGGCAGGCGCAACGCTATTGCCAACGATCCTGCCTTCGGGCAGATTGTTTGCGGCCAGCGGCAATCGCTCAGCAGATTACGTCGTACTGGTGATGTTTGCCGGCGGTGTTCGCCATCAGGAATCAGTTGGCAAACGCTACTTGGCCGACGCGCAACCGGGCCAAACAGCAGAGGGAAACCTCATGTACAACATGCTAACCGGTGCGCCTCCATCTTCGCCAATATTATACGGTACAGGCGGTGGCAACATACCCATTGCACCCATTCTCTCCAACAGTCTGCAATCGCAAGGCACGCTATTCAATGAGGTCCGCGCTTTTAACACCGGTCACTACGGAGCACTCAACTCCATACTGCAAGGGGCCGACCCGGTAGGCCAGGGACTGCGCATACGCCCGGTTGCTCCAACGATTTTTGAATATCTGCGCAGACATGGAGGCTATGCTGCCAGTGATGTTTGGTTTGTAGGCAATAGTGTGGGAGCTTCCATTCCGCTGCTCAACTACAGTTCACACCCCGACTATGGCGTGCGTTATGGCGCCAACTTTTTTGCGCCGACTATTACCTTCCATCCCAACAGCCAGACCTACATCGGTGATATGAAAACGTATCACCCCGAAAGTGAATGGGCACCGATGATGCAGTTAAAGTCATTTCTCGACTCGAACTTCGCCTTGACCGACCAACAGCTCGATACACTTGGCAATACAACCGAAGAGAAGGAAAACATCAAGCTCTTCATGAAGGAGATGAACCTGCGGACCAATATGGGCACAATCGATTTACCACCGGTATCAGATAGTGCAGACAACTACACCATGGGTTATGCAGTGGAAGTATTGAAATGGTTCAAGCCCTCGTTCCTGTGTGTCAATCTCAACGGGGTTGATGTGTGTCACAACGACTTCACCACCTACATCAAAGCCATGCACCGTGCCGACCATGCTGTTGGACACTTGTGGAATTCCATCCAGCAAATACCAGAAATGGCAGGCAACACGACCCTCATTTGTATACCGGAATGCGGCCGAAACGCTGAACCCAATGCAATTGTGGACAGCAATGGTTTTGTTTCGTTCGATCACAGTGATGAAAACTCACGACGCATCTTTACACTGATGGCGGGCCCAACCACTCCTTCAAATTTAGTATTGGGAAGCGAAGGAGCATCCATCGGTCAAGTGAGCGATGCCATGATGACCGTAGCTGATTTACTTGGTGTAAAAGAAGCCGTGCAACAAGCAGGATATATCGACCCGGCCGCTCAATCCCTTTTTGATCTAATCTGATGAGCAAACGCGTTCTAATCCCTGCCCTATTTCTTCTGTTTGCATGGAGTTGCAAACCGGAACACATCAACCCGTATGATTCCGTTGTTCCTGAAGAAAACCCTCAAGATGCAATCGAATATCCGGTCGGTTCATTTGCGTATCTCTACAAAAACGTATTCAAGCCCACGTGTGCCAACAGCGGATGTCACGACGGAACTTTTGAACCCGACTTCCGCACCATCAGCAGCTCTTACAACACGCTGGTGCACCAACCGGTAATTGCCAACGATGCAACGAACAGTTTTGAATACCGTGTAGTGCCAGGTGATAGCGCTGCATCCCTGCTGCATGAGCGCCTTTTGCGCTTCTTGCCCAACTCTAGCGGAATCATGCCTTTGGCGTTAGAAAATAATTCTGACTGGCCATCGAAAAAAAACGAGTATATCGCTGCAATCAACAGCTGGATTCTGGCAGGCGCACCAGATGTTGCAGGCAATCCTGCACCATCGCTCAACACCAACCAGCTTCCGATGAATTATGGCCTCGCTGTTTTCCCTCCAGGCAACACAACAACTCAGTTTCAACGTGGAAACCCCGGCTTTGCAGGAATCGGTCCTTTTATAATAAACGGTGGAATTTCAGATGTGTATATCTATCCATGGGATGATAATGCCGGATTATTCAATTATCAGCTGCTGGGTTGGGAACTCAGCTACACAGCTAGCGATTTCCAACCTATTGCTTCCGGAATGTTCTATGCTTCAGCGGTCGTACAATCCTATGATTTCGGAGGGAGCTCCGCGCCTTTCACTAAGCGTTCAACCGTAGACTTTTCTCCATACTCTGGAGAAACTGTATATATGAGAATCCGCATGAACGACGGCGTACAAGCAACCGACAACTTCGTGCCGACGACCAATTCTGCGCCCTATTGGTACGCTATCTATAGCTTTCAGATCCCATGAAAAAGAAGACTAAATTTTCCGTTGTTGTTCTCAGCTCCTTCCTCATTTTCATCGGTTGTAAAAAAGATGAAGCACCGGTTGCGCCTGTGATCTCAATAGAAAACATCTCGGAATACTCGATCACTGAATATAATAATGCCATCGTGGTGACCATTCAATACGAAGACCATCAGGGCGACATTGGAACAACCGACCCTGACGAGCATAGCCTATTCATTACGGATGAGCGCTTCGTTGAGCAAGATGGTTATCACATCGATCCACTCACACCCAATCTTCAAGCGCTTCATGTGCGCGGCACTTTTCAAGTAACGCTGCGTCCGCTATTTATCATGCAAAACGACTCCATCGAAACCACTCATCTCACCTTCGAATTGCGCGACAGAGCCGGCCATACAAGCAACCAGGTAACAAGTGATGAGATAACCATTGCTCGTGACTAACAATCCGAACTCATAAGGAGTTTCCAATACGCTACATCTTCACCACGCGATAACATGCCAAATGATCATCGCTTCGAATCTTCAACACATACAAGCCGACCGGAAGTGTTGCGTCCATCCATTCAAGCGTAAACTCAGCGGCAACAGCCCGTTGATTCATCAGCGTAGCTACTTCTCTGCCATTGGCATCATAGAGCTGCATGCTGAGCTCAGAGCCAATTTCATTATTCACGTTGATGTGTAAAGCGTCTTGAAATGGATTCGGAAATATCGTAACACCACCTAAAGCTGAATGCTGAAGAATGCCTACATCTACTATAGTGACGTTTGCAAACATGGTATCGCTTCCACACAAATTCGATGCAACGAGCATCACGCTGTATGTGCCGTCGGCCAAATAAGTATGCAGTGGTTCGGATTCAACAGATCCTGAATCATCACCGAAACTCCAGAAATAGGTAGAGGCTTGGCTCGACGAGTTCAAAAACATGGCATCACCCTGATTGACATCCACCATAAATGCAGCGTGAGCCTCACCCCACACGGTGATATAAGAACTTCTGACAAGGGTGCTATCCAAACCGGATGCTGAGTCAGCAGCAGTGAGCGACACGCTATAACTGCCAGGCAAATCGTATATATGCGAAGGGTTGATCTCTGCACTTGAATGGCCATCACCAAACGTCCAAAACACCGAGTCGGCATCTAAACTCATATCAAAAAAATGAATCGAATCGCCTGGGCAAATCTGTGTTTGGGAAGCTGCGAATTGAGCAATGGGAAAGGGCTCCTTCATAATTGTGTCCGACAACACCACGCTCCATAAACCTGCAAGATCTTGAAATTGATAATGCGTAACGTGCAAGCCATGCGGTATCGGTCGCATGTCAATGGATTCAACCAATTCGTATGGATTATCCGACTCGCTGAGTTCAATGAGAGTAGCGTCATCAACAGCATCGTCCAACCAATAACGATAGCCCTTAATCTCATTGACGACAGAACTGCTGCTGCCGTGCTTCTGTATGAAGGCACTTGTGACACCGCTCCAAATACCACCGCCCTCGCGATAGCGCACATGCAGGCGATGCAACCCGTTCGTCAGTGATGACGCATCGACCAAACTATTCCAATCATAATTTAATTGAGAGCTAATCTCAGTTGTTGTTGCCAACTCATATGCATCATCAAACCAATACTGAACAGCATCAATTAAATTATGGTTTCCACCATATAAAAAAGCCTGACTTATAACAGAAGAAAAACGCCCACTATCATCAACGCAGCGAATATTATACACATGCCATCCCAATGAAAGATTCGGTGGGCTCACATTCAAATTCAACTCTGCAACGCTTGCTGGATCGATAGTCGCAGTGGTCCGTTCAGCGAAATTGCTATCAAACCAATACTCATATCCTGTCAACTGATTTTGGCCATGCACATGGAGTGAGACAAATAACAAAAGTGCGGAACACAAATGCATATTGATTCTATACAAATTGCCATAAAGAGGCTTATTCAATAGAACATATAACCGGAAATAATTCATGACTCGACTTTTTATTGAGTTTATTCAGAACGCATATATCTGCAAAAATCAAATGGCTATCTATCCTGCGCACTCGCTCGAATGTGAACTTGAAGCATGCCATCAGGAGTTGTAGTGGCTCCAATATTTTTAAAGCTTATATGCGGATTAAAAGGAACAGCCGACACCTTATAATTGTCATTCGATCCATAAACTCCTATATCAGTTCCATCCGAAGCCGCATCCTTTCCGGGGCTATTGGTTATCAAATGAAAGTTGTAACTATAGCTGAAGCCACCACCAGAATAATTCTCAAAGAAATAAGCGGCCGCAACACTGAAAATATTGTCCACGTTAGCAACGGTCACACCCGGATTTAATCCACTTGGTTCAGCCGCAAACATGTTGTTGAGAAACGTATTGCCATAGCTACCGCATGCCGAAGCGTAGCACGCATAACCGGGATATGAAATATCCCAATTGGTATAAAAGACATTATCCTTAACCGTACAGTATCGCACATCAGCAAACACCCGATCACTTTGGGAGATATACAAGAAATCATTGTTGGTGATCGTGCCGCCCCCAAAGGCATTATACACATGACCATTGACAATATTCGCGTGCATATTGAATGCCTTCATAAAACCAAAATTGACATCACCGCGAATTACGTTCTGTACGACCTGCCAATTTCTACTGAAACTGGTGTCTGCTTCATCCTGTGTAAACACGTTGCCGTTGCATGTAATATTTGCCACGCTACATCTGCGAATCATGACATCATCAGCGCGCTGATAATTATTAATCGTATGAGTAAGTAAAACATCTCCGCTGATGTACAAGCCTTCCAGATGCAATCCCGCTGCACCGGTTCCAATTCGGATTGTCCCGGTAATTACAGTCTGATTCGTTGCCAACGTGGAATCGGGATAATGTCCGGCACCTAGAATAGTGACGCTCTTCTTGATGGTATCATTACCAAAAGAAAAAGCCCCACCTGGCACATAAATAAAATCCCCATCTAGTGAAGCACCCATAGCAGATTGCAAGTCTTGAAAAAAAGCAGAATTGCCATCATTGTGCACAACACTAATGACTGCTTGGCACGGCGCATTATTAGCAAAACAAGTTGCAATACACGCCACTATTATATACACATAATTTTTCATATCAATTCATTTTAATATATTCAAGAAAAGAAAACTACAATTCGAACCAAGAACTAAACACTAGGCCATCCAGGCGAAGGATCTTCTCTTTGCATTAACGAATGACCATATTTATAGAGTGAATCTTATCGTATCGCATGGTATACAGGCCTGCTGCAAGCTGGGAAACATCGATAGTATTGACACCTCTAGAGAGAACTACCTGCCGCACAACATTACCATTGGCATCAACAATATTCGCCTTCAATTTATCTGCGCTACCAATCACTTCAACGTTTACAACATCGCGAGCAGGAATGGGATAAATTTTCAAATGCCCACCCTCATTTTCACTCACATCAGTTGGCATAATTTCCAAATGGAATACAAAATCAACAGAGAGCAGACCCAAATCTGTTGCCGTGAGTTTAATCGATAATTCCTGCGTTGCCGTTGGTGTGCCGGAGAAAGTACTTCCGTCAAACGAAAGCCATGCAGGCAAAGCATCACCGTTTTCCTGCAACGCGGTAATCGTAAGCACATCACCGCCATCTAGATCTACAAACAAATCAGATGGAATTTCATAGGAGTACAGTTGAGAAACCTCGCCTTCCTGATCAGGAATAGTATTTCCGACTACAGGAGTTTCGTTCACATCAATTACAACAATTACAAAGGCCTTATCGAGGGTTTGGCCATAGCTATCCGTAGTGCGCAGATAAATCGAATACGATGGTTTCGATTCAAAATCGGGTATTGTATTGGTGTATAGCGCATCAGTCGTTGGATAAAACAAATAATTATCGGCATCATTCACGCCATCGCCTGTTGTGAGCTCGTAGGTAAACACGTCGCCTGTTTCACTCTCCACAGTATTCAATAAACCAACCAGGTAATCCATCCCACCTGTATTCTCGACTATTGTGCTTGTCGTTAGATTAATATCAGACGGGGCATAATTAAATTCATAGCTACCCAAATCAACGAACTCACCCAACAACCGTATACCCTTATTTAAATCGTAAATACCTTCAACCGCATCGTTATCGCCTGCGTTTCGACATACCGAGTTTTCAGTCAACTGCAAATTGGTGGGCGATACAAAACCGACGTCGCCTGAAATGACCGAACCTCCGTTGTTAAGGCCTTCATATCCCGCATCGATATAGCTGTGTGAAATCACACCTGTGCCCATTTCAGCGTAAACCGGATTCGACCCATTCGTTGAAAATATCGAGTTGGTTATGGTACACCAATCGTCGCTGTCCCCTCTAAAATGGATGCACGACGCCCAATCATACAAACTGGAAGTATTGTTCAAAAAGGTGCAGTTGGTAACCGACAAAACCCGAGGCATTATGCCATCGTTGTGGAAATAGGAAATGGCTCCATAGCCATGATTCAAGCCCGCATTGTTGTGTTGAAACAAGGAACTACTTACATAGATATCGCCATCGAAGGCCTGAATGGCCGAACCCCAATACTCAATGCTCAAATCCCTGAAAATACTTGCTCTTACCGTCAGCACAGCTCCTGTGTTGCCCCAAATAGCTGACCCATTTCCACTCGAAGAGCCATCTGTTTCTCCTTCAACCACACTCTCTCCCATCAAGAGCTCAGCATTGGTCCAAATGGTGCTTCCCTGATTGCCATAGTTCTGGTTACCAACAAACGTGTCGTCGATGACATAAACTTTGGTCGGAGATACATTCCCTTCGATTTTCGCCGCGAGAACAGCCCCTCCGTTATACGCTTCGTTTTCATGAAAAGTGGAGGTGTAAACTGACAAATTCGAATTCGCATAAATACCTCCGCCCGATCCATTGCCAGCGGCGATGTTGTTATTGAAATTAGAATCATACACATTCAGCTGCATGTCATTCGAATTCGCTGTTTGAAATCGCAAACCCGCACCACTTTCTCCACTCACATAACCATCCTGAAAGGTCAATCCGAACAAACGCACCGTATATGCAAGCCCATTCGTGTTGGCGTTAATGTCCAGGCAACGGTTAGCCGACATACCATCGAGCTCCGATGTTGCTCCATAAGCAATTGAAGTAAATCCGACATTGAAACCGCCGCGAATCAACAAGTCCATTTCATCGCTATCAGCATCTCCGACATAGGTATAAGGTGTCGCAGCATAAACACCTTCTTGCAGAAAGATATTGCTATTCTCATTGTCGCTCGTGGCAAGATTCAATGCCGATTGAAAATCCATCGGATCACTTACTGTGCCCGCACCTCCAAATCCGTTTGGAGAAACATAATAATCGAACTGCGCTTGTGATATCAAACTGGCGCTGCAAAGGGCCACTGAGAATAGACAATTAAATAAGTATTGATTTTTCATTTTAAGAATAGATTTAGTTTGTTCGTGCGCTACAACTTTCACTTGAACTAGCATTTCAAAAAGCGAATCCATTGTAATCACACAACCAAGCTACAGGGCCCTTTGCGCTTTCGTATCGGCATTTTCGAATGTCATGCGTAGAAGTGAGAACAACCATGCATGTGCCACAACAAACTGATAAACATTGGAGCATACCGCGATGGCAATCAGTGCAATTAGAATTGAAAAATCACCCCAGTGCCGAGTCTAGGATGCACACTAGACCCCATTCAGATAGTACCTTGCCCACATGAAAAAAAGCACCACGCTCCTACCCGCACTGGTAATCAGTCTGTGCACCTTCACGGGTTGCAAAGTGTATTACACTACATCCGAGGTCAACAAGAATTTAAAGTCGACGGTTGATCAGGTAAACACCACGTTGGCGCAATTCAACCGGCAGGTGGCCGACATGGAGAAGGAATACCGCGCGATACCGTGTGAGAAGAAGACTGAAGTTTTTCATACCGCCGACAACATGCTGCGTGAGCTCGATCACGACATGGAGTCGCTCGAGAAGCTGCAGCAAACGGTGAACAATGATTTCAAATCCTTCACGCAATACACGCAAGGCAAGGGCAAAATTGAATCAGGTACAGAAGAATGGAAGAAACTCAAACAGACAAAAGCCGCCATGAAGACCAACGTCGAAGCCTTGCAAAATCAAGGCAACATGGTTGTTGACGAAGCGCAAAAGTTCAACACATACGTCAACGCGAATGTCGTTCCCTCAGTGCAAGTATGCGATGTGAAATCCTACACTGAGCAGTTCGAAAAAGCTGTAAGTACCTTGGGCACAGGTCTGCACATTGCCCAAAGTGATTTGAAGAAATATGATTCGCAAATTGCCCTCATCACAGCGCAGTATGGGGCAACCGCTGCAGCCACATGCGCGCAACTAACAACACTCGCAAAGCAAACCCACACCGAAATCAATGCAATGGAACCTATTCACAAAAACGCGCAGCGCATTCTAACCGATTTCAAGACTAAAACGAAAGGACTGCAACGCATCTACTCATGCAACGAAAACTGGCATCTGGTGGCCGAAACAGAGTCTGCGATTCACAGGGAAGAGCAAGGCTTCAACGCACACCGACAGGCCATCACATTGGCTACTGCTACAATTCAACAGTTGGTGAATTCGTTGCAGAAATAAAATTTACTCTTGTATGCAAACACCGACTATGGTGTTTTCGGCATGCGGAAAACTTTGTTGTCGTAGATGCTATAGATAAAAGCATCTCCATCATTCTTCAACACTTCCAGATCGGTCGACATCGACAACCAAAACGTTTTGTTGAAGTAATCAGTATATAAATCCATGTCGTCAAACCCGGGTGATGCCGGAATGAAAGTCCCTACCGCACCGGAGCTCAAATTGATCTTCTTGCCATCTGTTGCATAGAGATAATTGTTATCGACTGTAAATGACATTGCCGCGCCTATTGGATCAGTATAGAACGTTTGAAGCGTTGTGCGTTCATCGATGCGCATATAACTATCGCCATATTTAAAATAGACATCTGTGTGATCGGGCAGATGAGAGAAGGCAATCTTGCCTACACTGGCTTGTATGCCCGTCAATGCAGCCACATCCCATGTATTAACAGTGCCCGAAGCGTATATCTGATAGATGATGCTCGAACCATTGGTCAACCAAATGCAATTCTCTGACGGATCGGCTAATGCACGATAAAAGGGATCCACCTGAGGGAACGTAAACAAGGTGTTGAACAGATTGAGTTCATTCGGTTGTTTCACTTGCACCCCCGACCATGTTAAGCGCCATGTGTCGGCTGAGGAAGAATTATCAATGAGCATTTGGGTATTTCCGCTATAGCCATCAAAATTGTGCGGATCCGACAATTGGAAGGGATCACCGGTGTTGATGCTGATCATACCACTCGTGTTATTCCCGGTATAGAAATACGAAAACTTATCGTCGTATTCGTAATAGTAGTTGAGCGGTTCCCAAAAATAATATGTTTCGACATCCTCACACTTAATCCATGTTTCACTGCCTGAGTTCATGCGGTAAATCCACTCCGACTCGGCATTATTCAAATTCACCTCCATATACACACCGCGACTAGTTGTATGCAAGTCACCAACGAAGTCTTCATTGCCATTGACCTCAGGAACTGATATGAGCTTTCCCCATTCGGTTGGGGTGGCAGTGATGTTTCCGCCGTTGCCGGTAGGTGTCGGCTCGGGCTCCTCCTTGCCGCATGAAGTAAAAGCAAAACACATAAAGAGCATAGCGATTTCAAAGAGGATTCTATTTTTCATTTAATATGTAATATGCCACAAGAGTAGTTAATCTGTGACAGCGACAGTTATGTATGCCGACTCAACTTGCTGAAAACTCATACAGAAGCAAATTGAAGCCCACCAAAAAAGCAGAATGCAATATCCTAATTCACAGCGAAAAAATTGCGGTAATCCAGCCACTAAGGCGTTTTAGGCATGCGGAAAATCTTGTTATCCATAACGGTGTAGATAAACTGATCACCCTCATTCTTCAGAACTTCCAAATCCAATGCAAAAGTCAGGTTGAATGTCTTGTTGAAATAATCGTTATATAGTTCCATGTCATCAAAACCAGGCGATGGCGGAATGAATGTCCCAACTTCACCGGTACTCAAATTAATCTTCTTACCATCTGTTGCATAGAGGTAATGATTATCTACAGTAAATGTCATGGCGCCGACAACAGGATCGGTATAAAGCGTCTGAAGCGTTGTACGCTCATCGATGCGCATATAGCTGTTTCCGTATTTGAAGTAAACATCCGTATGATCCGGCAAATGCGCGAAAGCAATCTTGCCTACGCTGGCTTGAATACCGGTCAAAGCAGCTACATCCCACGAATTAATTTCACCGGTAGAATAAATCTGATAAATAGTGCTCGAGCCATTGGTCAGCCATATGGCATTTTCCGTAGGGTCCGCAATTGCGCGATATGCATCCGGCTGGGGATAGGTAAAAATGGTGACGAATTGATTCGTTCCGCTTGGCTCTTCAATCTGTACACCACTCCACGTCAATCGCCATGTCTCTGCCATCGGTGAATTATCAATGAGCATCTGAGTGTTGCCGCTAAACACGTCAAACACATGCGGCGTAGATGATTGAAAAGCATCGCCCGTATTGATGTTTATCAAGCCATGGGTATCAGTTCCCGAATAAAAATAAGAGAACTTATCATCGTATTCGTAATAGTAGTTGAGCGGTTCCCAGAAATAGTATGCCTCGACATCCTCGCACTTAATCCATGTCTCACTGCCTGAGTTCATGCGGTAAATCCACTCAGACTGGTCATTATTCAAATTCACCTCCATGTATACACCGCGACTTGTTGTGTGCAAGTCACCAACGAAGTCTTCATTGCCATTGACCTCAGGAATGTCTATTAGCTTACCCCATTCGGTAGGCGTTTCCATATTATTTCCGCCATTACCCGGCGTTGTTGGTTCCGGCTCTTCTTTTCCGCATGAAACGAGAATTGAACAGCCCACAAAAAAGGCGAAAAAAGGACATTTCATTTTTATCATCACGTTTTATTAGTGCCGCAATGCTATTGCGACGAGGTTTGAGAATAATTCAATACACAACACGAGTCACACACCACATAAAATTTCAAAGCAGCAGTGTACGAAAGTGGACGATAAAATGTTACAATTCCAAAATGACATATGCGAAGCACCTCAATTCGAATGAATCAGAAGGAGCAGCTACCGACGACGCAACAAGACGAATAAGGCACTAATATTTGCTTCACTTTTCGTCCCTATGTTGAACGTCATCTCCAGTGTAGGCAAATCACTGGGGCGCCATTAAATGAGATTTCAATTTCCGAGGCAATTTCTCACCTGGTGCTATTGCTATGTCCGCTCTGATAATTCTTGCCATATTTCGCCTTCATCTTATCGGCGCGTGTGACCTTAATGGGAATCTTTTTGTTTTTGCCGAGCTTTTCGTGAAATGCGCCTCCGCCCTCCAACTTGGGAGCGTTCACCTTGATGGGATTGATAGCAGGACGATCGGTTTCCTCGGGAATAAACACATCCGACACTTCAACACCCTTGGGCCAAGGAGCCACGGGAATGTGCAACTGCATGAGTGACTCCACAGCAGCCATGGCTTCGCGCTCTTGCTCGCTGCAAAACGTAATGGCCACTCCTTCCTTATCGGCGCGACCCGTGCGACCAATGCGGTGCACATAATCTTCGGGTTCGCTCGGCACCATGAAGTTGATCACGTGCGATACGCCTTGCACATCAAGTCCTCGCGCAAGCACGTCGCTGGCGATGAGGATGCGGCATATTCCGCTTTCAAATTCCTCTACCGTTCGCAATCGTTTGTTGGATGATTTATTGGCATGCACTACAGCGAGCTGCGATTCGAACTCCTCACCCAACTGAAACTCGATGCGGTTGGCCATATGCTTATCACCGGCGAAAACCAGCACCTTGCTCATGCTGCTTTCGGTTGAAAGCAAATGCCGCAGCAAATTCATCTTCGTATTAAAATTGACAGCATCATACACCCACTGTGAAATCTTCTTCACGGGCTCATGCGCCGTTTGCGTAGTAATGTATTTGACCGATGGAAAATGTGATGCGATGAGCACATCCACATCAGACGTCATGGTTGCCGAAAACATCAGATTCTGACGCTTCTCCGGCAGCAATTCGATCAACTTCATGAGGTCATTGCGAAACCCAAGACTGAGCAAACGATCGACCTCATCGATCACAAGCTTCTTCACTTGTCGGGGGTTGATAGCGCCATTGAGCAGAAGGTCTGTCATTCTGCCTGGCGTTCCTACCACCACATCCACGCCTTGAGCAATGGTTGCTGCCTGCGTCTTGATATTGGGACCACCATAGACACCCGCAATTTTCAAATTCGTATAGGCGGCGATTTGTGCAAATTGTTCTTCGATTTGCACCACCAACTCCTTGGTTGGCACAACGATGAGCAGCGCCACCGATTTCTTGGGGCTGAATTGCCACTGACGAATAAGCGGCATCAAGTAAGCCAAGGTTTTTCCTGTACCCGTTTGTGCGATGCCCAGCACATCATTCCCTGCCATCACCGGAGCGAAGGCGGCGTACTGGATTTCCGTAGGCTCACGAAAGCCCATATCATCGAGCGCATTACGCAGCGCATTATTGAGGTTGAGGTCGGTGAATTGCATAGTTGCAAAGGTAGAACAGACAGACATAAAAAAGCCCGTCATTACTGTCGGGCCCTTTTACCTTAACCTGAATAACTACTAAACACTTAATTGATCTTCATAATGCGCTGACTAATGCTATTGCCATTGGTCAAGACGGCTACTTGATACATACCATCTGCCCACAATGCTGTATCAATGCGCACTTGTTGCGAAGCACCAACACGCATGCCTCTCACAACGATTTTACCGGATACATCGGTCACATAAAGCTCACCCGCAACAGGCGAATAAACCGTGATGATGTTTGAGGTCGGATTCGGATAAACTGAAATCCATGATGCTTGCAATTCGTTTACACCAACCGATGCATCCACTTGCACTTCAAGCTCTGCCGCGCAGCCTTGACTTGAGGTTGCTGACAACACTACTGAATAAACTCCTGATGCGTAAGTGTGGGTTGGATCTGTTTCAGTTGAGCTGTTATTATCACCAAAATCCCATGAGTAACCGGTGATTGAACCACCTGCAATGGTAGATGTATTGTCAAATGTTACCAAAGATGTATTGGCGTCGAATACATAGGTAAACGCCACTTGTGGACTAGGCGACATATAGATTTCACCACCAACGGTGTATGAACAACCATTGTCTGTAGTCATGCTCAATGTGATAGGCACAGCACCGATTCCGTTCAGTGTAACCTGTGGATTTTGACCGGTAGCTGTTGAGCCATCACCGAATTCCCAAGCGTAGGTTGAAATCGTGTTTCCATCAATTGTAGCTGAATAGCTAAACTCTAAAGCGGTTCCTGAACAATACGGAGCTGCAGAAACAAATTGAATTGGATCAGGCAATGTTGAACCATTGACGAAGCGATGACCGCAAGATTCACCGTTAATCCATGTGCTCACATTCGTGAAATCGGTGCTAAATACAGCTGCACAATTGTCGATGATTTCAAATTTCACGTGCATGGCTATTTGACCTTGAGGCAACTGGTTAAAAAAATTATTCAATGAAGATGTCAAGCGCAAGAAATCGTCGGCGCTGTTCAAGTGTGAGGTGATGTCTAAATCCGTGTTGATGGCAATTACAGAGTCGAATGCCAATTTATTTTGATTGTATTTGAAAGCTACGTCCAATGCGCTGGCAAA
>CANHPZ010000041.1 GCA_947462725.1 Flavobacteriales bacterium
CGAGGGCCGAAACTTTATGCCTCACCAACCCGCAATCTGCGGGCTATTCATTTGGTAATATTCCACATCCGAATATATTATTTCAGTAGCCTGAATAGAAGTTTGGTACTTCGTCGGAAAATGAACTCCGATGATTCGCGTATATGTGCATGTTGCGTTGTTTGTCGCAGATGGTCGCTCGCCGTTTGATGAATTCATAACAGCGGATGTTGCGGCATTCATTCGCACGGTTGTGGCCTATAAAGGGCTTCGTTGCGTGCATGTATGTGTGTTGCCGGATCATGTGCATTTACTCTTGGAAGTACCCATTCGATGTGATGTTTATTCGGCGTTGGATACGTTGCGTTATTGGCTCCAGGATTATATGGAGCGCCACACTTCACAGCCACCTTTCGATTGGCAAGACCGCTTGTGGGTGGTGTCCAAGTCGCCATGTGATTTGCCGGCAGTGGAAAAGTACTTCCGTCGGCAGACGGATTATCATGTCGGTCGCGACATCCAACAGGAATGGGAAGACATGATGGATTTGGAGGAGATAGGGGAGGGTGAAATGGTGAAATGGTGAAATAGTGAAATGGTGAAGTAGTGAAATAGTTCGCATGACAGCCACATGTTGCAATCTTAGGTTTGTGCATGAGTCGTTAGTCGGAATTACCGTTGGATTTTATTAAGCCGTTAACTCATGGAAAAAGTGATGGCCCCCGAATTCAGAATTTCAATCGAATTGGAATTGCATGCCTTCGCAGAGCTAGGCTTCACCATTTCACCATTTCACTAATCACTACTCACTATTTTTGCCCTCCGCTATGCGCATCGAAATCCAAAATAAAAAGGCCCTGTTCCGCTACTTCCTTCTCGAGGAATACACAGCGGGTATTGTGCTTTCGGGTTCGGAAATCAAGAGCATACGTGCGTCTAAGGCCAACATCGGTGATGCCTACTGCAAGATGCGCAACGGCGAGTTGTTTGTGATCAACATGTACATTGGGCCATACTCCAACGCAGGCTATAGTCAGCACAAGGAGCGCAATGAGCGCAAACTCTTGCTCAACCGCATTGAGCTCCGCAAGATCGATCGCAAGCTCAAAGACGCCGGTATTACCATTGTGCCCACGCTGATGTTTATCAGTGATAAGGGATTTGCCAAGCTAAAAATCGCCCTGGCCAAAGGCAAGAACGTTGGCGACAAACGCGCTGATACCAAGGAAAAGGACCTGCGCCGCGAACGCGAGCGAGGTGACCAGTAATTAGTGACAAGTGACAAGTGACAATTGACTAGTCGATAATCACTAATCCCTAGTGACTATTTTAGTGCCATGGCTTCCCGTCGCCGCCATTGGCGTTATTTCTTTCCATTCCAGTTGCTGCTATTGCATCTGAAGAAGAACCATTTTCTGCTGGCTATTTGGTTATTGCTTTTCGCTATTGTGGCTGGTGACCTCGGCCATCGTATGGGAATTCCGCAGCTCTTTTTGGTGCCGGAATATTTGGGTCGAACCGGACCGCTTTCATTTGGCATGCTTGGATTTGCGGTGGGAGGATTCATCAGTGGGTTCAATCTGTATACCTATATCATGCACGGTTATCGCTTTCCGGTGATAGCTACGCTCAGCAAGCCTTTTCACAAGTTCTGTATCAACAACTTCTTACTGCCAACCATTTTCATTTTGACGTTTTTATTTCATAGTGCGTCATTTCAGCTGCAGCATGAATGGATTGATCCGGCTGACGTGGTGGTGAACCTCCTTTCTTTTTTGATTGCAATCACTTTGTTTCAATCGCTTTCGTACTTCTATTTTTTGTATACCAACAAAGAGGCTTCGGCCTATGGACGGCATTTGGATGCTCCTGATGAAGATGCGGAAGAGGCCCCTGTGCAGTCGACCATCCACCAGCCTCTCAACTGGTTAAGTCAAAGACTCATTGGTCACAAATGGCGTGTCGATAGTTATCTGACATCCTATGTGCGCATAGCTCGTGCTCGCGATGCGAGGTACTATAAGCCGGAAGTGTTGCAGCGTGTGTTTGCCCAAAACCATGTGAATGCATCCCGATTTGAGTTGCTCATCCTGATTTCATTTTTGGTGTTAGGAGCGTTGTCTTCCGTTGAGACATTTATTCTTCCGGCGGCATCCAGTGTATTGCTTTTCCTGACCATGCTGATTATGGGGGTTAGTGCATTGCATTCTTGGTTGCGGGGATGGACGTTTACATTGATTGTACTATTTCTTGTTGTATTGAATGCAACGCATGAGCAATTGCATTGGTTTCGTAATCCTACCACAGCCTATGGGTTGGATTATACGAGCGCACCAGCCGCATACAATCCAACACAGGTTGCGTATGATAGCGCAATCGTGCAAAGTGACTTGCGCAATACGGAGCAAATTTTGAAGCGCAGGATGGATCGAGTTCAGGTTGCTGACAGTAGCAAACCGAAATTGGTGATTCTCAATCATAGCGGAGGAGGCACGCGCTCAGCGTACTGGACCATGCGCGCTATACCATACGCTGATAGCGTTTGCGGCGGACGATTATTGCAGCATGCAGCGCTCATGACAGGCGCTTCGGGTGGATTAGTGGGGGCGGCTTATTTGCGAGAGCTTATGCTGCGCTCGCAAAGGGAATATGTGGATTTGAATGACCCAGTTTATGCCGATCGCATGGCATTGGATTTATTGAACCCTGTTATTCTATCAGCGGCAACCAACGATTGGTTTATTCGCTATCGACGATTGCACGATGGTAAATACAGTTATGCCAAAGACAGGGCTACAGCGTTGGAAGAACAATTTGCTCGGAATACCGACTTTGCTTTCGAAAAGCGTTTGGGCGATTATACCGCTTTGGAGCAAGAAGCTGTTATTCCGTTGATGATACTCACGCCCACGATTATTAACGATGGCAGGAGGCTACTGATCGGCTCGCAGCCCTATAGTTATATGTGCTTGCGGCAACCGGCCAATAAGGCCGTTGGAACCATAGTAGAAGATGTTGAGTTTATGCGGTTGTTTGCGGCCAATGATGGTATGAATTTGAGATTTTCGAGTGCATTGCGCATGAATGCTGCATTTCCCTACGTAACCCCCATAACGAAGTTGCCCAGTTCTCCGGCAATCGAAGTATTTGATGCCGGTATACGCGATAATTTTGGATGGAAGACTACGTGTCAGTTCATTTTCGCGCTGCGCAATTGGATTGAAGAAAACACCAGTGGCGTGGTGGTGGTGCAAGTGCGCGATTTGCCGCGCGACCGTGATTTAGATGAGCACAAAATTTCTCTTTTCAATAAATTGTTTGCACCACTAGGAGGGATTTATGGCAATCTGCCCATCACGCAGGATTATATGGGTGATGAGACAATGACATTTTTACAATCGGCCGTGGGTGTTCCAATTGATGTAGTGCAATTGCAAATGGAACAAACAAGAGAGGCGCAAGTATCGCTGAGTTGGCATTTGACCAAATCGGAGAAGAACTACATATTTCATGCGGTAAAAGCTCCGTATTTCGAATCGGAGTTGGCGCGGCTGAAGCGCTTGATTGAATAGCCTTAAGAGAGCGAGAAGGGCACTTCCAAATTGAATAATGGAACCTTGATTTCAAGAATTTCTTCACTGCCAAAACGTTGCATGGTATAAAAACCGTGCATCGATCCGCGTGGCGCGCGCAAGTCACAAGCGCTGCTGTAGCTGAAAAATTCGCCTGGCATGATGAGGGGAGTTTCACCTACCACACCGGCACCTTCAACTTCACGTTTTATTCCTTGAGAATCGAAAATGAACCAATGCCTGCGAAGCAGCTTCACAGGAAAGTTGTTTTGATTCTCCATCGTGATGTGATAAGAGAAAACATAGCTTTCTTCCGAAGCGCAGCTCAGATTTTCTTCGAAGCGTGGATGCACCGTGATACGAACGCCGGAAGTTATTTTGGTGAGTACAGGATTCACAACGCAAATATACACTGATGGTTGCTGCTCATGGCTATTGTGCGCGGCAGGATTTGAAGGATTGGGTGTTAAAAATCGCTGCATAAAAAAAGCCCACGATTGTAAATCGTGGGCTTTGTGCATCCTTAGGGATCGATGAATTTTATTTCACAAAAATGTCTTGGCCTTTTTCTTTGATAAGCAAATCGGCCTCGCTCAAAGTGATACGCTTACCATTGTAGTAGGCGGTGATGAAGGCATCAGCTATTCCGAGCTCACGCACTTCTGAGCGCTTGGTCACCGCTGCTTCCATGTTGTTCATCTGTCCGGAAGTGTAGCGGATCTTTCCAGTTTCAGTTAGCTCAGAGTTGAGCGGATTTACATTTTGCAGTAAAGAAGCTGCAACAGGTTTACTATATACTCCGACCTGAATGGTATAGAATAGTCCCTGAACGGCTTCAACTTGCTGGGCTTTAGCTGCATTGGTTTGTTCTGCGTTGTAGTAGTCTGTATTCTTTGGCATTGCAGCTGCTGCCTCGATTTCAGCCACAGTGCGTGTTGCCGGTTTCTTATTCATTTCTGCGGCTACTTCTGCATCAACATTTACAGTATTCAGCGGAATGACATTCGGCTTTCTTGCCGGTGCAACGGTGTTGTTGGCAGGAGTGATGGTAGTATCGGCTGCAGTCTTTGTTACAGCTTGGTTTTCTACGTTTGTTGTGGTGGCTGCATTGGCAGCAGCAACGCTAGCAGCATTATTGACTGGTGCATTGTTTGAAACTACGCTTTTCACAGCGCTTGTGTTTTGAGCAACACTGCCCACAGCAGCTTTATCGAATGCAGCTTTGATCGATGCAGCCAATTCAGGACCATCGGTAATGGCAGCTGCTTCATACAAAGGAATACGTTTGCCATCGCGGTAGGCAACGATAAATGCATCGCTGTAGCCCAGCGCTCTGATTTCCTGCTTCACTTGTTTGGCATTTTCGAATTGAACGAAGAAACCTGCAGTGTAGCGAGTGATACCGCTGTTGAGACGTTCTCCACTAATTGGAGCAAACTCATCATAGAGGTTTTGAGGGATGTCGTTGCGGAAAGCACCAATCTGTACTTTGTAGTACACACCTTTCGGCATTTCCATGTCGATTGGAATTGGACGAGCATCGCTGTAGACACCTCTTCCGGTGCGTGCAAACAAATCAGCAACAACTTCAGACGGCATGCTGTAGTAGTAGTCGGCAGCATTGGCAGATGCTTTAGCGCGAGCGTCAGCAGGTGCTTTAGGCTGAGCAGCTGATGCATCTGCGGCATTGTTATCGGCCACTGGAACTACCGCCACAACTTCTACTTTCTCGGTCACACGTTCGTTGTATTTCTGTCCATCAACCTCAACCGGTTCTTTTACAACAACTACTTCTTCGGTTACCCGTTGTGATTTAACCGGGTTGGCAGTTTCTGCGCGGGTAGTAAATGTGGCGACAGGTGTTTCAGAATTTTCTTGAGTTACCTGGTTCACGGCTTCAGCAGCTGCAACCTTTACTTCAGCAGCCATATTGTTCTGATTGGTTTGAGTTTCGTTGGCTGGAGCAACAGCTTCCTCTTGCACGAAATCATTAACCGCTTCAGATACGGGTTGCTCGGATACTACCTGTGTTGCATCTGCAGTTTCTACAGTCTTGTTGGTTTGAGTAACCTCAGCGGCGGCAACGATTTCCGCGTTGTTGTTTTCATAAACGGCATTCAGAGCAGTAGTATTCTCAATGGCAGTGTTCGATTCTTTTGTCGCTGCTTCAACAGCTGTTTCAACAGGCTTTTGAGATGCAGGCACAGTGCCGGTTTTCAAGATAACTAAATCGGCTTCGTTGTATTGATTCAGCAAATTGAGATTGTTGCAAATGGTCTGAATCTGGCGCTGCTGGTCAATGGCTAACGCTTCAAGAGCGAAGGCTTGACGGTAGTAGTCGGCACGTTCGATGTCGTCGTAGATCGGACGGGCTTGTTCGCGCAATTTTTCAGCTCCTTGCATATTCATATCCGATTCACGCTTAAGGCGAGCAACTTCATCACGCACCAACACACGCTCGTTGAGTTTGTCCTGATTCGTTCCAATCATTTCATTAGTGAGTGAAAGCTCATCGTTGTATTCTGCGCGCGTCATGTCGGCAACTACGCCGGCGTTTTCTATTTCTAGCAATGAACGCTTGAGGTAGAGTTGTTCGGCTTTAACGTCAAGTTTTCTCACGCCATTTTCACCCTTAATAGTTTCCATCTCTGCCTCTGCCAGGATGATGTCATCGTTTATGGATTCTATCTTATCCATGTTGTTGAGACGAGCGCTGATTTCGGGATGCTTAGCCGAAAGCTCAGCGAACGCAGCTGTTTCATAAGCGAAGATGGATTTTACCTCTTCCTTCTGCTCAAACATTTTCTTAATTTCTTTGGCATCAGACTCTACAGAAGGCTCAGCGATTGGGGCCTGTGATTCTGTATTAACGGCCTCAGATGAAGCGGCAATTTCTGCTGCTGATATAGCGTCTTGCTCCGTCTCATTTTCCGTAGTTTTAACTACAGTAGCTGCTTGTGCAGCAGCAGCAGCTTGTGCTTCTGCCGCATCAACGGTAATTGTAGTCTCTGTATCCACAGGAGTTGCCAGAGGGTCAAGTTCGTTTGCGATTGTTTCGCTCACGTTCTCTTGCGTTACCGCAGAGTTTGCCGGATCAGAAGCTGATGCAGTGAGTTCCAAGTCGTGGCGGTAGGCCATTTGTTTAGCCTCAACCATGAGACGTTGATCTTCAATAGCTGCAAGCTCCGCTTCAATCGGCTGCTTTTCCAATTCATTGGCATTGGCGAGTTCCTGGCGCTTTGAAGTTTCAAAGGCTTGTAAGGCAGTCGTGTATTGCTCGCTCAAAACGAGTTGGTCTTGTAGTTTGGAAGAGTAGGCTTCATCACCTTCGATGATGGCTTTGTTTTCTAATTCGAATGCTGCTTGCAGTGTTTCAACGTGACCCGCATCCGCGTTCAGGCTTTCGATGGCCGCCAGCAATTGTGCATCTTTCATAGCCAGGGTTTGCAGTTCAATGGCAGCTGATTCAGGCGCAGCGTTGAGATCGATTTGAGCCATGGCCTTGGCGTTGGACAGTTGCATGGCTTCCAGTTTATCGATCAGCGTTTGCTTGTATTCCATGCGCTTCATGGTGCGGTCTATTTCAGTTCCATCTTCATTTTCGATGGCCATCAGTGTTGTTTCGTAGTTGGGGGAAACTTCTGTAACTGCAGTACGCACATCTTCTGAACTTACCTCCGGACTTTCGTTTTGAGCGTTAGCTAAGTCCTGAGACAATTGCAAATCATACGCGTATAGGTTTTCCAATTGCCCACGTTCAGCCGGCGTTATAGAACCGTCATTCGATTTTATGCTGAGAACAGCAATGGCCTCTCTCGTTTCAATTTGGGCATTGCGAATTACCATCGGACGTGCAGGAGCCAATGATTGGTTGGCATTCAATACAGCCATGCGACTTTCCAGCTCTGCGCGCACGGTTGAAACCGGAGTGTTGTCTGATTCTGGTTGTGCTTTGTTTTCAGCAGTTGCTGTTGACTCAGCAAATGTTGTTGTTGTCTTGCCTTCTGAAGATTGCGTGTTTGTTGCTGCAGTTTGTTGGTCTGCATCAACAGTATTGCCCAGCATGGCAAGCATTTCAGGGTCTTTTATTTCGAGTTGAGAAACACGAGTGTCTAAAGCTGCAATTGACATTCCCAGCATGTCGCGTTCATTGCTGCTCAACTTAATCATATCTTGTGGTTCCAATCCGGCATCCGAATTTTCATTCACCTTCTTGAAAAACTCAGCCTCTGCATATGACATCTCCACTACATCCTCCGACTTATTGAAGGCTGCAGTTTGTGTCGTAAGTTCTCTGCGAACTTTGGATAGAGCAGATTCAGCAACGGCAAGATCGTTTTGCAACGTTTCCTTTTCGGAGGTCTTCAGTTTTGTGTCGTTCAAATTCTCTTGAATGCGACGCACATTCTTGGCTTTGAGTTTTTCTTCATCGCGCAGGGCAGTGAGTTTTACCTCCTGTTTTGCGCGGTCGCCTTCCAATGATTTCGCTTGTGCCACCATTTGCTCGTAAGGTGCGCCACCTGCGCCATTGCGAATAGCGGTGCGACGATCTTTCTCCTTTGTAAGTGCAGCTACAGTGGCTTCATAGTTCTGTGATTGCGCTGCTTGCTGTATTTGTGCAGAAACCGTTTGCAGGTCTTCACCGCGCTTGGTTTCGCTTTCTTTGAATGACGCAATGGCTTGAGCTGTATTGAATGCAGCTTGCGCTTCTTGTTGCAATTTTTCGGCTTGTGCAGTTAGCTCAACCACCTCTTTGAGGCGCGTTAAATCATCGTCTGTTCTAATTTCATTTCCGAACAGTTTTCGTGCGTTTTCGGCTTTTGCTAAAACTGCATCGGCTTCCATTTGCTTTTTGCGGGCATAGGCCAAGCTGTTGTTCCGCTTGGTATCGCTTTCATTCACGAATCGCATGATAGAAGCCTCTTCCTGCTTCATTTCTTCCAATACCGATTCGGTTGTAACACCTGATTCAAATCCTGCAGCAATAGCAGTGTTATTCATGTTTTGCTCGAATGTGCGCAACTCATCTTCTTTCTTCACTTCGGTTTTCACGAGAGAGATGGCGTCCGAAGAAGTGCTGTTTACATCCAGCACAGATTTCTTGCGCAACATTTCAGCCGCGAGTACAGAAAGGTCTTCATCGAGAGGAGTCTCGAAATAGTTGTTGATGATGATGCGTTCTTTGCCGCCTTCGCTGATGAGGCGCATCTCCTGACGCAGGGCCACGGGCTTGTCGAATGACGGGATTTTCACGGTCACTTCATGCACCATCGGACTGTTTTCTGTAACCACCTTGAATGTGTAAGAACCTGACTTGGGCACATACACGATATACTCTCCATTGGTACCATTTGAAGTGGCATCGCATACAGAGCGGGAAGAGCTTGACTCCAAAATCTTCATGCCGGCTTTGTGTTGTTCCGGATCGATTTCACTTACGAATTGACCTTTGATGTATACCACTTGCAATGGAGTGGTTTCAACCATCACGTTGTAGACATTGATGTGATCGAGGTCGCTTGAGCGGCTGCTGGCGAAGTATGCACGCTGATTAAGGGAATCTGCGATGTAGAAAATATCGTCGTCGGGTGTGTTGATGGCAAAATCGAGGTTGACGGCAGGGCCGAATTCGTTGGTCATCGGATCGAATACCGATTTGAACACATCATATCCGCCCATGCTGTTATGACCCTTCGATGCGAAGTAGAGTGTTTTGCCATCGCTGTGCATGAAGCAGAAATCCTCGTCGTATTTGGTGTTTACACCGCCCTGGAGTTTCTCTGGTTCAGAGAAAGTTCCGTCGGGTAGCACTTGAGCCTTGTAAATGTCTTTGCCATTTACTGTGTTCTTTCCGTAGGAGCTGAAGTAAATGGTAGTGCCGTTGCCAGGGTAATGAATTACACCCGGAGTTGCACTTTTCATGTCTTCTTTCGATTTGAGCGCATCGGGAAGAGTGAGGATTTTTCCTCCAATGTCTTCTAAGTTGAAGTAGCGAAAGAAGTTGGCCTTATCGGTTTCTGTTTTGCTCAGCACCGTGATGTCCTTGATGTTGGAAAGCAGATTGGCCCCGTAGATACAGGTTTCAATCTGACGCAGCGCTTCTTCGCGGTGCTTGCCTTTATCACCCGCATAACGCACGTAGTTTTCGTACGCTGTGATGGCATCCTTGAATTGGTAGTTGAGGTGATAGGCGCGCCCCAGGAAGTAGTATGCATCCGGATCGTTCACGCTCTTGCTGATAGCAGCATTGAGGTAGCGAACCGCCTTGGTTTTATCGGCATCACCATAAATGGCGCATGCTCCAAACTTGTAGGCGTATTCGGCGTGGTTGGGGTAGAGCGATACCAGTTGGGAGTAAAGCGGGAAGGCCTTGAGGTAGGCACCTGCTTCGAAATACGTGTTCGCTTCTTTTACGAGTTGATCTTCATTGCCTTTTTGCGCGAAGGCAATTTGTCCAACAAACATGGCCCATAGGGCGATGACCAATGTTTTTGTGAGTTTCATTGTGTTTTCTTAAAACGGTTTGGCGTGTAACTGTATCTGTTACCAATTCGGAAGGTTAAGGTTCAATCGGAAGCGGTTGATCTGTCTTCGTCAATGGATGGCATTTTGAACGGAGTTCACGCATATAAGGTTACAAGGTCGATTAAAATTGGGTTTGACCCTCATGGCATTCAGCGGGTTATGAGAAATAGCATGTGTACAAACCCAAGTCGTATTTTTGGACCAATGCAAACCTTTTGGGCGTTATTTCAAAAAGAGCTAAAGTTGGAGCTTCGGCAGAAGCATGCCCTTGCAGGAGTTTTGCTGTATGTGCTCGCCACTGTTTTCGTTTGCTATCTTGGTTTTCAGCAGATTGATTCCGCAAAAACATGGGGTGCTTTGCTTTGGGTGACGGGAGTTTTTACGGCGTTCAATGCTATGCAGAAGTCTTTTGCTACGGAAAGTTCCGGTACTCATTTGTATATGTATTCCCTGGCTGATCCCCGAGCGATCATTCTTTCGAAGGCGGCCTACAATGCTCTTTTTGTTGCCGTGCTCAATCTCATCAGTGTTTTCTTCTTCATCTTGTTTTTTGGAACGAAGCCATTAGCCGATATGGATATTGCGCAGTTTCTATTGGGGCTATTGCTGGGAAGCACCGGGCTGGGCTTGGCTCTCACGTTTGTGGCGGGCATCGCTTTTCGATCGGGAGCAGGTGTAGGACTGGTTGCCATACTTGGATTTCCCGTAATCATTCCACTATTGATTACGATCGTGCGCCATACCACCCTTTCCCTTGAAGGAGCGTCGGCCTTGGCCAATAGTTTAAATCTTGTTGTTTTAATCGTGTTGAACGCGGTTTCGTTTGCGCTGTCGTACCTGTTGTTCCCCTACCTTTGGCGTGAATAATCGACGGCCACGCAATGATGCAACCGGCCTGCTGAAAGGAATGAAAAACTGGCTTAAGATTACCTGTATAGGATTGCTGCTGTATACGGCAGTGTTCTCGTTGTGGCATCCGATGGGTCCCGGTGGACTGGCGGTGAGTGCTACTAAAATGCATCCCGGACGCAATGAGTTTGAGTTCAAGGGCTATGCTACACATTTTAAGGAAGCCGAATCTTCGCTTCAGGTCTTTGTTTCTGTTGATTCATCTGCTGCCTATTGTGCCGACATTTTACAGGTAGTGGACGAATCGCATGTGATCGTAAGTGTTTTTCTACCCGATACCATTTCATCCAAGCGATTCGGATTCGCGGCCAATAATGATATTGATGGAACCGTGATTGTGGATTCGCCCGTGGGACACGATGGCTTTGAGTTTGTGCCGGGCACATCCAATGCCCTCTGCCAATACCGCGTAAATCAGGAAGAGTTTTCTCGTTTTGGTTTTCCTTATCAGCCCATTATCATCGAAAGCATTCGCAACCTGATGTGGCACGTGCCCATGTGGTTCACCATGTTTGTGCTCATGACCATCAGCTTCATCTTCAGCATCCGTGCTTTGGGTAAGGAGGATGGTCGGGTAGATCTTGACCATGACACACGAGCCAGTGCAGCCGCAGCTGTTGGGGTTGTGTTTTGTGTGCTGGGCTTAGTCACAGGTTCGCTATGGGCGCGCTTTACCTGGGGCGATTGGTGGACCAATGATCCTCAACTCAATGGCGCCATGGTGGTTTTCATGGTGTATGTAGCTTATTTCATTTTGAGAAACTCGACCCCCGATGAAGAGAAGCGCGCACGCCTCTCGGCCATTTTCAACATTTTCGCTTTTGTATTGATGGTTGTGCTGCTCATGGTGATGCCTCGCTTCACCGAAGGATTGCACCCCGGTAAGAGCGGCAATCCGGCCTTCTCGAAATATGATCTCGACAGTTCGTTGCGTTCGGTGTTTTATCCGGCCTGTGCAGGATTCATTCTGCTGGGTTACTGGATTTACCGACTCAACTACCGCATTCAAAAATTGGAACAACACGATGAAACACATGCGTAATCGCTTTTACATGACCCTCGCCTTGGTGCTCGGAGCCTTGCAGGCTTCTGCCCAAGATGGTATGGAGGAGTATTTCTACCAAAGTGGTAAAATCAAAGTAGTCATCGGTGTCGCCTTCATTGTGCTCGCCGGTCTTATCATCTACTTATGGCGTTTAGACCGCCGCGTCAGCCGCATGGAGCAACAACAAAAAGGAGCCAAGTCATGAAGAAGATGCACATTGTGCTGATCGTGCTGATAGCAGCAGTGTCGGCCATTTTGGTTTCGACCTACACCAAGGCGGTCGACAGTGTCACGTTTGCTGAAGCATCTGCCAAGCTCGACAGACAGGTAAAGGTGGTTGGCACCTTTGACAAGACCCACGAGGTCGAATACGACGCGAACACCGACGCCGACCTCACTAAGTTTTATGTTGTGGATAGCGAAGGCGATTCACACTTTGTTCACCTGCGCGACAAGCAGGGCAAACCCATGGGTTTGGAGATGAGCGAAAACGTAACGCTCGAAGGCAAAATGGGCACTGATGGTGTGTTCTATGCTTCTCATATGCTTATGAAGTGTCCGAGTAAGTACAACGACCAAAAGCATTCATTGTCAGCAGAAAAGTGATTTCAACCTCAAGCTAATTTGGCTTGTGATCTCAAATAGTTATGCAAGAAATTCAATACCTCAACGAACATCTTTGGCCCGGCATCCTGGGCAATTTTTTTGTCGTACTCAGTTTTGTATCGGCCTTCTTTACGGCGATTGCCTATTATATGGCCACCCGTGAAAAGGGACCGCACAATCCATGGCTGAGGCCTGCGCGTTGGGGATTCTATGCGCATGCCATCGGAGTATTCGGGGTAATAAGCACGTTGTTTTACATTCTCTTCAACCATTTGTATGAATACAAATACGCTTGGGACCACTTAAACAACGCCATGCCCATGAAGTATGTGTTCAGTTGCATGTGGGAAGGCCAGGAGGGAAGTTTCTTATTGTGGACCTTTTGGCATGTCGTAATAGGTTTTTTCCTTTTGCGGTCATCCAAAAATTGGGAGCCTTGGGTCATGAGTGTTTTGGCTTTGGTGCAATTCTTCCTCGCCAGCATGCTGATAGGCGTGTATTTTGGCGATTTTCAATTTGGAAGCAATCCGTTCCTTTTATTGCGTGAGCATCCCATCAACGTGGGATTGCCCTGGACCATGCGTGCCGATTACTTGTCGTTGCAGCCCTTCATGGATGGTAAAGGATTGAATCCGTTGTTGCAGAATTATTGGATGACCATTCACCCACCTACATTGTTTCTCGGGTTTGCATCTACCATCATTCCATTTGCCTATGCTATTGCCGGTTTGTGGCGTCGCGACTTCCAGGGCTGGATGAAGCCTGCCATTCCATACGCCTTTTTTGGTGTGATGATTTTGGGAACGGGCATTCTCATGGGAGGTGCTTGGGCTTATGAAGCGCTTGGCTTTGGCGGATTTTGGGCGTGGGATCCGGTAGAGAATGCCTCGCTGGTGCCATGGCTCATCCTCGTTGCAGGTGCGCACTTGTTGGTGATCAATCAGCGCAAGGGTACAAGTGTGTATGCTTCACTTTTACTCAACATCAGTGCATTCATCTTTGTGTTGTATTCAACATTTCTGACGCGAAGCGGAGTGCTTGGCGATAGCTCCGTGCACTCGTTTGTGGATAGCGGAATTTTGGCTCAGCTGCTTGTCTATCTTCTTTTCTTCACGGCATGGAGCACCTACCTCATGGTGCCCAATCGTCGTTGGCAAATGGGATACGCTGCCGCTTGCGGCGTTTTGTTGCTATTGGCCTTTGGTAATTTAATGACCACCAAGGAGGTGTCTGCAGAGGAACTAGAGAAGATGCTGCCGGGTGAAGGCACTTGGGTGCCCGCACTATCTATTGTATTCTTGTTGGCATCAGTAGTAATGCTCATTGTGAGTTACCGGAAGCATTTCCGTGTGCCACAAGAAGAAGAGGAGGCACTCTGGAGTCGCGAGTTTTGGATGTTCATAGGTGCGCTGGTATTGATTCTTTCAGCAGTGCACATTACCGTAGTTACATCGGTTAATGTGGGCAATATTTTCCTTACGCCTTTCGAAGGGATTTTCACATCACTGCATGAATCGACGGGCTGGGAGTCGTTTAAGCGACTGGCCGATCACCAGTTTTCGGCACCGGCCGACAAGGAACGATTCGATGTGTATCATCGTATTCAGGTGCCGTTGGCGTTTTTGCTGTTTATTATAGTGGCCATTGGTCAGTATTTGAAATATAAGAATACGGAGTTCAAGAAATTTGCAGGCAGTATTGCCCTTAGCTTGATTGTTTCTCTGGGGTTAGCATTCATAATTGGTTATGCCGTTGAAATGGAGGCTGCTGAGGCAGCTTTGATTATGTTGGTTTGGGCATGCCTGTTTGCCATGATAGCCAATTTGAATTATGCCTGGCGCATACTCAAAGGTAAGTTCGATGTGATGGGGGCTAGTGTTGCGCACTTGGGATTCGCGATGGTTATACTTGGCGCTGTTATCAGCACATGGCAGAGCCATTTTATTTCACGCAATCAGCGTGGCAATATTTCCGAGATCAACGAAGAGTTTAAGAATAATGAAGACATGATGATCTTCATGGGCGACACGTTGCCCATGGGCGAATACTTCGTGCATTATAAAGAAAAGGCCAAGCGCGGCGAGCGTGTGGTGTGCACAGTCGAGTATTTCGAGAAATTGCCGAAGACCTATCAGGAAGGCGAGTATGTGCAAGTTTTCGGTCAGCCTTTCCGCGCTAAGAGAACGCACGTAGCGTCTGAAAGTTTCTTGGCCGATGCCACCGAAGACAGTTTGTGGGCTGAAGTGCCGCCTGCAGAAGCAGAGGCGAATCGCACAGAAGACTTGGGTTTATGGACACCGGGCACGCCCGGCGAGCGCCTGTTTGTGTTGGAACCGAGCGTGCTGATGTCGCCCAAGGGAAATAGTCGTGAACCGAGTACGAAGCATTTCTTGAGTCATGATTTGTATACTTTCATCAAGCACACCGAAGTTGATGAGAAGAAAACAGATGAAGAGGGCTACCTCGAACCAAAGACTGCGATTATTGATCTCAACACCGATATTCGTCTTACGGAAATCGTAACGATGCGATTGGATAGTGTGGTAGACATTGATTCCTTGCCGGATAATTTGCCACAGGGTTTAATAGGTAAGAAAGCCTTTGGTGTAATTACCGACGGTAAGCAAGTCGAGAATATTATGATTCCAATGATTTGGTTGCAGGATTCGGTGCCATTTACCTACCCTGTGGAGAGCAAGCAATTCAAGATGTTGTTTGCTTTGAATCAGAAACCGGAAGGTCTAGAACTTACTGTTCAGAAACACAGTTCATCGGAGCGCGA
>CANHPZ010000042.1 GCA_947462725.1 Flavobacteriales bacterium
CATGCCAACTGCCCCGTGAATGAAGAAAAGAAAAACTCGGATGCTTATTACCGACGCGCTTCTGAAAAGCGAGCCGAAGCAGTCGTAGACTATCTTGTACAGCATGGCATCACCGCGGATCGCCTCACCACGCGCGGAATGGGAAATAAGCAAATGCTTTACCCCGACCCACAAACGGAATGGCAAGTAAGCGCCAACCGTCGTGTAGAAATCGAAGTCACCGACCTTTAGATTAGTCCGACTCAGTGCAATTGCTGAGTTATTAGATTTTCGTTGGCATAGTGTGCTAGCTTCACTTTTTTTTATTCTGAGGTGTGTGCTTTAATTGCTTTCTATACTATTGCACTCGAAGGCTTTTTTTCAGTGACAACCGACACACCATTTCACCGCATACCCGATTAAGTTTGTGTTCGAAATGACGCTTCATCAAAAACTCTTCATATCCCTCACTGCAAGTGTTTTGCTCTTGGCAACTTCAGGTGCAAAGGCTCAGTTTTGGACGCTCGACAGTTGCATCCGACACGCCTATAGTCAAAACATTTCCATTCAGTTGAGCGAGGAAACTGTGAACATAACCGCACTCTCGGAAACGCAAGCTATAGGCAACCTGCTGCCCTCCCTGAATGGCCAAGCCACACACGGCTACAACTGGGGACAACGCATTGACCCATTCACCAATCAATTCGCAACTTCGCGCATTCAAAGCAACAACTTCGGACTTGCTACGAGCGTCAACCTTTTCAACGGTATGCGCCAGGTCAATACCTATAAACAGGCCGGCCTCAACACGGAAAGGGCAAAATGGAATTACGAAAAAATGCGCAACGACATTGCGTTGAATGTGGCATCAGGATACTTGGCCGTTATCATCAACAAAGAATTCCTGGACATCGCTCGGCGCACTTTGGATGGCACGGAACGTCAGGTGAAGCGCATGGAAAAATTAGTATCTGCCGGACAACTTTCTGTAAGCAATCTCAACGACATGCAAGCGCAATTAGCCAGTGACAACGCATCTTTCGTAATTGCTGAAAACAACTTTCGACTATCTAAACTTTCTCTCATGCAGTTGCTGCAGCTGGATGGAGCCGGAGTGGAATCATTCACCATCATCATACCTACAACGGAAGAGGTTGAAAGCCTTGAGCTCATTGCCAATCCGGAAGTTGTTGTCGAAGCCGCTATCCATAATTTCCCTGAAATCAAAGCAGCCACTACAGGATTGGCCGCTGCTGCATTGGGACGCAAAATCGCAACCGCAGGTTATTATCCCAGCTTGAATGCCAGCTTCTCGTATGGTACAGGATATTCCGGCGCAGCTAAAGTGCTCACGGGTAACCCCGACACGCTCGCATTTCCAATTGGTACTGTTTACGGAACAGGCCAGCTCGTTACCTCCATTCCACAATTGGTATACAGCACGGATGACTATCAAACCAAAGCATTCGGCAAGCAATTTCAAGACAATGTGAACCGCTCCCTTTTCTTCTCGCTCAATATTCCCCTGTTCAATGGATTTGTGACACAAACCAGCGTAAAACGAGCCGACATCAATTACCGACAAGCCAACCTGCAACTCGAACAAGCCAAACAGGTCATTGAGCAAAGTGTCTATCAAGCCTACAACAACGCGAAGGCTTCATTGGCCAATTACTATGCTTTTAAGACGAGTGTGGCCGCATCGAAAAAATCATTCGATTGGGCTGAATTGCGCTATGAACAGGGGCTTAGCAACATAACAGAATATGCTGATTCACGCATGCGCTATGAGATTGCAGAGGCCAACCTCACACGCAGCAAATACGATTTCATTTTCAAACTTAAAGTGCTCGACTTCTACCAAGGAAAAGCCATTTCATTGAAACCATGAGCAAACGACTAAAGCGAATTTTGATAGCAGTGGGTATTATAGCCATTG
Organism: Flavobacteriales bacterium; assembly: GCA_947462725.1. Lineage (GTDB taxonomy): Bacteria > Bacteroidota > Bacteroidia > Flavobacteriales_D > Sanyastnellaceae > JAIBBG01. Next base: position 1,919 of record CANHPZ010000042.1, read on the forward strand.
CGGGAGTGGTATACCGCCTTACTGCAGGCAAGCAGAAAGCAGCAGAAGTAACCACCGAAATAAGTGCTTACCGAAGTATTGTCGAAACCGTTTCTGCGAGCGGAAAAATACAGCCTGAAACGGAAGTGAAAATTCAATCCGAAGTTTCGGGACAGATTATCGACCTGCCTGTGAAGGAAGGTGATTTGGTCAAGAAAGGACAACTATTAGTGAAGATCAATCCCGATCTATACACCTCGGCACTGAATCGCGCAGAAGCCGCTCTGAACAGCGCCAAGAGCAATCTCAGCAGCGCAAAGTCGCGCCTTACGCAAGCCGAAGCACAATTCAAATCAACGAACCTCAATTTTCAGCGTCAGAAAAAACTCTTTGAGGAAGGCGCTATTTCCAAGGCAGAACTCGAAAACATTACCAGCCAATGGGAAACTTCCAATGCGGAAGTGGCATCGGCCCAAGAGAGTATTCACAGCGCCCACTTCTCTATTGAAAGCGCGCAAGCCGGCGTGAATGAAGCGGTAGACAACCTCAAGCGCACAACCATTCTGGCTCCTATGACCGGCACAGTTACAGCACTCAACAAAGAACTTGGCGAAACCGTGCTGGGCAACAACATGATGAGCGGTGAAGTGATCATGAACATTTCGGCACTCGATTACATGGAAGTAAATGTGGAGGTAAATGAAAGCGATATCGTACGCGTTCATCTCGGAGATACAGCCATAGTTGAAGTTGACTCATACAAAAACGAAGAGTTCAAAGGGGAAGTCACTGAAATCGGAAATACCGCACTCAATGCCATCAGCGATCAAATGAACCTCAATCAAGTCACAAACTTTTCGGTTAAAATTCGCATTCTGCCTCAATCCTATCAGCATCTTATGGAAGGCAAAGGCCCGAACTATTCGCCGTTCAAACCGGGCATGAGCGCAACTGTCGATGTCGTGACCGCCAAAACAGATCGCGCACTTTCCATTCCCATTAAAGCTGTTGCCGCTAGAGACGACACCACATCGGCCAGTCTGCTCGATAAAATCAATCGCGAAGAGTCGACCACGTCCGAAACCGCTGAACCATTTACAGTAGTATTCGTGCATGATGTAGCAGAAGGAAAAGCTGCTATTCGCGTTGTCGAAACCGGCATTCAAGACGATAAATTCATCGAAATCAAAAAAGGCATTGCAGAAGGCGAAGAAATTATTTCGGGCCCTTATGAAGTCGTTGCACAATCGCTCAAACCAGGCGATAAAGTGAAAAAGAAAGCCGCTCACGACGAAGGAAACGATAAGCAGTAAATCGAGCAATACATCCTCATGATTAAACTGCTGCACATTGAAACTAGCGGAAAAAATTGTTCGGTAGCCATAAGCATCGGAAATGAAATTGTAGCGCAAAGGCTCGTTTCTGCTGAGAACTTTATGCATGCTGAGCAACTCCATGTTTTAATGGCTGAGGTGCAACAAGAGTCCGGAATCCATTGGCAACACCTATCCGCAGTTGCCGTGAGTAAAGGTCCCGGATCCTATACCGGTTTGCGCATTGGTGTGAGCGCAGCAAAAGGAATTTGCTATGCGATTGGATGTCCGCTCATCGCATTGGAAACAACCGCCATTCTTGCGCATTATGCCGCTCAAACGAATACGAGCAAATTCGTAATCATCCCCATGATTGATGCTCGGCGTATGGAAGTGTATGCGGGTGAATTCGACGCCACGGGCAAACGCATAACAGAAGATGAAGCCATCATCCTTGATGAAACGTATTTCGAACAACGTAGGAGTCAAAAACTAATACTCATCGGCGACGGCGCCGCCAAATGCGCATCACTCGCCGGCGATGGTGTTGTCATTATCGACACACTGCCCCATGCAGCCATGATGATTTCATTGGCACTAAACAAATACAACGAGAAGCAATTCGAAGATGTGGCGTATTTCGAGCCCCATTACTTGAAGGCTTATGTTCCCGGAATTAGCACGCGTAGTGTGCTCTGATGCATATTATCTTCGTACCATGCGACTGATTGTTTTCTTTTTATGCACTATTGCGCTGCTTGCGTCTTGCCGCGAGAGCCGCATTTCCAGAGTGCCTGATGTGCCCGTCAATATTGCCATCAACATCAATCAACCGGATTTCTTCAACCTGAGCGTGCCCTCCGGATGGGTCTACGTCACAGGTGGTTCGCGCGGTATTATCATATATAGAAATAGTCCAACCGAATTCATTGCGCTCGAACGGCACAGCCCATATCAACCTGAAAACAGTTGCGCAGTTATTGTGAACCCCGACAACGTTATCATTTCCGACCCCTGCTCTGAATCGCAGTGGCTAATCATGGATGGCACTATCATAAAAGGCCCTACTAGCTTCCCACTCAAAACGTATCAAACATCATACGTCGACCCAATGCTGTACATCAGCAATTGATGAAGCGCCGCACTGCCAACTTTTATAAGCGCATAAGCAGATGTGTGTCGGCGCTAATTGTTTAAATTCGTAGCTCACTAACGTTTGCTAAACCACCATCATCGCATGAAAAGGCTGTTTACTCTAATTGTCGCCACGTTACTCGCTACTTCTGTTTGGGCTGAGGTCATCATCATCAGTGGTATTTATCAAGGAAAAGATCTCTATGTCAAAAACCCCATGACCGCCGACAATTCGGGGTATTGTGTTTTCGAAGTGCTAGTGAATGGCAACATCACAGCTGATCAGGTGAACTCAGCATCCTTTGCTGTTGACTTGGCCACATGGAAATTAGCCAAGGGTGATGCGCTCGAAATCGTGCTTCGCTGCAAAGAAAATTGCGAAGTTAAAATTCTCAACCCCGAAGTCATTTACCCCAATAGCACATATGAAATCACATCGATGAAAATCGATCCCTCGGGAAGCATGACTTGGACCACTGAAAAAGAATCGGCCACAATAGCGTTTGTTGTTGAGCAATTCAAATGGAACAAATGGATTAAGGTTGGAGAAGTGCAAGGCAAAGGTGTTCCAGAATCATGCACCTACACCTTCCCTGCTAATTTGCATACCGGCATCAATACTTTCCGCATTTATCAAATCGACTTCAAAGGTCAACACTCTAGCAGCGAATACAAAGTGGAAAGCACCACGCCGGAAATCAAAATTAAAAATCTCAAAATCAGCAACAGCGTTGATTTTTCAGACATTACCGACTACGAGGTTGTGAGTGAGTTCGGGGCCAAGGTCGCATCGGGTAGAGGCAAAGCTATAGATGCCACGAAGTTTGCTAAAGGAAGATACTATGTCAGCTTCGACAACAAAGGCGGTGTCATCGTAGAGAAGAAATAAGATTTATGCTGCGTAAAATCGAACACATTGGCATTGCAGTTAAAGATCTGGCAGCCTCCAATCAGATATTCGAAGACATTCTGGGTGTAGCACCCTACAAGGAAGAGAGCGTTGAAAGCGAAAACGTCATAACCTCTTTCTTCCAAGTCGGTGACAGCAAAATCGAATTGCTGCAGGCAACGCATCCCGACAGCGCTATTGCAAAATTCTTAGAGAAAAACAAAGAGGGCATTCATCACATCGCCTTTGATGTAGAAGATATTCATGCTGAAATCGAACGCCTGAAATCATTGGGATACGTGATGATCCATGAGCAACCGAAGCCTGGTGCCGACGATAAAATCATTGCGTTCATGCATCCCAAGTCGAGCAATAGTGTGCTCGTCGAACTCTGTCAGGATCGCTTCAAAAAGTGAAACAAGCCACCCTTCTTTTTACGCTTCATCTTCTTGGCATCCGGGCCAAATAAATCGTTACCATCGTGTTTGCCTTGCTTCTCTAGATCCACTTGACGTCCGGGCTGACCTTCACAGGTGCGCTCAGGCACACGTGATAGCCACTGTATCCGAATGGTGAATAGTATGGGTCGGTAACGACCAGTGAAATACGGCAGCGTGGCCTTCGCACCTTCCCACGCGTTGAAATTCAATATAGGAGTTTCAATCATAGGCATGATGAAAATACCCGGCTCAGGCTTCCATCCAAAACCCAACTTGTAGTGAGCTTGAACAGGAAGTGTGGCTGGGAATAACCACTCTGATCCCATCACTTGGTCGCCACCACGCTGACCAAACAATCGAAAGTCGACATTCAATCCCAACGAGTTTTGTATCCAAAAGCGATTGCTCAACTGAAGCATGTTGCTCACATTTCCAAAAGCACCGAGATAGCTGTCATTGAACGAAGCATGAGCAGCATAAGGAACATATGAGCCCGTGTCGGAGCGAACCAATCCCTGAAACTCATCCGAGCCCCTCAGCATTTTATAACTCAAGCCATAATCGATATGATCGAAAGGACCTCTGATATCCAAAAAATGATGACGACCGGCTTCGAGATATAACCCAAGTCCGCCATCGCGAGAGAATTCACCGGAATACAACGTGTCGGGTACGGCTTGGTTATCGTAACCCGTGAGTTGCTCTTTGCGCGGCATCGGTGTCATTGATGCGATGCCCGGAGAAAAAAACCAACCCGAGTTTTTGAAATTACCACCAGAAACAAAGATGGGTCGCTTTTCCCGTCCTTGTTGGGCCATGCCATTCACAACGCATAGGCAGGCAAAAATGAAGCAGATGATACGCATGCATCCAATGTAGCTTCCAAGGGGCTAGTGTGGGATGACCTGTACTTAAATTAACAACGATGCATTGTGAATCTATAGCAGCGAAAGCATTTTCTGCTCGATTTCATCGGAATCCCATTTCGATTCGATATTCGGATCATCCATCACTTGGTCCATAATCTTTTGCTGACGCTTACCATTGCGCAAGGCATCATGATAAGGTGTATGTGAGAACGAAACCTGCTCATATAGTGAAGCCCATTTCTGAGGATACTTCGCACTGAAACGCGCCTCGATTTTTTTCTGCAATAAGAAATCGTGATCGCCGGTCTTATCGCGCATCTCGATGTAGTTGCCTAGAGCCAGCTCAAGAATCGCATCACCTGCCGGTTTGCGTAATCGTGTATACTCAGGAAATACCAAGTCGAAATTATCGTGATGCTCATCGAGCAGTTGATTCAAATACGTGCAGTCTTCAAATCCTGCATTCATGCCCTGACCATAGAAAGGAACAATGGCATGTGCGGCATCACCCATGAGACAAACCTTGTTGCTGTAATGCCACGGATAACATTTGGTCATGACCAAACTCGCATCCGGATTTGCAAAATAGTCCTCTACCAATTCAGGCATCATCGGAACGGCATCCGAGAAGTGTTTTTCAAAAAATGAACGCACCGCTTCGGGTGTCTTCAAATTTGCCAGCGAGTATTCTCCCTCAAAAGGAATGAATAATGTGCATGTAAAAGAGCCATCAATATTGGGCAAGGCAATCATCATAAACTCGCCACGCGGCCAGATGTGCAAGCAGTTCACATCTAGCTGATGCGTGCCATCGGCATTCGCTGCAATTTCCAATTCCTTGTACCCGTGATCCAAGTAACTCTGTGAATAGTCGTATCGATCGAGTCGGGTTAGGCGACTGCGAACAGCGCTGAATGCGCCGTCTGTTCCAAACACCTGATCGAACTGTTCACTCACATCGCATTGATTCACTTCATCGTAAAATGAAACCGTATTCGATTCAAGATTCACATCCTTGCAACGATGCTGAAAAGCGAAGTGCACATTGTCATGCTCCGCTGCGCATTGCATAAGCGTTTGATTGAGCAATCCACGCGAAACACTGTAGATAGCCTGTCCTTCCTTACCGTAAGGCTGAAAGGTGAGCTTACCATCAACGGCGTGCATCATACGACCATGCATCGGCAATGCGACTTTGCGTATCGCATCGGCGATGCCGGCGCCTTCCAAACCCCGCCAGCCGCGATCGCTCAGTGCGAGATTGATACTCTTACCCTGCACAATTTTAAGCTTTCTAATGTCAGGCCTGCGATCAAACACCTTGACATCATAACCGCGCTTGGCCATATAAACAGCCCATAGGCTGCCTACCAAGCCGGCCCCAACAATTGCTACTCTATTCTTTTTCATTTCGTGCACAGTACTCTTCTTTTACACCTTCTCCAAAGCCTGACGCAAGTCTTCAATCAAATCTTCGATATCCTCAACACCAACGCTCAATCGCAATAGCGAATCCACCAAACCGGTTTTGATGCGCTCCTCACGCGGAATGGATGCGTGGGTCATGGATGCGGGATGGCCCACGAGCGACTCAACACCACCAAGCGATTCGGCCAGCGAAAAGACATGCAGCGCCTGCGCAAGTTCACTGGCCTGTTCAAACGAATCACTCTTCAGTGTGAAGGATATCATACCACCGAAGTCACGCATTTGCCTTTTGGCAACATCATGGTTAGGGTGATCGGCGAAACCCGGCCAATAGACCTTGCCCACCTTGGGATGTGCGCGGAGAAACTCAGCAACAGCCTTTCCATTTTCACAATGCGCTTTCATGCGCAAGTGCAAGGTCTTCAATCCACGCAACACTAAAAATGAATCTTGAGGACCAGGAACCGGTCCGCAAGAATTGGTTATAAATGCAAGTTGATCATAAAGCTCCTTGTTGCTTGTCATCAGCGCTCCCATAACCACATCACTATGCCCGCCTAAGTATTTCGTAGCGCTATGCATCACGATGTCGGCGCCCAAATCCAGGGGATTCTGCAAGTATGGAGAAGCAAACGTATTATCGACAACAGAGATGATTCCATGCTTTTTCGATAGGGCAGTATAATGCTCGATATCGATAATTTTCATCATCGGATTGGTTGGTGTTTCAATCCAAATCATGCGAGTTTTGCTATTGATGAGCGCTTCTGCGGCCGCAAAATTGTGCATGTCGACGAAGTGAAAACGGATGCCCATTTTCTCAAAAACCTTGGTAAACAAGCGATAGGTACCACCATATAAATCGTCGGTGGCAATAACCTCATCGCCTGGTGAAAGCAACTTGATAATGGTGTCTACAGCGCCCATTCCACTGCTAAAACACAAGCAGTAATCGGCATTTTCTAAAGCTGCCAAACAGCTTTCCAATGCCACTCGTGTAGGGTTCTTCCCGCGTGCATAAGCGTAACCTTTATGCTTGGCAGGCGCTTCTTGCACATACGTTGACGTTTGATATATCGGCGTCATGATTGCGCCTGTGGTTGGGTCGGGCTCCTGCCCGGCGTGAATCGCCTTGGTTCCGAATTTCATAAAAACAATTTTGCTGCAAGTAACAACAAAAAAGCATTAACCCTTTTTGGAAATACCGCTCACGCGGCCTGGGTTTGCCGATAAAAAAGATTTCCACCCGGAATAGGACTTTCCCGCAGCCAGCGGACTGTTGCTCTGATAGAAATGACATACCGCTGCAGCCAAGCCATCGGTAGCATCCAGCTTCTCCGGCATATCCGCATCAGGAATATTCAGTGTGCGCTGAAGCATCGCAGCTACTTGCTCCTTCGAAGCGGCGCCACTGCCTGTAATGCTCTGCTTGATCTTGCGCGGCGCATATTCCATCACCGGCAGTTGGCGACTTAGCGCGGCAGCAATTGCAACGCCTTGGGCTCTGCCCAGCTTCAACATCGACTGCACATTCTTGCCAAAAAAGGGTGCTTCAATGGCCAATTCATCCGGATGAAATCCATCAATGAGTTCTATGCAACGCTCAAAAATCTTTTGCAACTTCAAATGATGGTCTTCAATTTTTTCCAAACGAAGCACGCCCATAGCAACCAGCTTCATCTGTTTGCCGGTTACTTCAATGATGCCGTAACCTAAAATAGTTGTTCCCGGATCGATGCCAAGTATGATGCGTTCGCTGGCCAATTTGCGCTTTTCTTTGATGCGGTAAAGCTATGGTAGTATTACTCACAATCATCTTGTTGTTGACCAGCCTATATCTGGGCTGGGTAATCTGGCTTTACACCATCTGGCGCGCATCAAAAGTCCATGCGCCAGTACCAGCCTCTGCTGAGCACCTCACCATCATCATTCCATTTCGTGATGAAGCGCAAACACTCCAACTGCTGTGGAATGCGCTGCTGCCGCAACTCCAATCTGTACCAGGAGCCGCGGTAATCTTCATCAACGATCACAGCACCGATGATTCAGCAGAAGTTATCTCGCATTTCGAGAAGGACTATCCCTTCATCCTATCTGTTGCGCAACGTGAATCGCACGGAAAAAAAGCCGGAGTAGATCTCGGAGTAGAACTTGCGAAAACCGATTGGATCACATCACTCGATGCCGACACTATTCCAGACGAGCAATGGCTGAAACATTTGGCATCGCATACCTATGGCAGCAACGATGATCTTTTCATTCTGCCGCTGCACATTGGCCCATCAAACTCCTTCATCGGCAAACTACAAGAAGTCGAGTTTCTCAGTGTTATGGGAGTAACAGCGTCGATGGCCATTTCACAACAACCCGTGCTTTGCAATGGTGCTAATCTGTGCTTTCGCCGCGAGGCATATCTGGAGGTTCGTTCCATGCGCACCGATATGCACATCACAAGCGGAGATGATCTCTTTCTGCTGCAAGCGCTCAAAGCGCGTAATCGCGTACGCTGGATACACGACCCAAACGTGACGGTGCATACAAGCCCTCAAACCTCATGGCAAAACTTGATTGCTCAACGTTTGCGCTGGATGGGTAAAACCGTGAGTATTGAAAATCGATCGCTGCAAATCACTGCCCGACTAACTTTCCTAATGAACGCCATTATTGTTGTGGGATTATTCATGGCCATTGCTCAACCATTGACGCTGCCTTGGTACATCCTGCTCTTGGTGAGCAAGACCATTGCCGATGGACTGCTCATCACTGCAGTCGGAAAATGGATGTGCATAAAACAGGTGAAGAGATTTTATTTCGTATTGATTTTTCTCTATCCCTTCTACGCAACTTTGTTGCCTATCACAAGCATGATCTATAAGCCTACGTGGAAAGGAAGGACAACCCACATAAAGAAGTAAATCATTCGCCCGGAGCTATTGCCTGGAGGCGGTTTCGTAGCAATCCTCTGGCTATGTCGGGCCTTGTATTTATTGTTTTGATTATGCTTGTGGCCATTGCAGGTCCTTTTATTCGACCCGACGACACGATCAACGCCAATAATCAGTCGCTGCTCATCAGCAGACAGAAACCAGGCTTCACCATTCAGGAAGTGCGCATAGCAAAGTATGAACCGCAGCATGGCTTTTTCGAAACATGGATGAACGGTGGATCCCCTAAAGAATATACTTCATTGCGGGCCGACAGCGTTGTTATTCTGGATGATAAACTGATCGCCTATTCAACACAAGGAACCATGCGCACAGATACGCTCCTGTTGCAAACACTGCTGAAGTCTAGCGATGGCAGTTATTCGTTTACACGAACCTTCTGGCTAGGCACCGATAAGTATGGACGCGATCTTCTCTCGCGCCTGATGGCTGGGGCAATGATATCCTTGGCGGTGGGAGCCATTGCCGTCATCATTTCTCTGCTCGTTGGATTAACGCTCGGCCTTATTGCCGGTTATTACCGCGGCTGGGTTGATCAACTCATCATGTGGTTTACCAATGTGATTTGGGCTGTGCCAACGCTCATTCTGGTAATGGCCATCACCTTTGCATTCGGCTCAGGATTCTGGAAAGTTTTTTTGGCTGTAGGCCTTACCATGTGGGTAGAAGTAGCGCGCATCGCACGCGGACAAGTGCTCAGCATACGCGAAAAAGAATATGTGGAAGCCGCTCGGGCATTGGGCTTTTCGGAATTCCGTATCATTTTCAAGCACATCCTACCCAACATTCTTTCACCCATTATTGTGATATCGGCTGCCAATTTTGCGTCAGCGATTTTGATTGAAGCCGGTCTTAGCTTCCTCGGCCTGGGTGCTCAAATTCCGACACCAAGTTGGGGCAACATGATTCGTGAGCACTATGCCTATATCACCACCGACCTGGCTTATCTGGCTATTGTTCCCGGCTTCATGATTATGCTGTTGGTACTCGCATTCATGATGGTGGGCAACGGACTGCGCGATGCGCTTGATGTGCGCTAGCCGTTGCGAAATAATCCATGGACTATGACGCGTAGCAAGACCAAAATGCTTCGCACAGCCGTTTCAATACTACATTCGCAGCTATGGAAAAAAATGCACGCATCTACGTAGCCGGCCATCGCGGAATGGTGGGCAGCGCCATTGTGAGAAAGCTTCAGGAAGAAGGACATGAACACCTGCTACTGAAAACATCATCAGAGCTTGACTTGCGCAATCAACAGGCGGTTGACGACTTTTTTACCCACAACAAGCCGGAGTATGTTTTCCTCGCTGCGGCTAAAGTGGGCGGCATTCAAGCCAACAACATTTACCGCGCAGAATTCCTCTTCGACAATCTGATGATCGAGGCCAATATCATTCACGCTGCTCACAAACATGGAGTGAAGAAATTGCTCTTCCTTGGCTCATCTTGCATATATCCTAAACTCGCTCCGCAACCCCTGCGCGAAGAAAGTTTGCTCACCGGAGCGCTAGAGCCAACGAATGAGCCATACGCCATCGCAAAAATTGCCGGAATCAAATTGTGTGAAGCCTATCGCGATCAATATGGCAGTAATTTCATTTCTGCTATGCCGACCAATTTGTATGGCCCTAATGACAACTATGACTTGCATAACTCGCATGTGCTTCCGGCATTGATTCGCAAGTTTCATACAGCCAAGAGCGAAGGCGCGGCAGAGGTAGAAGTGTGGGGCACCGGTTCACCCATGCGTGAATTTTTACACGTCAATGACCTGGCTGATGCGTGCTACCATCTCATGCTTCATTACAACGAGAAATTATTCGTAAACATCGGCACCGGTGTTGACCTCACGATCAAAGCACTGGCAGAAATGGTGAGTGATATCGTAGGATTCGAAGGCACCATACGCTGGAACACCGAAAAGCCTGATGGCACGCCACGCAAGCTCATGGATGTAAGTCGTATCAATAATTTCGGATGGAAACATCGCATCGAATTGCGCGATGGCATTGCCTCGGTTTACGCAGATTTCAAACAGAAAGAAATATCTGAGTTGCGCGCCAAATGAACATTTCACGCTGCATTGTAATCATCACCTCGATACTCGCATGCAGCGTCTGCGCTTCATCACTCACTGCCCAATCGTATTTCATTCCACTGCAACGACAGTGGATTCGCACTGCTGAAAAAAATGCGTTGCGCAACGACAGCGCGTTCATTCACCTCGGAGAAAAACCATGGATTGCTAATGAAATCGGTCATTCCGGTGCACCAACTATCGATGGCATTGACAACAAACACTATTCAAAAGTGGGTGCGAAAGTCTGGCGTGATCATCTTGTAGATATAAAAGGCGAAGACTATCGACTCATGATAGACCCCTTGTTTGATATCACCGGTGGTCGCGATGTTGCAGACACCGGCGCATTCCATTCGGCCAACCTACTGCTCAATCAACGCGGATTACAAGTGGCCGGAAGTATCGGCAAGCAAGTGCATTTCGAAACTTCATTCTATGAATCGCAAGCCACAGTTCCCGACTATTTGCGTGCATTCAACAATCTGTATGGCATTTATCCTGGGTTTGGAAGAACCAAAAGATTTGGCGAACATGGATACGATTTCGCGTTGGCTATGTCGAATGTAACCTACACGCCGAACAGTTACATCAGCGTGCAAATGGGTCAGGGCAAGCATTTCTACGGCCACGGTTATCGGAGTGTACTTTGGAGTGATGCCGCTATGGCCTACCCCTTCATCAAAGCGCGCGCAACGATGCTGCATGGCAAATTAATCTACAGCAGCATGTATGCTGAATTGCGCACACTTGATCGGTTGCCTCGTGGCGAGGTGCCTGAAGCGCTATACAAACCCAAAGGAGCAAGCGTGCATTACTTGAGTTTTCTGCCCAACCAATCGCTGGAAATTGCCCTCTTCGAAAGCATCATCTGGAACCGCTATGACAGCACAGGTACACACGGACCATCCGCTTGGGTAGCGGCGCCTGTTGTTGGTGCCTATTCGATTTCTCACGGATTCGACGATCGCAACAACAGCATGGCAGGAATCAATGCCCGCTGGCGAATCAGCAAGAAGACTATGATCTACGGGCAATGGGCTGTGGATGATTGGACAGATAGGCGCTTCGCCAGTCAAATTGGAATCAGTCTTTATGACTTGATCATACCCGGATTGGATGTTCAACTTGAATACGACCGTGTATCGGATTACACTTACGCCAGTCCTTTCGCATTGCAGAATTATGTGAACGTGAATCAACCGCTCGGACATCCAGCAGGCGGCTCAACACAAGAAGCAATTGCCATTCTCAATTACACTAAAAATCGCTGGTGGTGTCAGGCCAAGGCGAACCTGCTGCGCCAAACCACAGGTCCGGCCGGTGACTTCGCCACCAACCCTGATGAGCAAATCATCACCTTCAGGGCATGGCCTGTGCGTGAGTTGCTTCAGGCGGACGCTGAAATCGGCTGGATGATACAGCCACAGACACGTACCTCACTGCTGGCCGGATGCACTTGGCGCATCGATCGTACCGACAGCGCTTTCTCGGGAGTGGATCCACTGCACACCACATGGCTTTGGATTGGCCTGCGTTCGCATTTCACCAACAAGTATTACGACTACCAATAAGGTTGGCGCTCCAATTTTCGTTGCAAGAAAAATCGACCTCTGTGTCGTCGCATATGCACTACTTTCGCACGAACCATTAGCCCAACCAACGACCCGTGACAGAGATAATCAGAGAACTACTTGGCTCTTTCTTAACCGCATTCATTTTGGTGCTTATTGCTACACCATCGTTAATCAAAGTAGCCAAATTAAAACACCTCGTAGACGAGCCCGGCGATGCGCGCAAACTCCACCGCAAATCGGTTCCTACCATTGGCGGCATAATGATCTTCGCCGGCACCATCATCGGCTATTGCCTCTGGTTCCCCTCCAAAGAAGGCTGGGTACTTGGCGACAACTACTACCCTATTGAGGCGCTGAATGAATTCAAATACTTGGTGGCTTGCATGTTCATCTTGTTTTTTCTGGGATTGAAAGATGACATTATCGGTGTGTCGCCTGCCAAAAAACTCCTCGTTCATTTGCTGATCGGATTCATTCTCGTTTACGTCGCAGACATCCGCATTACTCAATTCTGGGGATTATTCGGTGTCGAACATTTGCCCTATTGGTTAAGCCTATCGCTATCGTTATTCGTTTATATCGTTATAGTGAATGCTATCAACCTCATCGACGGCGTTGATGGACTGGCAGCGGGTTTCGGATTTATTGCAAGCATGGCATTTGCCTTTTGGTTTTATCGCACGGGCGACCAACCACTCGCTCTCCTTGCTGTTGGACTAGCAGGATCATTGCTCGGTTTTTTAGTGTTCAATTTTCAACCCGCCAAGTTGTTTATGGGCGATTCCGG
>CANHPZ010000043.1 GCA_947462725.1 Flavobacteriales bacterium
ACCTGCGAAATAACTATATTGCCTGATACGTTGGTTTGTTGGCCTTCTACAGACAGGGCAGTATACCGAACGTTGGAGATTGGTGATGCCGACAATGATGCCGTCGCGGATAGCGGAATGCTCATAGTCCGTAACTACAATTACCAGAACTATCCGCTCGACATCAATTCAAATTCTGTTTTTTATTCCGGCGATGTGGATGCTTTAGCTCAGGCCCAGTCTTCATTCAATTGGCCCGATGTGGTCTCAGGGCTTGATCCGCAAATGGGTTGCAATCTTTTTAATGATCGATACTGTCCCGGAGGATTGTACAACATGCAGCGGTACTGCGTTACACCGGGAACTTACACCTTGGCTCAGTTCGGGGATAGCAGTGACGTAGGAGCAGTATTACAGCCAACATTTGAGTTTAGAAAGGATGTAACCCAGTTTTGGAATCCTGCAGTTCCCGATAACATGGGCGATTTGTTGGCTACTGGATTGACGCACATTAGCCAACCCGATACTTTTAGTTGTATCGATAACCCTCAAGAAATCGATGGAATTGCGCCATGTGGACGTACCAAATTAATTTACCGAGAATTTTATTTGAGCCAAGAGGCGGAGATTACAATCAGCGAAATATCCAACGCGCATGATTCACCAGGTGATCGGGTTGACATATTGTTTTTTTCAGGTCAGGTTTCTCAGGTTGGCACGGCCGGATTGTCCATTGTAATGGATCCAATAGAGTATTGTCAAGGAGGATTTGAGCGTGTTGAGTGCCGTTCATTGCCACCCGGTTGGTACACTGTTGTTTCTTATGGTCGAGGACCGAACTATGATAATAATTTCGAATTTACGCAGGCTAATGGATATACGCGAACTTTAGGTTGTGGACCTTCAGCCGAGGGATTATACAGCATCAATTATGGAAGTCAGATAACCATTCAGTTAGACACGACTTCTTCCCCGGGACCTTTTTACTATAGACCAGGATTGTCATGTGTAGCGCCGTCAACAATCAGTTACGTGAACCTACAGAGTGCGGATTACCCAAGCCCTTTTACGGAGTACGTGCTTTGCGATGAATACTTTAAGGACAGCGTATATCAATCTTTAGTCAATGGGGAAATTTTCGTTTGCGCTGATGATCCGATTCTCAATAAGGTTGCTTATTACACTTTCACCACAGATGATGAGTATTTTTTGCGCATTCGAAATTTGGGTGCATACCGCACTTTGCTGTATGAATTGGATGTGACGACCAACGATTCGCTGTTACTTCAGACAGAGGTTCCTGTTGTTCCCTGTGAGGTTGGTTCAAATGACATTGAAATTTGTAGTCTTGGACCTGGTACCTATTCTCTGCTTGTGTTTGCAGATACAGCTCAGAAATGTGTCCATGCTCAACCCATTATCGATGTAAGTCCAATCAATTATTCACGATTTGATTTTGCCTCGCATGCCTACGACTTTGATGAAATTCCATCGGATGGCGTTTTTCATGCCGGGCGCATTGGCGATGTACATCCAACGAATCCCAATCTTAGCCCGAGTAACGATTTTTTTTATTGTACTACGGGCGCATCACCTTCAGATCCTGTACTCGGCTGCAATGGTGTGCATTCGGACTCCATTTACAATGCATCGAACAATCCGATCTATTATACCGCTCCTCAACTCAGTGAATCTGAATTGCTGCGCCGCAACTTGTGGTACACTTTCGTTGTTCGTGGAAATGGCACAGCCTCTGTGGATGTGCGCAACCTTTCAAATGACGCTTATGGCTATACTTTTCATGTGTATTCAACGGATTTGAGTGGCGAAGTTTCTTGGTCCCAAGTGCTTTCAGCGAATCCAATTCTGGTTGACTCAACGATTACTTCAGGTTTGGCATTAGTCACACACAATGTTTATTGGTGGTGTGATGGAAGGGCCGGTACAATCAACTTTAATGTGCAGGGAGATCCTTGTGATAGTCTCACGAAGCGCCGATTCTATATAGTTGTCGATCGCTTTCATCCGAGAGATTATAATCCTGAGCATTTTGAGGCACTCAATGGGCAAATTGATGTTAGGCTACTTTGGAGCCGGACACCTGTTGCAGATTATCCCGGTGATGAATGCGTTGATGCTGTGGCGGCCCAATCCATGGCGGTTGGAATTTATCCGGCATGCACCATTATTGATTGCCATACGATGGTAGATCCTTTCTGGGATTTGCCCCAGAATGTGGACTGCCTTCAAGGCCCGGTGGCCCGGTCTTCCACATGGTATAAATTCACATATGATGGTCCTGATGTGGTGGATGTCGGATTTCAACCGGATATCAGTGGCCTCTCGAACTATGGATTACCTGCCGATATCGACTATCGCATATTCTACGGAAAGTCATGCCCAACTATGCTTGCAGGCGCTGAGTGCGCACAGAGCTCCTACATCAGCAATTCCATTGCTTGCGTGGATTCCACCACGGGAGATTTTTACGTAGAGGTTACTTATCCTGATGGTGCTTCTGGTACGCTGTGTTTCAATTTCTCGGTTACTTTGAATACGAACCCCAATTGCATTCCATTCAATCCTACCGCAGTTGATGCCTTCTTTATTTTTGATCAGGTATGCACGTTGGATACAGTAAACTTTACCAATTACTCAACGGTAGGATTGCAGATGGCTTATGAATGGGATTTTGGCCACGACAATGCGAGCTCATCTGATTACTCCACATACCATGTGTTTCCCCAGAGTGGTGATTATCTTGTAACACTTACAGCCACAAATACTTTGGCCGGCTCATCCGCAGTGTATTCGGAAATAGTGCATGTTCTTGATTCTACTGACCTGATGAATTTGGTAGGTGATACGACCATTTGCTACGGCGATACGATAACACTCGGTCGCGATTTATATCAGGCCACATACTCATGGAGCACGGGCGCAACCTCTGCTTCAATTGATGTGTTTCTGGAAGGAGTTTACGCTGTCGATTATACTGTATTAGGTTGCCCATTTTCAGACGAAACGGTGATGCATGTCTTTCAATTGATTCCACCTGTGCCAGATTCGGTGGCGATATGTGCCAATACTTCGCTCGTCGAAAATTATGATCCGCTAGATAGTTTGGTGTGGGTGATTTCTTATGATGAAGCGGTTTCTATAGACGAAACAACAACAGAATATTTCCCCGATGGCGTTGACACATTGCAATGGATAGCCTACGATCAAGGTTGCTTTGTGGCAGGGGAAACAGAGTTGGTTGAATTGTATGCCTATGTGCCGACAGTGCCCAGTTGGGATAGCTCGTTTTGCACGAATTACGCTGGAGTTCAATTGCCGATTTTTTTGCCGAATACAACCGGGACTTTTGAATATGAAAATGCACCCATAACCGGATTGGACGGCAATGATTTCAGTGCCGGTGATTATTGGATGAGTTATATCTATGCCGATTCAATCGGATGTCCGGATACTCTTCAGGTTTCTTTTCATGTGCTTGATTCTGCCTTTGTGCAATGGACTTTGCCGCATATTGATCGCTGTGTGGATGGTGATACCATTGTGCTTGCAGATATGATGGAAGATACCTCGGGTGTTTTCTACATCAGCTACACTTCTGGAGCATATCCGTCAACGCCAAGTGATGTTTTTGTTCCCCAAATGGCCGCGGGTAATTCTGTTCTGTCGAATAATTATGATGTGCGTTATGAGGTGTCTTTGAACGGTGAATGTGTGAGTCAGTTCCTGGCTGAAATTTCCCTTCAACCAGACCCCGTTATTGACTTGAATTTTCCACTGCTTTGTGATGGGGAGTATTTGACTGTTGAAAATCTTACAACCGTAGATGCCGCGCAGGTTGTTACACACGTTTGGGATGTAGAAGGGTTTATCGACCAGCATGGAGAAATACCTCAGTCTATACCATTGAGTTCGCCTGGCTATCTGGATATTGAATATATCGCCACCTCCTCATTTGGATGCATGGCTTACTACAACGACTCTGTTTTGGTGCAACCATCGCCTCAAGTTCAAATTACCTATTCGAGCTATTGTCAAAATGAGTACGTCAACTTTAGCGCTAATGCTGCGGTTGAGAGCAGTTCAATTGTAAGCTATCAATGGTATATTCCGAACACGCCATCTGTAAATCAGGACAACACAGCGGCACTATTCTCACAGCCGGGAATGTTTGATGTCGGGGTGCATGTATGGAGCGCAGAAGGGTGTGAGTCTGATGACTCTCTGCACGTCACAATATTTCCACAACCAGCATTAACACTAAGCGCTCCTTCAGCATGTTTGGGTCAATCTGTGGTGGTTCATAGTGAAAGTTCGTTGAGTCCGAATGAGGTAGCTAGCACCATTTGGTATGTGGATAATGCAGTGACTGCTAATAACATTGATAGTTTGCTCTTGCATTTGGATAATATGGGTTCAATTGCTGTCGAGGTGGAGCAATATTCAGATGTGGGATGCTCGGGAACTGCCCACCTTGAAATCACGGCTCTTCCGCTTCCGACGCTGGAGTTGACACCTATTGAATTGGATTATTGCATAGGTGATAGTGTGACTATTGGTTGCATACCATTGGTGCTCCTGCCGCAAACAATTGCTTCCACGCAATGGGATTTTAGCAATGGTTATTCTTTCAATAATCCAAATGCAACTTTTCTTGCGCAATCAGTTGGGGCGATGATTGGCTCTGTATTGGTGACAACCGATCAGGGTTGCTCAGCTTCTTTTATTGTCGATAATTACATCGTAGTTCATCCTAATCCTATAGCAGGCTTTCACATCAGCAATGAAAACCTCACATATTATGCGGATGAATTAAAGATTACCAATCAGTCATCAGCCAGTGTGAATCACTGGGAATATGAAATTTCAGATGGGTTTTCGACCATGCTGCCGACGTTCATGCATAAATTCAATGAATCGGGATATTATTCTATTCAGCTTGCCGTGAGCGATTCATACGGCTGCGCAGATACCATCGAGAAGTCGCTTGAATTTGCTCCAGATGTCGTCGTGCACATTCCCAACGCATTCAGTCCGGATGCCGATGGTCTTAACGATGTTTTCTTGCCGAGTATATATGGCGATGACCTGACCTTCTATCGACTGCTTGTATTCGACCGATGGGGAACGGTAATTTTTGAATCACTGGATCCGAAAAAGGCTTGGTTGGGTGATGTTCGTGGTGATGGATACTATGCCATGCCGGATGCATACAACTACATCATGGAGATTCTTACTGTTCGCGGATATGAGAAGAAATATATGGGTGCAATCTTGCTGCTGCGATGATATTCAATGGCCATCCTTGGGCAACCTCAACTCCATCATCACATCCCATTGCTCATCATTGCCCAGTTTGAATATGTGTCGACCAAATGCGGTAAATCCGTTCTTGGTGTAAAACCTTAGCGCACGCTCATTTTCCTCCCAGACACCTAGCCAAATACGTTCGATGCCACGGCCTATTGCAATTGATTTGGCGAAATCCATGAGCTGCTGCCCTACGCCTTGTCCATAATACTCTTGCAGCACATAAATGCGCTCAATCTCTAACGCATCGGAGTCATGCTGTTCGGTTTGCGCCCCGTTGAAATTGATTTTGATGTAACCGATGATGTTATCGGATTGCGCAAAATAGAATTCGGAATTTTTCTCGTTGAGTTCCTCGGATAATCGAGCTTCTGACAACGATTCTTCGATGTATTGCGCCATATTCTCAACACTGTTGCTCGCGGCAAAAGCATCAAGAAAGGTCTGCGTGCTGATGCGCTGCAGGTCTTCGACATCATTCAAACGGGCACGATGAAATTGAATCTTTGCCATCGGATAATATCTCTTACTTGAATATTACCTCGCCCTGAAGAATGGTCATCACGACCTTGCTTTGTGGCAATCGTGCTTCGGTGCACTTGAGCAAATCCTGATCAAGCACCACAAGATCAGCGAATTTGCCAACTTCAATCGACCCTTTTTTGTGCTCTTCGAAGTTCGCAATCGCCGGCCAGATGGTCATGCCGCGCAGTGCATCTTCACGCGTGAGTGCATTCTCAGCTTGAAAACCGCCATCGGGCTGTCCTTGCAGATTCTTCCTTGCCACGGCAGCATAGTAGGTATTGATAGGCGAGATGCCCTCTACGGGGAAGTCGGTGCCCAAGGCCACCATACCGAGTTGTTCTTTCAACTCGCGATACGTGTATGCGCGCATTACACGGCTGCGACCCAGGCGCTGCGGTGCCCAAGGCATGTCGCTGGTGGCATGTGTGGGCTGCACACTGGGTATCACGTGATACTGCGCAAATTTGGAGAGGTCGTCTTTGTGCACCACTTGCGCGTGCTCTATGCGCCAGCGGTGATCGATTGAATCGCCCACCACTTCGCCGTAGATATCGAGCATCACGCGGTTGGCGCTGTCGCCGATAGCGTGCGTGCACATCTGGAATCCGGCCACGCGCAAGTCGTAGGCTTTTCTTCGAAAGTGCAACGCATCGTGCAGCATGAGTCCATAACTGAAGGGTAGCACATCGTCGTAAGGCGCAAGCAAACATGCACCCCGCGAACCCAATGCACCATCGGCGTAGAACTTAAACGCACGCACACTCAGGCGGTCTGTGGTGTCGATGCCTGATTTGAGGTAGTGCGCATAGTTGAGCGAATCGTCGGCGAGCATGGCGTAGATGCGCATCTTGAGTTTGCCATCCGCCTGCAACTGCTTGATGAGGTCGACATCGGTCTTCATCAAACCTGCTTCATCCACTGTTGTAAGTCCAGCGGCAAAGCAACGCTCTTGCGCGGCCAGTAAGGCTGCTGTATCGTCTTCACGACTATATGCCGGAAGTATGTCGGTAATCAGGTTCATGGCATTGTCGATGAGAATGCCTTTGTCGAAGTCGATGTCTCCGCCGTTCACCTTGGTCGAGGCATCAATTCCTGCGCGGCGCATGGCTTCTGCATTCACTAGCATCGCGTGTCCATCTATGCGCTGCAATGCGATGGGAGTGGAAGGAAACAAGCTGTCGAGTTTTGAACGCGATGGAAACGACTGATCTGCCCAATCGTTTTGATCCCAACCACGACCGATAATCCATCCACGTGAATTCACAGGCTTGAAAGCAACAACGCGTTGAATGACTTCTTCAAACGACTGTGTGCTATCGAGGTTCACTTCCTGCAACGTACGTCCGTAGCCCAGGAAATGGCAGTGGCCATCGATGAAGCCGGGGTAGATAAACTGCTTGCCGCAGTCGATGATTTGCGCAGCGTCGTATTCGTTGAGGATTTCGCGCTCAGTGCCCAACGCCAATATTTTTCCATCCTTGATGGCCATCGCTTCATACGTGCTGAAGGCATCATCCACGCTATAAATGGTCGCGTTGTGCAGGATGAGATCGGCCTGCTTGTTTTTGAAGTGACACGAGGTTGTGGATGCTATTACAAGAAAAAGGATGAAAAGACGGTGATGCATGAAGGGTTGAAAGTTGAAGGTTGAAAGTTGCAGGTTGAAGGTTTTGTTTGCGCGTTGGCGTGATAAAAAATTCATCACTCCTTATGAAAACTCGTCGCATTGGCTTGCGCCGTAGGCATGATGACCATGTCGTTGATACAGACATGCGCCGGACGGCTTGCCATAAACCATGCAGCATCCGCAATGTCGGGTGCAATGAGGGGCTCGAATCCGTGGTAGGTGGCTGCGGCTTTTTGCTCATCACCACTGAAGCGGACAATGCTAAATTCTGTTTCGGCAGCTCCTGGCGCTATCTGCCCAACACGCACGCCATGGGGCAACAGATCGATGCGCATGTTGCGCGTGAGCATGTCGACAGCGGCCTTGGAAGCGCCATACACATTGCCACCGGCATATGCATCCTTACCGGCAATGGATCCGATATTGATGATGGTGCCGCGCTTGCGTTCCATCATCCACGGCGCAACAATCTTACTGATGTATAATAATCCCTTGATGTTGGTGTCGATCATGGTATTCCATTGTTCGATTGACCCTTCAACAAATGATTCGCGGCCAAGGGCAAGACCGGCATTGTTGATGAGCACGTCGACTGCGCGCCATTCGTGACTCAGTTGCTCGAGGTGCGAGGTGCATTCTTCAAGCGAGCGCACGTCGAAATTCAAGGTGGTAACTGCAATGCCGAACTCATCTCGGAGTTGCTGTTCAAGGGCATCCAGTCGGTCTTTTCTGCGGCCGGTGAGTATAAGATTCCAGCGCTCGGCGGCAAAGCGCTCGGCGATGGCCTTGCCAAACCCGGAAGTTGCTCCGGTGATTAGTGCAATGTTGTTCATTCGGTTTGGGATGGTGTGTCTGTGGTCTTGTTGTGACGCTCATTGCGTTTACCTGCGAACAAATCGAAGCGGTAAAACTTGCAATCGAGCGTGCCATTCATGAGCGCAATCTTGCGCGATGGCTTGAGGCCCACGCGCTTGAGTGCTGCCTCGTCGGAGGAGATTATCCACGCATTAAGCCCTGCGCAGGCATGTTTGAGATGATCGCCAATGGCCTTGTACATGGGGATGATATTCGCATCGTCCATCCGCTCGCCGTAGGGCGGATTCATCACAATGATGCCTTCCGGCTGCGCGGGTTTCATTTCCATGAAATCGCGCAGCGAAAGTTCGATGTCATCCTCGAAGCCTGCGTTTTCAATGTTTTCTGTAGCTGTTCGCAGCTGAAATTTGTCGGCATCAGACGCGTAAATGCGGTGTGTAGGCACCTTGATTTTTTCCGTGGCTGCGCGCTTCACCGATTGCCAGAGTTCTCTATCAAACGACATCCAATACATGAAACCAAACTCATTGCGCAAGATTTGCGGAGGCATGTTGCGCGCAATCATATTGGCTTCAATCGCCAGCGTACCGCTTCCGCACATGGGGTCGTAGAAGTCGGTTTCGCCGCGCCAGCCGGTGAGCATGATCATGCCTGCGGCGAGCACTTCGTTGAGCGGTGCACGCGCCCCGCGCGAACGATAGCCTCGGCGGTTGAGCGTTTCACCACTGCTGTCTAAGGAAATGGACACACGATGATTATCGACATGCAGGTGTAAGAGCACATCCGGACGGTCGGGGTCCACGCTCGGCCGCTTGCCAAACTTTCTATTGAATGTATCGGCAATGGCGTCTTTGAGTTTCACTGAAGCATAGTTGCTGTGCTTGATGAATTCGCTGTTGACGTTGGGGTCGATAGCGAAGGTCTGTTCCAAATCGAGCAGCTTAGTCCAGTCGAATTTCAAGGCCTGGCTGTGAATGTCATCGGCCTGACGAATCGGGAATTCAACCACGGGAATGAGCACGCGCAGCGCCGTGCGCAGGTGCAGGTTGCATTTATACACGAGAGCCATGTCGCCGGTGCAGTGCACCACACGACGACCGATTTCGATGTTGTTGGCACCCAGTTCGCGCATTTCACCGGCAAGCACTTCCTCCAGGTTCTGAAGGGTTTTAATGGTGATGCGAAAGGGTGTTTGAGGGAAGAAGTTGTTCATTTAAGATCCTGCTTTTTTTGCTTTGTAACCGAGCTGTGATAGCAAGGTCATGATTTTTTCGCGGTGGTCGCCTTGTATAATAATCTCACCGTCCTTGGCTGTGCCGCCTGTGCCGCATTTTGTCTTGAGGGTTTTACCCAACGCATCCAAGTCGTCGTCGCTGCCAACAAATCCTTTGATGACCGTTGCTGTTTTTCCGCCACGGTGATTTTTCTCAAGCCACACCCGCAGGTCTTGTTGGCCCGGAGCCGGTGTGTCGTTGCTTTCAATATCGTTTTCCTCCGGACGATAATTCGGGTTGGTTGAATACACCATTCCACCGAGGTCGGAGAGCGAGTTGGATTTTGGTTTCGGCATTACGCAGTGTTGTTTTTTTCTCCTTTGCGCAACTGCGGATAATATTAAAACCGCAAAGGCGCAAAGGAACGCAAAGTTTATTCTTCTTCCGGAAAGTCTATTAAATCAGGATTTTCTGTCACCGGTATCGACTTCGCCGTGCGTTGCAAGTACAGCAGCAAATACACATCGATGACGGTGTGTCCGATGATAGCACTCAGGAGGCCTCTAGTTTCCGCCAGATAACCGAGCGATGCAATGCCGATGGTCATGAACGCACCATACACGGAAAGTCTCCAGTCTTTGGGGTTGAGGTATCCATGCACGGCAACAAATAGCACCGATGTTACAGCTACACCCAGAAACGGTTGGATAGCGCCGCGGAAGAGAATCTCTTCACCCACGCCGGCGCAGAGAGAGATGAGCAGCACCTCGCTGAAGTTGAGGCGAAAGCGACCCAGCATGCGCGCGTAGGTTGTGTTTACATCGCGCAACAGGGGAGAGGCAATCATGAGATGCGCCACCACTGCAATGCATAGTCCCGCAAAACTTCCCCAGATCAATTGCGCGCTCCATTCACCATTGCCGATCAGAGAAGCCCGCAAATCAACGGTTTCTGAAAAGCGATCGATGATCAAGGCTATCAGCGGCATGCCCACCAAAGTGGCCAGTGCCAGGCGCAGTATGACGAATTTCGTAGCTCGCATAAAAATGATATTGCTTGCAGGTCGCAAGCACACGTTCAAAAACGAGGGTAAATTACGACAGTAGGAGAATGTGCACGGAAAGAAAAGTTACTACTTCACCCGAAGCACCATCAATCCATCGCGAATGGAAAGCAAGACATTTTCGACACGCTCATCCGTATTTACACGGTCATTCAACGCTTGCAACACGCGCGTGTCTTCGTCGTTGGTCTGTGCCGGCGATGTGATTTTTCCCGACCACAGCACGTTGTCGATGAGGATGAATGCCCCTGGCTTCAATCGAGCCATGATCATATCGTAATACTGCATGTAGTTCGATTTGTCGGCATCCATAAACACCACATCAAAATCGTGGTGCAGGGATGGAATCACATCCAAAGCATTTCCAAAATGGCGATGAATACGCGCTCCATACGGTGAGAGAGCGAAGTACTTGTCTTGTATCCACTTTAACTCATCGTTGACGTCGATGGTGAAGAGTCGGCCGTCGTCGGCGAGTCCTTCGGCCAAGCACAGTGCAGAATAGCCCGTGAAGGTGCCAATCTCGAGGATTGTCTTCGGACGAATCATCTTTGAAAACATACTCAACGCGCGCCCTTGCACATGGCCACTCAGCATGCGCGGGTTGACGATTTTTTGCCACGTTTCACGATGCAGCTGCTGAAGCAATTCCGGCTCAACGCGGGTATGCTCTTCAATGTAGCGCTCGATATCTTCGGGTAAAAAATTCATGCTATGCGAATCAGTTGGTGTGGTTCAAATGCGCAGCCCACAATTGTTCAATGACTTCCACGGCCAATGCTTCTTTGCCATGAAATGGATCGTGAAAATTGGTGCTGTCTGTTGTCAATGCTGAGGGTACATCAAAATCGATGGTAGGCGCAATGGATGGCAACTCCTGCTTGAAATGCGCGTATTCCGACCCTAATCCAAGCTGATTGATTTTCTGCACGAGGTCGATATGCGTGGGTGGTATGAACAGGTGCAACTCGATGCCTTTGCTTTGGCAAAGTCTCACAACCGCGCGCAGGCTGTCGCTGAAATTTTCAGGAAACTGATAACTGCGCACACGGTTGGCCAAGGTGAAATCAAGTTGGTATTTCCAGAATGAATCTCGATCGCCATGCGGCTTGTTGAGTTGAACATCCTCGCCTTGCAACCACGAAATACTCAGGTAATACGCCGCTTTCATGGTGTATTTGCTGAGGATGTAGGAAGTGTTTGAGTCGCGGATTTGAATGGCTTCGGGCACGCGGTTTTTGTTGTTGAGCTTGTTGTAGATGTCGAAGTTTATTCCGAGGTAAATCAGATCAACAGGGTGGTGGGCAACGACCTCGCGCATCATGGCAATCGACTCGGGCAGCGAGCCGCCGGGTATTGCCAGGTTGTAGCACGATGTGCCACTTATGGAGTCGAACTTGGCATTGGTGAGTTGGTTAGCGCGTGAATCGCCAAAGATCAGCACACGCGCCGGTGTGCGTTCAAACTCTTGCAATCGGAAAAGCGCTGCATTCACTTTATCTGAAATGTTCTGCTCACTCTTCAGCAATGCCACATTCTCTTCGGCATGCAACACATTGAAAGGGTCGATCCAGATGGCCTGCGCGAGATACGTCACCACGAGCGACGAAAACAGGGCTATGCGGATGAGGAACTTTTTCATGCGTTAGAACTGGAAATAAATGAACTCCTGCTGTGAGCCGCCATACAAACAGATCAGCACCAGAATGGTGTAGTATAACGCAAAGCGGAAAATGGGGTTGAATCGCTTTCCAAAATTTTCGATGGCAAAGGTTTGCTCGCGGCCCATCCATTCGATGAGCACGAAAACGACGATCAACACAGAGAGTCGAACGCCACTGCCCATGGCTGCGAATTTGGGCAATGAGAACAAACTCGAAGAGAAGATTTCACTCACAATCGAGAACGCATGTCCGAGCGATTCGGCGCGAAAGAAAATCCAGGCGAGGACCGTTAGGGTGAAGGTGACGCCAATAGCCAGCAGCTCGCGCAAAGACGGCAAATACTTGCCCTGAGCCACAATCTCCAGGTTGTTGCGGTTGGTTTGAAAAACAATCGAAGGCAGGATGTACAGCGCATTCAAGGCACCCCACACGATGAAGGTCCAGTTGGCGCCGTGCCAAAAACCACTCACGATAAAAATGATAAACGTGTTGCGGATTTTTTTGGCCATCGAAACCCGGCTGCCCCCGAGTGGGATGTAGAGGTAATCGCGAAACCACGACGAAAGCGAGATATGCCAACGGCGCCAAAACTCGGCAACGTCGCGCGAGAAATACGGGTAAGAGAAGTTGCGCAACAGATCAATTCCAAGCAGTCGCGCCGAGCCGATGGCGATGTCGGAATAGCCGGAGAAATCGCCATAAATCTGAAAGGTGAAGAATACGCTGCCCAGCAACAGAGTGCTGCCGTTGTAGTCGGCCGAGTTTTGGAAAATGAGATTGGTGAATTCCGCGCATCCGTCGGCAATCACCATTTTCTTGAACAGTCCCCAGAGAATCTGCTTCATACCATCTGACGCCTGCTCGTAGTTGAATTGTCGCTCACGCTTCAGCTGTGGCAACAGGTGTGTGGCGCGTTCAATGGGGCCTGCAACCAGCAGTGGAAAGAAGCTCACGAAAAGACCGTAGTCGATGAAGTTCTTTTCGGGTTGAATGCGCTGCTTGTAGATATCGATGACGTACGACAAGCCGTGGAAGGTGTAAAACGAGATGCCCACCGGCAGTATAATATTCAGCGTGTGCACACTCACGTTCGCACCGAACATGCGCAGCATATCAGCAAACGATTCTGCGAAGAAATTGTAGTATTTGAAAACACCCAGAAATCCGATGTTGATGCCGATACTAAGCCAAAACCAGAACTTGCGCCGCCGTGGATCTTGTGCATCGGCCATGCGCAGACCCGTATAATAATCGAGTAGGGTAGAGAAGATGAGCAAGAAAAGGAAGCGCCAATCCCAGCAGGCGTAGAAATAATAGCTCACACCCAGCAAAAACACGTTTTGCAGTTTGCGTGATTTGCCCAAAGCAAACCAATACACCACGAAAACGAGGGGCAGGAAAATCGCATATGACAGCGAGTTGAACAGCATGTATTCAGCGAGGTAAAACGGATGAATCCGTTATGCCAGCACCTTCTTCACCTGGTCGGCTGCTTCTTGCAGGGTAATGGCAGAATGCACTTCGAGGCCGCTTTCATCGATGAGCTTCTTGGCTTCTACCGCATTGGTACCTTGCAAGCGCACGATGATGGGCACTTGAATGTTGCCGATGTTATTGTATGCGTCCACAATACCTTGAGCAACACGGTCGCAGCGTACAATACCGCCGAAGATGTTTACGAGGATTGCCTTCACGGATGAATCGCGGAGGATCATGCGGAATGCAGTTTCCACGCGCTTCGCATCGGCTGTGCCACCTACGTCGAGGAAGTTGGCCGGCTCACCGCCGCTGTATTTGATGATATCCATGGTTGCCATGGCCAAGCCAGCACCGTTTACCATGCAGCCCACGTTGCCTTCGAGCTTCACGTAGTTGAGGTCGGCATTGCTAGCTTCCACTTCGAGTGGATCTTCTTCTGTGGTGTCGCGCATTTGAGCGTAATCCGGATGGCGGAAGAGACCATTGCCATCGAGTGTTACTTTGGCGTCAACCGCAATTACGCGATCGTCGCTTGTTTTGAGGACCGGGTTGATTTCAAACATCGCCGCGTCGCAGCCTACGTAGGCGGCATAGAGGCTCTTTACAAACTTGCCCATTTCCTTCATCGCCATGCCGCTGAGGCCCAGGTTGAAGCCGATTCTTCGGCACTGGAAGTCGTTGACGCCCGTCATCGGGTCGATTACTTCTTTGAAGATTTTCTCAGGCGAGTTGTGCGCCACGTCTTCGATGTTCATACCGCCATCGGGCGAGTACACGATCACGTTGCGACCGAGTGCACGGTCGAGGAGGACCGACATATAGAATTCGCGGGGTTCGCTTGCGCCGGGGGCGTAAACGTCTTCCGCAACATATACTTTCTGAACCAATTTTCCTTCTGCTTTCGTTTGCAGCGTTACCAAGTGACCACCGAGGATATCTTTAGCGATGTCGGCAACTTTGTCGAGGCCTTTCGCGAGCACAACGCCGCGTGAGCCTGTTTCCGTAACCGTTCCTTTACCGCGGCCACCGGCGTGAATTTGCGCCTTCACCACAAACCAGCCTGTGCCTGTTTCTGCGTTGAGTTTAACAGCGGCCTCGTGCGCCT
Organism: Flavobacteriales bacterium; assembly: GCA_947462725.1. Lineage (GTDB taxonomy): Bacteria > Bacteroidota > Bacteroidia > Flavobacteriales_D > Sanyastnellaceae > JAIBBG01. The sequence goes on from CANHPZ010000043.1 coordinate 14,801, forward strand.
CTTCCGGAGTCGAAGCTACATAGCCGCGTTGTACGGCCACGCCGTAAGATGCCAGTATCGATTTACCTTGGTATTCGTGGATGTTCATAGCGAAATAGAAATTTTGGTGCCGCGAAAATAAGGAAAGAATGTTGAAGTGCGATGTGCGATGTGCGAGGGATAAGGGTTGAGCTGGGCCTCTGTCTGAGCGCCGTCGAACGCAGAGTGTTGAAAGGAGAACGCGGCGGTGCCAGAGCCAGGTCGAAGGTGGGTATCGAATTTCCATTCGGGTGATGCAGCCCCGTAGGGGCGGAATGTCCGTAACCCGTGCGCTCTTACTATAACCCACCATTGAAATGGTGGGAGCTCATACCGCTACCATATTGACATCATCATAAAATCCGAAGGGCGAAGAAATGCACTCCATGCATCCCTTCGCCCTTCATACTTTATCCCTAATCCCTAACCCCTAACCCCTAATCCCTCAATTCCCCCACGCCCGATACACCTCCGCCTGAATCTC
>CANHPZ010000044.1 GCA_947462725.1 Flavobacteriales bacterium
TAGGGTTGCATGTTTAGGGTTCCATGACTATGTTCGTGTAGCCTTAATTAATTCCATGCCCACACCGGTAAAGCCATTCCGATTTAAGCAATTTGAAATCGTGCAATCGCGCAGCGCTATGCGCGTGGGTACGGATGCCGTGCTTTTGGGCGCTTGGGTTAAGGTTAGAGATTGTAAGCACGTGTTGGATGTAGGTGCGGGCACCGGTGTGATTTCTCTAATTTGCGCCCAGCGCTGTTCAATGGCGAGAATAGAAGCTATCGAAATCGATGAAGGAAGCGCAGAAGAAGCGGCAGAGAATTTTATGCATTCACCATGGCATGACCGACTGAAGATTTATCACGGTGATTTTTTGAAAATTGCCACTAGTGAAAAATTTGATTTGATTATTTCAAATCCACCCTACTTCACCGATTCGCTGCGAGCTGCTAATCCGGGCAGAAGTGCAGCACGTCACGACGATTACTTGCCTTCTGATGCTTTTATGCGGCATGCGAAACGAATGCTAACTGCTGAGGGTGTTATTGCACTGATCTTCCCAAAAAATCAACTGGAGCGATGGATGGTGGATGCTGAGAGCGAGGGGCTGTTGCCGCGCAGAATTTGTCACGTTTTTACCCTTGCACAAAAAGATGCTTCTCGTGTATTGATTGAATTCTGCTTCAATGCTCCCGCAGAACCAGAAATGGAATCGTTGTTAATTGAAAAGAACCCGCGGGAGTTTTCAGAGGCCTACAAAATGCTGACTGCCGATTTATATACGAAGTGGTAAGGCACTACCACTGCGATTGTGCTAAGCTGTTGTTTAATCAACCGCCGATATGGCGCTTCAATTCATGCACTGCCTCATCCCAAAGCATTCTTTGATCATCCTCTTCTCCTTCTTCGGCAAAATCAATAACTATCATGGCTAATTCTCCGGTCATTTCATCGATTTTAATTCGGAGCTCAAAATAATTGTGCTCTTTATCTGTGTCGTCGAGCCACTGGTAGCGCACCATTTGTTCCTTCTTTTTGGCAACAAGCTGAGCCTTGCGTTCTTCGCCTTCCCACATGAAGGTGTAGACTTCACCGCGAATGTGCACTTGCGGTGCAAACCATTCCTCTAATCCGCTTGGTGTGGACATGCAGTTGTAAAGAATATTGTCGGATGCTCGAATGATGTACTCGAGCTCAATGGGTGTTTTGGCCATGGTTAAATGTTCAGGTAACTATATGCAAGAATAAGTTTTTTTAAGTCTCTAAGGAAGTTTTTTTACGATGGTTTTTGCAAGTAGAGAAAGTGACTATATTTGCGGCCATCATTTTTGGCGGGGTAGCTCAGCTGGTTAGAGCGCATGATTCATAATCATGAGGTCGGGGGATCGTGCCCCCCTCCCGCTACCAAAGGAATGAAACAAAAAAAAGCCGCAGATTCTGCGGCTTTTTTAGTATCGTTCAATCGAGCGTATCAATAGCGATTGCCACGATCGTAGCCACCGCCACCATCGCCATCGCGGTTGAAACGTGGCTTGAAGCCACCCTCACGACGAGCACCACCGCCACCGCCACCGAAGTTGCTGCGTGGACGATCATTGCTACGTGGACGCTCTTCAGCTTCCTTTACATTGATTTTGCGGCCGCCTACATCCGTTTGATCTAGCTGTGCAATTGCTGCACGGCCTTCGTCATCTGATGACATTTCTACGAAACCGAAACCACGTGAACGACCGGTTGCACGGTCAGTAACTACTTTGGCAGAAGTTACGGCACCGTAACTTGAGAAAACTTCGCCAAGCTCTTCGCTTGACATGCTGTAATTCAGCCCTGAAACAAAAATGTTCATTTTTAAAACTGTTTGTTGATTAAAATTAGACAACTGCGAACTCCAACAAACATTGACAACGATAGAAAACGGTATGTTGAAACAAGAGTAGTCAGTACAAATATAGCCCATTCAATTTAGCAACCAAGAAAAAAGTGACTTTTCTTTTGGTTGTCAATTTTTTACTCCACGCTAATTTCTACTTCATAGCCCGCATGAGACCGAATATTGAATACGCTATCATCTTCGAAAATGAGGTACTGCCCTTTGATTCCAACAAGCCTTTTATCTATTGCGGGCTGTGAGTCTAATTTAAGGGACTTGGGCTTTTTGGGCAGCTGAAGCACGGGATAATGAATCTGGTGCACGGTATCATCGTCACTGAAGAAACTCTCGTAGCTGCTCGGAAGCAGTTCTAACATCCTATCCTTATGGATGGTTAGGGCAACAGTATCAGTGCATTCTCCCTTCAGCATGGTTTGCCAGGCCGTTTTATCTGCCATGTGATCCTTCAATGCTACTTCAATTAATCCTGCCAGCTGGCGGTATGGGGTGAAAGCCAGGACGATGCCTTCTGTAGCTCCTTGATCAATCCAGCGTGAGTATAGATTGGTTGATCGCGTGACCCCCACTTTTACACTGCTCGTGCGTGAGAGATAGACGAAGTGCGGCTGGTTGTGATGCTTCTCTTCCCACTCCTTGTCGCGCAGGGCAATTCCTTCATGTATTCTGCTTAATTCAGGGTTTATGATTGCCGGATTGCCCAAGGGTGAACTTAACCAAGCATCATAACTTAAACCCTCCCCGTAGGTCTTCTTTATTTTTTTTCCGGTGGCTATGCAATGGATGTGGTTGGTAAATGCTATGCCTATATGTTTGCCGACCCAATCATTAAGTTGGATTTCTTCTTTGAAGTCAAGAATGTTAACGATAGGAAGAACGTATTGCGCTTGGTTTGCAGCATTTAATGCGGTCTGCATTTTACGCAGATGTGTGGTGATGTGAATCATACAGTCAGAATGGTCTTGTTGTCAATTTCGAAGATGCAAATCAACGATTAAAAAAAGTATGAATCAGTATGCCTAAGAAATTCGATCTTCCACAGTCAACCCATAATTTTGAAGAGTATGTGGCCTTAATTCAATCTTTGCTTTCAGAAGGAAAGGTGACCGGCCACACGCAAAGTGACGCCTTAGTCGAATATACCAATCTCAACCTGCACCGTATGCATCGCTGGGAGAAGACCTGGGTCCCTGATGAGGAATTGAAGGATGCTGTTAGGAAGATTAATACTCCACAGACTTGGGTGATTATTGCTGAAGGTTGGTGCGGCGATGCAGCCCAGCAGATTCCGGTGTTCGAGCATCTCGCCGCACTGAATGGTCTTATAACAACGCGATACGTGCTGCGCGATGACAATCCCGAATTTATGAATCACTTCCTAACGAATGGCGCTCGCTCCATTCCGGTAGTACTTTGTTTTGATGGTTCTAATAATCTGCTTTGGAAATGGGGCCCGCGTCCGGTGGAAGCAACGCAAATGCTCATAACGCTGAAGCAGCAGGGCATTGACGAGCAAGAGCGTAAAAAGGAACTTCATGGTTGGTACGCCAAGAACAAGCACCAGGCATTGTCCGCAGAACTATTGGAGCTGATATTAGGTCAACAGAAGAAATAAAATGAATGTGTTGGCCTCAAGCTGCGACCATTTCACGCTAAAATGGATTAGGCCACTCCGGTTTGTGGTGGTGCCTTGCATAATTGCTCTTGCATTCTTTAGCAAAAGAAATTGTTAAAATTGAAATCGATTATGCAACTTTGTCGCTAGTTGCAAGCGTATTGTATTACTCAAAGACCGCGATTATGATTACTAAAATGAAACGTGTTTTTATTTTCTTTTCACTGGTGCTAATTAGCCTTTCGGCACATTCCCAGGTGAAACACAAAATCAAAGGCCATATCGAAGGCTTAAAGGATACTTCGATTTATCTGGCGAATTACTACGGTAATAAACTCTACTACAATGACACAGCTTTTGTGGATAGCAAAGGGAATTTTTCCTTTGATGGAAAGCCCTATAAGGAATGCGGCAAGTATGCCATTGTTGTGAATAATTCTAGTCGAATGGATATTATAGTCGATGAGGAAGACATTGAGTTGGATTTTACTCCGGATTGCCGAATCGATGCTATCAAGGTAAAGAAGTCAGTAAACAACAAGATTTTCTTTGACTACGTCATGTACATCAGCGAAAAAATGCGCAGTAGAAATCCGATCGATGCCGTGCTTCAGGACTCAACGAAAACAGAAGATGAAAAGAAACCATTTCGCGAACAACTCCAAAAAATGAATGATGAGGTGGTGAACTATCAGAAAGATTTGGTTGCGAAAAATCCCGATTTGCTGGTTAGCAAGCTGATTAAAATGTCAATGGAGATTGAAGTGCCCGAGGCACCGGCCGACTCATCGGAGGATGGCAAAAAATTGTGGCAATATTTCTACTACCGCACGCACTACTTCGACAACATCGACTTGAAGGATCCGCGAATGATTCGCGACCAAGCATATCACAAGTTGATTGAAAAATATGTGACACAAACACTTCCTCAGATACCCGACACTATGATTGCTGAGGTGCAGCGACTGGTGGCTGCTGTGGGTGATAATCAAGATGGATTCAAATACATTGTTCACCAATTCACCTACAACTTCGAAACGGCCAAGATTATGTGCATGGACGAAGGTTTTGTATTCATGATTGATAATTACTACGCCAAGGGCAAGTGTGATTGGATTAAGGCTGATAAAATTGAAGAGATGAAAAAAGCCGCTGACGAGAAGCGTCATTGCTTGTGCGGTGAGATTGGACTTAACATCATTTTACCCGACACCAATAACGTGTGGCGTTCAATGTATGATTTGAATAGCAAGTATACTCTGCTTGTCATTTGGGAAGCATCATGCGGCCATTGCAAAAAGGAAGTGCCCAAAATCAATGAACTCTATAAACGATGGAAGTCGAAAGGCCTTGAAGTGTTTTCGGTTCACAACAATATGGAAGTTGACAAATGGAAGAAGTTCATTCGGGATGAGAACTTGGAATTTGTCAACGTGTCGCGCAATCAGTTTATCATGACTCAAGACTCTGCAACGAAGTTGATTTATGGAGGTGTTACGACGCTTCAAAGTTTGAACTTCCATCAGTATTGGGACGTCAACAGCACTCCGAAGGTTTATCTAATGGATAAGGACCATAAGATTATTGCGAAGTCGTTGGGAGCAGAGCAGCTTGAAGACTTATTGAATAAAATCGAGTCAGGCGCCGATACCTCTGCCCCAGTAAAAGAAACTGAATTCGAGGACGCAGATGAAGGCCCCGGTAAAGTCCGTAAGCCGAAGGTGGGCGCTCCGAAGCAAGCAATTCCAAAGAATGGCAAATAGTCAAAAATGAAATTAGCGCTCCCATGGGGAGCGCTTTTTTTTGCTTGATATGGACTTGAAAAATCTACTTGTTACGGCTATGCCAAAGACTACCTGCAATGCGGTGGCTCACTATGTATTGGATCAACCGGAATTGTATATCTCCTTATTGGATTTAGTTGAGTATGGCAGCGCCGTGCAGTCTATTAAGGCATCGTGGGTAATTGCACATATTCGATTGTTGAGCCCGAAGTTCAGCGAACAGCAACAACATCGTATTTTGAATTTGCTAAGGAAAACGGCAATGGGTGGAGTAAGGCGCGAATTGTTGCGCAGTCTCGAGGGCATCGAACTCGATGAATTAATCATGGAGGAATTACTCGAAATCGCAATCAATTGGATAACCGATATGGATCAAGATGTTGCCGTGCGTTATTTATGCAACCGCGTTATACTGGCGTGCAGCAAGCGAATACCTGAATTGAAACAGGAGCTGCAATTGATTCGTCAATTGCAATTGGAGAAAAATGGAAAGTTTCCGTGAAAAAAAAGAGGCCCGAAGGCCTTCTCTCTATCGTTTTTTAAAAAATAGTCGAGTGATAAAAATGCCATTGCCATCTTCTTTGCCGGCGTCGCTTTCTACGCCGCTTGTAACAAAGGCAAGGTCAAAGCCTTGTGCATTCATCTCATTCAACTTCGAAGCAATCAAAGCATCATTGGACGCTATATTCTGAAAGTTAATGCCAATCATGCTAAAGAAGTTGAGCATTTTGGTTTCCTTGAATGAGGCAATCTTAATGTCGGCCCTGTCAATGTCACTTTGTTTGGTGTCTTTGCCTTCGGTTCGCGCGGTTGTGAACTGATTGTGATCGACCACTGCCGTTGCTTCAATCATACGCGAACGACCAACGCCACCGGGAACGATGGATTCAATGATGGTAATCACTTGGTACTGCGCTTGAGCGAACGTGCAGATGGCTAACGCCACTAGAGTAAGGAGTTGTTTTTTCATAGGATATGTGGAATTAGAGTTTGACACCGAGATTGTAGAGCATGAATGCATATCGGTCGACCACTTGATTGATGACTTGAATGGTGCTCATTCCGGCACCATGCCCGGCACTTTCTTGAATGCGTATGAGCACAGGGTTATCTCCGGTATGAAACTCTTGCAAACGCGCCGCGAATTTGAAGCTATGCGCAGGCACTACTCGGTCGTCGTGATCAGCGGTTAGGATGAGTGTTGCTGGATAAGATGTGCCTTTCTTGAGATTGTGATAAGGTGAGTAGGCATAGAGATAATCAAACTCAGCGTTGGAACTATCGGCACAACCATACTCGGGTATCCATCCTTTTCCAACGGTAAACAAATGATATCGTAGCATGTCGAGCACACCGACTTCGGGCATGGCCACTTGGAATAGCTCGGGTCGCTGCGTCATGCAGGCACCAACCAGGAGTCCGCCATTCGATCCGCCATTGATGGCCAACTTTTCAGAGCTGGTGTATTTGTTTGCAATCAAATATTCCGCAGCCGCAATGAAATCGTTGAATACGTTTTGTTTGCTTTGTAGCATGCCTGCTTTGTGCCAGTCTTCTCCGAATTCGCTTCCTCCGCGAATGCAAGGCATAGCGAATACTCCACCGTTTTCGAGCAGTATAATTCGGGCTGAAGAAAAGCCCGGTTGCATAGGTACAGAAAAACCTCCGTAGGAGTAGAGCATCGTAGGATTATTGCCATCCAGTTTAAGTCCCTTCTTGTGCACGATGAACATGGGAACTGCCGTGCCGTCTTTGCTTTTGTACATGACCTGCTTGCTCTCAAAATCACTTGGGTTGAATTTCACATTGATTTTATAGAACTCAGCAGATACACCTGTGGCGATATCGTATTGATAAATTACGCTTGGATACGTAAATGATGTGAAGGTGTAGTAACACGATTTTTCTTCTCTCTTGCCGTAAAATCCACTCGCAGTGCCGGTGCTATCAGGCATGGGAATTTCTTTGCGTTCACTGCCATCATAATTGCAAACAAATACTCGAGTGTTCGCGCGGTCGAGATAAGTCAGAAATAATTTGCCACCGCACGTTGATGCGGATTGCAGCATCATCTTGTCTTGCGCGATAATCTCTTGCCAATTTTCGATTTGTGGGTGTTGAGGATCCACTATTACGAGGCGATATAGTGGCGATCCAACGTCAGTAAGTACGAGTAGCTTTCCATCCTTAGTGGATTCAATGATAGAATTGTGCTGACTGATATCAGAAAAAAGAAGTTTGAATTGGGAGTCAGGTTGCTTCAAATCTTTCAACCACACTTCCCAGCCATCGGTGCCTGGCGCAGCATTGATAAATAGGTAGCGCTTATCTTCTGTTGCACCAACCATGTTGTACATGTGTGGGCGATCATCGTCACGATAAACGAGCTTGTCCTCAGATTGTGATGTGCCCATCGTGTGGTAATACACCATGTGAAATTCATTGTTGCCGCTTAATTCTTTACCTTTTTCCGGAGCTGGGTAGCGGTTGTAAAAGAACCCATCGTTATACCATACGGCACCACTGAATTTCACCCATTCAAGTCGGTCAGATAATTTCGTTTTCGTAGCGATATCGTATACCTCGATGCGACTCCAATCGCTTCCGGCTTCATTGATGTTAACCGCCATCCATCGGTTGGAATCATCGGCTCCTAAAAGACCGGCAGAGGCCAAGCCATCCGGCGATAGCGTATTCATGTCGAGAAAAACTTCTTCCGGACCGTCTACACCTTTGCGAACGAAGTATTTTCCTTGAGGTTCGAGTCCACTGTTTTTAAACATGAAATAATAGTCGCCAGCTTTTATTGGCGCGCCCACCTTTTCAAAGTTGAAGAGCTCAGTGAAGCGTTGAGATAACCGCTCACGAAATGGAATGCTGTCGAGATAATTGCGTGTAATTGCATTTTGACTTTTTACCCAGGCACCTGTTTCTGAACTGGTGTCATTTTCAAGCCAGAGATATGGGTCGGATACTTCCGTACCAAAGAAACTAAGTGTCTTTTCTTCTTTACGTGTTTCGGGATATGACGAAATTTTCATGAGGTTATTGGAGGGAGTTTCGGAAGTTTTGCGGATGCATGAGTATAACAATATTGCTCCGCTTGATGCGATTAGCAAGCACGTAGATAGTTTGTTCATGGAATACAGAACTTGGTGAATGATTTTATTTCGAATGCAACACACAGAACGGAATGAGTATTTCTTCCATGGAAATGCCCCCATGCTGGAAGGTGTTTTCATAGAAGTGCACGAATTGATTGTAGTTATTGGGATAAACAAAAAAGTCGCTGCTTTGAGCAAATATGTATGAGGTGCTCACATTCGCTTTGGGAAGAAAAATATCGGCCGGATTGCGTACTTCAAAAACTTCCTTCGGATTGTAGTTGAGATTTTTTCCGGCTTTATAACGCAGATTGGAGTTGGTGTTTCGGTCGCCTACAACTTTGATGGGATGATCCACCTTCATTGTGCCATGGTCAGTAGTGATAATCAGCGTGCAGTTGTTCTCGGATACTTTTTTCAGGATATCGAGCAACGGTGAATGATCAAACCAGGATGAAGTAATGCTGCGGTAGGCTGGCTCATCATCTGCCAATTCCTTGATAACTTCCATCTCCGTGCGTGCATGACTCAACATGTCTACGAAGTTGTAGACAATCACATTCAATTTGTTGTTGAGCAGATTTGAAAAAGAATCGTTGAGTTTTTTGCCTGCATTCAAATTCGTAATCTTATGGTAACTCCATTTGAAATCAAATCCTAAACGTTTCAGCTGCGCACCCATGAGCTCCTCCTCGTGCATATTTTTGCCTCCCTCATCTTCTTCATTGAGCCACAGGTTGGGATGTAGTCGAGCAATTTCACTCGGCATTAATCCGGCGAACAGCGCATTGCGCGCATAGTGTGTGGCTGTGGGCAAGATGCTGTAAAAAATTTCTTCACTTTCAGGACGGAAGTATTCTTTGAGTTTGGGTTGAATCACTTTCCACTGATCGAATCTTAGATTGTCGATGACAACCATGAAAACGGTATCTGTGCTTGCTTTAAGGATAGGTGCCACCTTGCTCTTCACCAACGTATGCGACATGATAGGAGCGTTGGCTGTGTTTTTCAACCAATCGATGTAGTTGTTCTTGATGAACTTGGCAAATTGCTCGTTGGCTTCCAATCGTTGTGTGCGAAAGATTTCCGCCATGCTTTCGTCTTCGGTGTTGGAAAGCTCCATGCTCCATCGAACAAGCTTGCGATAAAACTCAATCCACTCTTCGGCGTTCATGCGGTCGCCTAGACGCATAGCAATTTCGCGAAATTCCTGGCGATAGTCGTTGTTGGTTTTTTCGCTCACTAATCGCTTTTCGTTGAGGTTTTTCTTAAGCGAAAGCAATATCTGATTGGGATTAACCGGCTTGATCAGGTAGTCAGCAATCTTCGACCCGATGGCATCTTCCATGATGTGCTCTTCTTCGCTCTTGGTGATCATGACTACTGGAAGCGTTGGATCGATGTCTTTGATTTTTTGGAGTGCCGTCAAACCATTGATGCCAGGCATGTTTTCATCCAGAAAAACAATATCGAAGAAATTGTCGCGGGCCTTCTCTATGGCTTCTGCGCCGTTGTTTACTGTGACTACCTCGTAACCTTTTTGTTGTAAGAAAAGAATATGGGGTTTGAGTAGATCGATTTCGTCGTCTGCCCATAGGATGCGTTCGCTGGCCATGGAATGTTGTAGGGTTGAAATAATTAATCGCTGCTCAAATCTACGATGAGCGAAGAAAGGAACTAACTCAGGCCTGCCTTGAATATTTTTGCAGTCTCAATTTATTTTCCTTGAAAGCCAAACGCAAAATCATCAACGATCCGGTATATGGATTTATCACCATACGCCATCCGTTCATTCTGGAGTTGATCGATCATCCGTGGTTCCAGCGTTTACGGCGCATTGCGCAGCTAGGCTTGTCGCACATGGTATATCCGGGTGCTTTGCACAATCGTTTTCAGCATGCCATCGGAGCAGTGCATTTGATGCAGAATGCGGTGGATGAATTGCGATTGAAGGGCAATGAAATTACCGACGAAGAAGAAGTTGCTTTGTTATGCGCCATACTTCTTCATGATATAGGTCATGGACCGTTCAGCCATGCGCTTGAACATACCATAGCGAGTGAAGTGCATCACGAAAATATTTCATCGCTAATCATGGCACAATTGAATGCACATTTCAATGGCCGTTTGGAAATGGCAATAGCGATTTTCAATAATCGTTATCACAAACATTTCTTACATCAGTTGGTGAGCAGTCAATTGGATATGGATCGTCTTGATTACCTGGCGCGCGATAGTTTCTTTAGCGGTGTTGTTGAAGGGCAGGTGGGAAGCGAACGCATTCTAAAAATGCTTGATGTTGTCGATGATCAATTGGTAGTGGAAGAGAAAGGAATCTACAGCATTGAGAAATTTATTGTTGCGCGACGTTTCATGTACTGGCAAGTCTATCTGCACAAAACAGTTTTAAGCGCAGAGTTTATGTTGGTGAATGCACTGCGCAGAGCTCAGGAACTGGCGCGGTCCGGAGTCGAACTTCATTGTTCGCCAGCTTTGCGTTATTTTCTCTATAACAAGGTTACGCTCGATGTTTTGACCAGTGATGAAAACGCATTAAGGTATTATGCGGCGCTTGATGATTTTGATATCGCTGCGTCATTGAAGGTATGGCAAGATCACGAGGATAGAGTCTTATCCATGTTGTCATCACATTTGGTGAATCGAAAATTGTTCAAGATTGAAATTCAAAAGGAGGCGATACCTACTGAATGGGTGGAGCAGCACATCTCTCGTATCACGCAGAAATTGAATTTTACGTCACATGAAGCTTCTTACTTTGTGATTCAACAAAGTGTGGATAACAGAGCTTACAACAGTCAGCACGATGTGATTCGAATACTCATGAAAGATGGAAGTGTCCGTGACGCTGCACAGGTAAGTGATCACTTGAACATAGCTGCACTGAGTAGTGTAGTAGAAAAGCACTTTATCGCCTATTTGCGATAAGCGGGTTTAGAGATTAACCTCTTCGCCATCCCGGTCGAAGATGTGGTATTCTAGCAATGCACTGCTCGTAGAAGCCTCAACTTTCAGATTGATTTTGTATTTCTTCTTCCAGTTTTTGGCAATGCTGCTAAAGAGTCCGCGGTTGAGGTAAGCCTCGACCATTGGGTGAACCACAACTTTGATTTGCTTGTGTGTGTTTTCTTCTGAAAGGAAACGAACGTTGTTTTCGATTTCTTCAGTGAATAATAGAGAAGATTGTATGGTCCCTTTGCCGTCGCAACTTGGACACTTCTCAGTGGTCACCACTTTGGTCACCGGCTTCACACGTTCCCTTGTAATTTCAACAACACCAAAGCGACTCGGAGGAAGCACATTGTGCTTGGCCTTGTCTTCTTTCATGGCATCGCGAAGAACATCGCTCAGCTTGCGCTGGTTGTCCTTGTTCTGCATGTCGATGAAATCGATACAAATGATGCCGCCCATATCACGCAAACGCAACAAGCGAGCGATTTCCATGGCGCACTCAACATTCGTCTGCAGTGCGTTTTCCTCCTGGTTGATGACAGTAGCGTTTTTACGATTTCCGCTATTCACGTCGATTACGTGCATGGCTTCCGTATGTTCTACAATCAGATAAGATCCGCTTTTGAGGTTGACTTGTTTGCCAAAGCTTTGTTTGATTTGGCGGTGAATGCTGAAGGCATCGAATAAGTCGGTACTCTTCTGCAATTTCACGATGCTTTCCTGATGGTTGAAGGTTTTCAGGAAGGCTTTTACTTCCGCCGCCACTTGCTCGTCGTTGACGTGAATGGCGGTGAATGAATCATTGAGAATATCGCGAAGTATCGAAGTCGTCTTATTGATTTCGCCCAACACACGCTGAGGTGCGCGCGCCGTTTTCATGTTCTTATGCAACTCGTCCCAACGCTTCACCAGATCCTGTAAATCTTGATCAAGTTCTGAAACACTGGTTCCCTCAGCTTGGGTGCGAATAATAACACCCATGTTTTGCGGACGAATACTATTGATGAGTTTGCGCAAACGGTCGCGCTCGTCATCATCTGTAATACGACCCGATAAGGAAACTTTGTTGGAGAAAGGAACAAGAACCAAATAGCGGCCTGCGATAGTAATCTCTGCGGTGAGGCGAGGACCTTTCTGTGAGATTGGCTCTTTAGCGACTTGTACAGGTATGACATAGCCTTGACCTACGACATCCTTGATTTTCCCTTCCTTCTTGATGTCTGGTTGTCCCTGAAAGCCCATCAAATCGGATGTGCGCTGCTCACCTGCGGCGGTTTTGCGCGCGAAATGATTGAGCGTTGCGAATTGTGGACCCAAATCCAGGTAGTGCAGAAAAGCATCTTTGCTGTACCCTACATCTACAAAACAAGCGTTGAGATGGGGCAATATTTTCTTTACTCGCCCAAGGTAAACGTCGCCTACTGCATACTCCTGATTACGCTGTTCGCGATGGAGTTCAATAAGGACTTTTTCCTTCAGCAAGGCAATCTCTACCCCGGAAGAGGTGGAGTTGATGATGAGTTCGATGTTGCCCGTCAAAACTGGGAATTGAGAAAATAGAACATAGGTGGCAGCGCAGAGCTGCCACCCTGATATCTTGCGCAAGATAGGAATGGACATGCCACTCCTAACTCATCACAAAGAAAGATGCGCTACTAGCGTACCTTCTTCTTGTGACGGTTCTTTCTCAAACGCTTCTTTCTCTTGTGCGTTGCCATCTTATGGCGCTTTCTTTTTTTACCGCAAGGCATTGTGTTGCTGTGTTAATTGAATATTTAAAGTATCTATAAACTCCTGCACTTTCTGAGCAACGATGGTGTCGTTGTTGTGTCTCAGCAGTGATTCGTAACGCTGTTTGGCTTCGGCCGGGCGATTGAGTCTTACAAGCGCTTGAGCCGAAAAAAATAACGAATTGTTGTCGGTTGAATCCAACACCAATCCGCGTTCAAAACACTGCAATGCCAAGGCTACAGTGTCCATTACCATAAACTGATATCCCACCTCTATCTGGTACTTAATGTCGTTGGGACTTAAGGCCAATACCTTTTCAAAACGATCAATGGCTTTATCGAGCTGTCCACTTTTCACGGAGAATAGTCCGAGATAGTAGTGCGCATCAATGTTGGTAGAATCTTCTGCCACCATTTCACGCAACATCGTAATGCCGGCCATCGGATTGCTTCCGTTGACCAACTCTACCGCTTGTTGCAGTTTGAGAGAATCGGGATCCATCGTAGCAAGGTCGGCTTGCTTGGAGGGAGGTTGTTTAGGTAATACTAAAAAAAGAACGAGTAGTCCAATGGACAAAAAAACTAATCCGGTCAAAAGTAAACGCTGCTTAGGCATTTGTGTTCTGATCTACTTTCACTTTGGCCTTCACATCATCCATAAATTCTTTGGCAGGTTTGAAAGCAGGAATGTAATGGGCCGGAATTACTACACTTGTTTTTGCCAAAATATTGCGGCCGAGTTTTTCAGCGCGCTTTTTAACAATGAAACTTCCAAAACCGCGGAGATAGACGTTTTCGCCATTCTCCATTGCGTTTTTTACAGTGCCCATGAAGCCTTCAACAATGGCCAATACGTCATTACGATCAATACCGGTTTTGTTGGAGATTTCTGTAACTATATCTGCTTTAGTCATATCGTAATATTATTGTTTTCGTGCTTTCGCGTCTTTTTCAAACGGGCGGCAAATATAGTCCTCTTTTTGTATTTCCAAAGTGTTCTGTAACTGAAAGTTAGGATAATCGAAGTTGATGGGCGTCTTGAACCTCCAAAAAAGTCTCGAGCCACCGACCTATTGTATTATCAACTCTTGTCCTAACATTGCGCTTTCCATGGGTATTCCAATCAAACTTTTGTCTTGGTATGAAACGCATCGTCGCGATTTGCCCTGGCGTCAAACGACAGAGCCTTATCCAATATGGCTTTCTGAAGTAATACTCCAGCAAACGCGTGTTGATCAGGGCATGGCCTATTACTATAAGTTTCTTGAACTCTTCCCTACGGTGCAGGCTCTTGCCGAGGCTAACGAAGACCAGGTACTCAAGGCGTGGCAAGGATTGGGTTATTATAGCAGAGCGCGCAATCTTCATGCAACAGCGAAGTATGTTGTTCAGCATTTGGGTGGTGTGTTTCCAACTTCGGCAGCAGAACTAAAGAAATTGAAAGGGGTCGGTGATTACACGGCTGCAGCTATAGCCTCTTTTTGCTATGGCGAAGTAGTGCCAGTGATGGATGGCAATGTAATGCGTGTCGTATCGAGGTTAATGGCCATTGACCAGCCTATGGATAAGCCTCAAGGGCGGGCGTTAGTCATGGAGGTGCTGCATGAATTGATTCCTCTCGAAAGTCCGGATATCTTTAACCAGGCGATCATGGAGTTTGGTGCTTTGCAATGCACCCCTAAAAATCCCTCTTGTGGCACTTGTGTGTTTTTTGACTTATGCGAAGCCCGCAAACAAAATCGCGTTTTGGAGCTTCCCATTAAATCCACCAAAACCAAGGTGAAGGATATCTGGATGTATTATATGGTTGCCGAGGTTGAAGGGCAAACGCTCATCCGCAGGCGCGATGGCGATGGCATTTGGAAAGGTCTCTATGATTTTCCTTCACTCGATGCAGATGAAA
>CANHPZ010000045.1 GCA_947462725.1 Flavobacteriales bacterium
GGCAATCAAGCAAAATCCGTCGTGGTAAATGGGAAGCATGAGCTTTTTGACGCTGTAGTAGCGGCTGCCGATTATCATCATGTGGAAAGTAAACTACTCGAAGAAAAGCATCGTTCTTACTCAGAGGACTATTGGCAAAAGCGCGTAATGTCGCCTTCATCACTACTTTTTTACTTGGGTGTGAACCGCAAGGTGAAAGGCATTCTGCATCATAATTTATTTTTTGATGAACGCTTTGATCAACATGCCGAGACCATTTATGATCATCCATCCTGGCCTGATAAGCCGCTTTTTTACTTGTGCTGCACTTCGGCAACCGACCAAAATGTTGCACCACATGGAAAGGAGAATTTGTTCTTGCTCATACCGGTTGCTACCGGATTGACAAGCACGGAGCAAGAGCGCCTGAAGTATCTAGACCTCTGCTTAGAACGTGTTAAAACCCACACCGGAGAGGACTTAAAACCGCATCTGGAATATGTTAGGTCGTATGCGCATGAAGAGTTTATTGCGGATTACAATTCGTTTAAGGGCAACGCTTACGGTTTGGCCAATACACTCATGCAAACCGCTGTCATGAAGCCTCGCATGCGAAGTAAAAAGGTTAAGAATCTATTCTATACAGGGCAGTTGACGGTTCCCGGACCGGGCGTGCCCCCCAGCATTATCAGCGGACAAATTGTTGCTGATGAAGTAGAAAAATACTTGAATAAAAGTTAAGAACCACAATGGCTCACAATCAACGCGAAATATTCGATACAGTGTCTTTCAAATGCAGCAAGGCAGCCACCCATGCATATAGCACAAGTTTTAGCGCTGGAATACGATTGCTTCATAAACGGTTTCAAGACGCTATTTATGGAGTCTATGGCTTTGTGCGCTTTGCCGATGAAATCGTTGACACATTTCATGAGCATAACAAACCTGAGCTTCTCCGCAAATTTCGCGAAGACACTATGGATGCGCTTGAACAGCGCATCTCATTGAACCCCATACTCAATGCGTTTCAAAAGGTTTATCACTCCTACAATTTCAATTTTGAATTGGTTGATCGTTTTCTCATTAGCATGGAAATGGACTTGCAGAAGAAAGAATATGATAGGGCCGGTTACGAGGCCTATATTCTGGGTTCAGCCGAAGTGGTGGGTTTGATGTGCTTGAGAGTTTTTACTGAAGGTAATGAAGCGCAATATGATATGTTGAAACCTTATGCCATGCGTTTGGGCGCAGCTTTTCAGAAAATAAATTTCCTGCGTGATATGAAGGATGACTTCAATGGTTTGGGAAGAGCATATTTTCCTGGAGTCGATTTTTCACAGTTCAATGATCAGGTGAAATTGGAAATTGAGAATGAAATAGAGGCTGATTTTGACTACGCTTACCAGGGAATTGTGATGCTACCAAAGGATGCGCGTTTGGGTGTTTTGATAGCGTATGTATACTATCGTCGGTTGTTTTCAAAGATTCGTTCAATTCCAAGTCATCGTATAATGGAAGAGCGGGTGCGAATTCCGAATTCAAGTAAATACGCTCTCTTAATGTCTTGCTATATCAAGAATAATTTGAATTTGGTCTGAAGTGTATGGATGCTCAAAATGTCATACTTGTTGACCATTTCGACAATCAGATTGGTATAATGGAAAAAATGCAGGTGCATAAAACAGGCTTGCTTCATAGAGCGTTTTCCGTTTTTGTCTTCAATGAAAAGGGTGAACTCTTGCTCCAGAAAAGAGCCATGAGTAAATACCATAGCCCGGGACTGTGGACAAATACATGCTGCTCACATCCTTCGCCTGGTGAAGATAATCTTACTGCTGCCAATCGCAGATTGCAAGAAGAGATGGGCATGCAATGCACTTTGACCAAAGCATTTGATTTTATTTACCACGCCCATCTCGAGAACAATTTGATCGAGCATGAATTCGATCATGTTTACTTTGGGAGAAGCAATGCAAATCCTCGTGTCAATTCTGAGGAGGTGTGCGATTGGAAGTGGATGCCGTTGTACGATGTTTTCGTTGATGTACAGATGTACTCGGAGAAATACACCGAGTGGTTCAAAATTGCTTTGCCAAATGTGATGGATGAATTTAAATTGCGATTGACATCATGGGTGCTCTGATTACACTAATAACCTATGTGGCTATGGAAGGAGTAACTTGGTGTACTCACAAGTTTGTCATGCATGGTGGGATGTGGTATTTTCACGAAGACCATCATCGACCCAAGGGTGGATTTTTCGAAAAGAATGATGCTTTCTTTTTGATTTTCGCTGTGCCGAGTTGCTTGTCCATTATCTACGGGTCAATGGCGGCATTCGATTGGAGGTTTTTTCTGGGTATAGGAATTATGCTCTATGGTGTCTCCTATTTCTTAGTGCATGATGTCCTCATTCATCAACGATTCAATTGGTTTTCACGCACAGATAACATTTACTTCCGGGCTATTAGAAAGGCACACAAAGTGCATCACAAGCATTTGAATAAGGAAGATGGTGAATGCTTCGGAATGCTGTATGTGCCCATGAAATATTTCCGCGAAGCTGCCGCATACAAACAGAATATCAAGCGCTGAATTTCATTCTTATTTCCATTGCAATGTTGCAGTTACTGCATGGTGGTCGCTTAGCTTTTCGGGCAAAGTTTCATAGTCTATAGCCTTCATATTCGAGCTATGCAGAATGTAGTCGATTCGGAAAGATGGAAAGGCTCCGATATAGGTATTGCCAATACCGTTGCCGCATTCAACAAATGAATCCTGAAGTAGGTCTGTCAAGGTCTCATAGGTATAAGAAACCGGTGGGTCGTTGAAGTCACCACAAAGAATAACCGGATATGGACTTGTCTTAATACTGGAAGCAATGCGGTCCACTTGTTCTTGGCGCTTCATGAATGCATTTTTTAGCCGCCTGGCGATGCGCTTGCTGGCATCATCAATTTCACTTTGTTCCGTTTTTCCGGTGGCTAAGTCGTAGTCTTCTGGTTTTAAGCGAATCGATTGGAGATGTCCATCATAAACACGAATAGTGTCCCCGTTTTTTACAATATCGGCATATATGCAAAAATTATTTGCATCACTAACGAAAGGCACATAACCGCGATTAACAATGGGGTGTTTTGAGAACAGAGCAACTCCGAAATACTGTTGCCCACCTATAGCGTGCGTGTAGCGTTCGTGGAAATGTACGTTGGGCAAAAACTTTAGAATGGAGTCTTTTGTTGGAAAGAATTTTTTCTTGTCAGATTGAAAAAACTCCTGAAAACACAATACGTCAGCTTGCTCACGCATGAGCATATCGAAGATGGCATCGCGGGTTTGTGGACCTTCCTTTTTATCAAAAACATCAAATACATGAACGTTATATGTCAAAACTTTCAATTGCTTGGATGACGTATCCGCTTTTTCTGTAAAACTGATTTGAAAGAAATCGGTGAGATGACCGATGCCGATTAGTATGACTATGGAGGAGAACAAGGCAAATCGCCGCTTCTTGAAGAACCAGTAAATGATAAATAAGGCATTGGCAATTAGGGCAAACGGATATGCCAAACCAAATAGCGCAAAATAGCCCATTGATTGTGGGGGAAATTCAGCAGCGGCATAGGCAAACAGTAAACTGAATATTGCACCGCTATTCAGAAGCAGCACAAGCCAATTGGTACGGGAGCTTTTTTTGACCTTAGCGGCTGTTTCGGGCATGACCAAAAATAACAATTTACGCAGGCCTGCACCAAGAACAAACTATGACTTACTTCTGTGAATGTTTGAACAAAAAGTCCTTTTCTGTCGGTGTCAAACTTTCGTAACCCGACTGGCCAATTTTATCCAGAATGATATCGATTTTTTTTTGTTTCTCAGCGCGCTCCGTATTGTACTCATCATCAGTTTTGGGTCTGCGATGCACAACCTTCATAGAGTTCGGGCGAAGCAGAGTCAATATGTTTTTTTTCCATGACGATACAAGCACCGTCATTCTGCCTGCTTCAAACAGTTTTAATCCATAAAAGAACCCGAATAGCCCACCGCCAATGTGGCCAATATGCCCGCCGCTATTAACTCCTTGACGAATACTAGCTAGGTCTAATACAATCAGAATAATGGCAAGCCATGCAAGCTCGAGTCGAACTGCACCGAAGAGATATACAATGCGTTTAGGCTGCATGACAGCCGTTGCCACGACGATTGCCATTACGGCTGCCGACGCTCCTAAAATCGCATGATTGCGCCCACCGCTAAGCACGTCAGAAAAATGGAAACTAATGGCGAATAACAGATATCCGAATGTTCCACCAAGGAGATACAGCTTCCACAGGTTAGATGGACGCTCAATGCTCAGAAAAATTTTGCCCATGCTATACAAGGCAATCATATTGAATAAAAAATGACCGGTATGAATGTGTGCGAACATGTGCGTAACCAAACTCCATGGGCGCTGCTTCATGATTTCCCAACTTGAGTTGGCAGCTAGCATCAAATCTTCTCCCCAAAATGGGTCAAGCGGTTTGCCGCTTAAATAATAACTGACGAGATAAACCTGAACAGCTATGAATAGAATCCCATTGATCAGAATAAGCTGCAATAGTGGGTCGCCAGTGCGTAATCGTTTGAAGTAGTTGCCAAACATCGCGGTCTATGAATATAGTTTACCTTGTTTCTGCCAATATTTTAGAATCATAAAGCCAAACAACATTCCGCCAATGTGGGCATAGTGTGCAACATTATCGCCCTGTCGGTTGGCTAGCGCAAGCAACAACTCTATAGCGCCATAGCCAATAACGAAGTACCGCGCTTTGATGGGAAAAGGCAAAAACAACAGCATCAATTCGGAATTCGGAAACATCATTCCATAGGCAATCAATAATCCGAATAGGCATCCTGAAGCTCCTACAAGTCCGACATTGATGGCTAAGTTTAACTTGGCAGCGTCTTGATCCACAAAGTTCTTATGTTCGGCTAAAGCAGAATTGCCATCTTGCAAAACGCTGCTCAATAACTCTTGCGGCATCGTGGACATCAAATGCTGTATTTCGATGTAGCTGATGAATTGATGCAAGGCGAATGCACCTAAGCCACAAAGTAAATAGTAGTTCAGAAACTTTTTGGGTCCCCAATAACTCTCTAGTAACGCGCCAAACATATACACCCCGAACATGTTCATGAAGATGTGTCCTACACTGCCGTGCATAAACATGTGTGTGATAATCTGCCAAGGGCGAAAGGACTCGCTGCCAAAATAGTAACCGGTTAGCGGAGGTTCTAACACCGGTATCGCTGCACACCCCAGAAAAACTAGAATGTTGATGATGATGATGTTCTTAGTGACGACAGGTAATTGCTGAAACATGGTTACTTGAAATATTCGTCCAACTTTCGATTTTCGTATTGAATGAGCGTAGGTTTCTCATTCCTCCAATAATAGGGCTGACGGCATCGCATCAATTGCTGAAACAAATTTTCCATTTCAGGTGTGGTTAGCATTTGTCCTGACATTATCGAGTTGCGAGCAGCCATATTCCAAGCCATCGATTCTTGTCGCTCATGGGTTGATATGCCGTGCTCTTCCAATGCATCCAGCAACTCCAGAATTACTGCACCCGATTCTGCTGTTGCGCATTCATTGGGCACACCATTCACAGTGAGGTTTTCTCTTTGTTCACCTGATATGTGAAAGCCAAGTGATTTAATGTCATCTGCGCATGTCGTGTAGATTGCCCATTGGGATGGCGTCAAACTCAGTTCAAGTGGAAAGAGTACTTGTTGGGAATGACCTTGACCGTTAATGAGATTTTCTCTGAATTTCTCGAAAAGAATGCGCTGATGCGCGCGCTGCTGATCCATAACCCAAAGGCACTGCGATGAAGAGCAAAGCACATACTTGCGTGCGTGCTGCGTGAACGTCATGTCTTCTTCAGCAGCATAAAGCAGCGTCTGTGCATCCTCCTCACGTTTTTCTATTTGAGTAGCTACTTCGAGCAATTCTTGCCAACCGGATACTTGTTCAGATTTGCGATCAAACCAACCGCGCAAATTCTTGGATCGATCAACTGTCGGCGCTGCCTGGCCAAATGGATTGAAGGATGTGTTTACCGCAATGGATGGTGGAGTAATGTTCGCATCCCGGCGCATGGGTTCAATCGCGATAGATGTTTCCTGATCGAAATCAAGGCTTGGTGCAATGTTGAATTTACCCAAGGCTCTGCGCACGGCCGCATGAATAATGGCATATATGGATCGTTCATCCTGAAACTTTATCTCTGTTTTCGTAGGATGAATGTTGATGTCGATTTGATCCGGGTTGATTTCCAAATAGAGCAAGTACATGGGAAATACTCCGGATGGAATAAGATTCTGAAACGCACTTGTTACAGCATGGTTGAGGTAGGTGTTCTTGATGAATCGTTGATTGATGAAAAAGAACTGCTCGCCACGCGTCTTTTTAGCTGATTCAGGTTTGCCTACAAAACCTTGAACGGATACAATGTCGGTTGACTCCTCAACCGGTACAAGCTTGTCGTTGTATTTGTTGCCAAACACATGCACGATGCGCTGGCGCTGATTGGTTGCAGGCAACTGAAATACTTCTGATCCATTGTGCGAGAAGTGAAATTCAATATCCGGATGCGCTAAGGCCACACGCTGAAACTCGTCAATCATATGGCGCAATTCGATGGTATCACTTTTTAAGAAATATCGGCGTGCCGGCACATTGTAGAATAGATTTTTCACAAAGAAACTTGTACCTGAATTGCATTGCACCGGCTCCTGAGATGTCACTTGACTAGCTTCAATAAGTACTTGAGAACCTATTTCGTCGTGTGGCATACGAGTCTTCAATTCCACTTGCGCTACTGCTGCAATGCTGGAGAGCGCTTCTCCGCGAAATCCCTTGGTTTGTATGTGAAACAAATCTTCTGAACGCGTGATCTTTGACGTGGCATGTCGTTCAAAGCATAGCCGGGCATCTGCCTGACTCATGCCTTTGCCATTGTCTGTGACCTGAATGAGTGTTTTGCCGGCGTCTTTAGCAAATAGTTTTATACTCGTTGCTCCGGAATCAATCGCATTTTCTATGAGTTCTTTTACTACCGATGAGGGACGCTGAACAACCTCACCTGCCGCTATTTGATTAGCAACATTTTCAGGAAGTAATTTGATGATATCTGACATCGGAGGAGCAATTAAGCAAGATTCGCAAAACTACGCCGAACCTGCATTTCTTGAAAGGAATACTTATGCCTTGTCGGGCATAAAAGATGTCAATGCTTCTTCAGGTGAAATGGCTTGCGGAAACCATGATGCAATGTGCAAAATAACTTCTTCGATAACGGTGTCGGGGCAAGAAGCTCCGCTAGTTAATATGATGCGAATGTCGCTTTTATTCGGCAACCAGTTCTGCGTTTGAAGCCTAGTTTGACTTTCATAATGAAAATGGTTAATGGTGCTCTGTGATTCTATTTCAGTCGCATCTTTTATGAAGAACGTCGGGAAATGATTCGAAAGTATGGTTGCGATTTGTGAAGTATTGGAACTGTTATAACCACCAATAACTAACGCTAAATCAGCGTGAACTTTTGTGGCTTCAATGGTTGATTGCTGATTGTCGTTGGTAGCATAGCAAAGTGTATCGCGCGTATCTGCAAAGTGACTCTTGTAATCTTCCCCGAATTTTTCCTGCATGATGGATTTGAAGAAGTCAGCTATTTCCTGTGTCTCTGTTGCGAGCATGGTCGTTTGATTGACGACGCCTACACGCAACAAGTCGCGGTCTGCATTGAAATTAGCCGACATCTTACCTTGGAAATGTTGCTCGAGCTTTTCTTTAGTAGCGCGTCCCAACATGAAGTCTGCTAACAAAGCGGCGTCGCTCAAGTCGCGAACTACAATCGATGGTGCATGTTGGTTGCTGTGAGAAAATGTAGCTCGTGTTTCCTCATGCTTGTGTTTGCCGTGTATGATTATGGTGAATCCCTTTTGACCAATATCTGCCGAGCGCTTCCAAACCTTTTCTACGAAAGGGCATGTTGTGTTGTACTTAGCAATTTCAACACCTTTGCCGAGTAGCATTTGTTCAGTTTCGATGGTAGTGCCGAAGGCAGGAATAATGACAACATCATTGCCGTCAATATCTTCCCACGGATGCAATTGATTTCCTTCTGTATCGAGAATGAAGCGCAACCCCTGACCTTCTAAGTCTTCATTTACAGCAGGGTTGTGTATCATCTGGCTGAGCAGGAACAGCCGTTTACCTGGGTTTTCCCGAATGGCTTTGTACGAGCGTTCAATCGCATTTTCTACACCATAACAAAATCCGAAGTGACGGGGGAGAATAAATGTAATGGGTCCAAGAGAAAATTCGGCAGGTGAAAAATCTTGTTTGCGCAAGTCGCTTGCCCTTCTGCGGTTTTTGATTTCTCCGATAATGGTGGAACGGTAATGCTCCGGTATGTCGAATTTTTTCACGGGTTCTTTGTACTATCGTTCAATCCTTCTACGAAAGATTGCATCTTATTTTTTTTATAAGCTTTCAAAATGGAACGGAGAGCTTTTTCCTTTCTTAAAGTTGGGTCTGTTTCAATCATATATCCTACGGTGTTGAAACCACCGACAATTGCTTCGAGTTCATTTGTGCAAGCCGGCTTCCCAAGTTTTTTTAGTGCTATGCCTTGTATGTAGGCAAAAATCAAGTCTGGATAGGCTTCGTAAAATGGTAATTTGTGCGAGTCTATTTCAATCTTAATTCTAGGGCTGCCCGCAATCCATTCCATTACAAAAAGGGTTGCTTTGCTTCTAGATTCAACGTCATTGTTGATAGGTGTTTTGCAAAGCCATTGCAGTGTGCGTATGATGAGGTCTTCATCTTTCTTGTAATCACGAGCAGTTTCCCAATGGTAACTTTCCGGTATGCGCGGAGCCACAATTGGCTGCGCCGAGATGCCATGAACACATGAAAGCAACACTATGAGTAAAATGCATCGCATCAATTCAGTGCTTTCACAGTTTCCTTGAACTGTATACCGTATTGGTTGAGTTCTTCTAAGACCGGCTCATAAATGCGAGGCTGTGTGGGTAATTGAACGCCTTTGAGATTCCATGAGCCCGTTAGAATATGCTTGGCCGCTATTGCAATGGGAAGGCCTACTGTTTTGGACATCGCCGTATGAATGGGGTCATCACCTACAGCGATAAGAGTTGACTGCATCTCATAGTTTTTGCCATGAAGTTCATAGTGGAAGCGATGCCACATGACAATCATATCTTTATCATCGGTGCCTAAAATCCATTTATGTTCAACAAGGCTTTGTAAGGCTTGCGCAGGGCTTCCGCTTGTGATGCCAATTGGCCTGCTGTCAAAAATCCCCAACCAGTGCAACTTCTCCATGGTGTTTTCTGAAAGGTTGAGATAGGCTTGCATCAGGGATGCTGGATCAGATTCTTTTTGTGAAGGAAGAAATGATTTAGTCAACTCTTGCCAAGTGGTTTCATTTAAACCTTGAATGACAAATGAATCATCCGTTAGGCCTAGTTGAACCAATGCATTCCATGCTTCGCAATATCCTGCCTTCCTTAATGTGCCTCGATAAAGAGTGGGGATGTCTTCTACTTCATAAAGTTTGAGGTACTTGAGTGAATCACGATTGGCATAGCCTTCAAATATGCCGTCGCTTCCCAAGTCAACGGGTGTGATGCGCTCGAATAACCGTTGATACGGTATAAACTTCAAGGTGTCATTCTCTTTAAATCGAGCCGTACCTCCATAGCCCGCCAATATTACGTTGCGCGGATTCCAGGTGATTTTATAATTCCAAGGATTGTTGTCGCTTTCGGGAGCTATTAGTCCACCTGTGAATGATTCGAATGATCGAAGTGATGCTCCTTGCGCTTTAAGCTGATGAATAATCCTCATCGCCGACATATGGTCAATGCCCGGGTCTACGCCCATTTCGTTGAGGATGACAATACCTTTGGCTTTCGCCTCTGCATCGAGTGCCCACATGTCATCCGGTATATAACTCGGTGTAATTACATGCTTACCAAAGTGGATGCAGTCTTTCGCCACTTCCAAGTGCATCGAAGCCGGTAGCATCGAAATAACCAAGTCTGCATTAGCAATTTCTGAACGGCGTTGATTGGCGTCTGATGCATTCAGCTGAAATGCTTCTGCATTCGGGGATGATTCGATTTTTTGCTCCGCGAAGGATTTGTCCATATCACCCACGCGCAGGTGCCAATCGTATGACGGTGCTTGCTCAAGCAGGTACTTAATCAAATTCGCGCTGCTGCGTCCTGCACCAATGACAAGAATTTTTTTCATAAATCTGTAATGACGCTCAAAATTAGTCCGCTTTTGAGGCCGAAGTTCAATGCATGTAGTATTTTTGGCACAACCTTCGCCAACCGGCAAAAAATCAAACCAATCATCACATGAAACAAATTTTTACAACCATTCTTGCTTGCACTCTTGTTTTTAATCTTTTCAGCCAATCTTCAGCCGTTGTTTTTTCTGAAACCGGAGAGAAATTCACCATTTATCTCAACGGCGAGAAGAAAAACAACACACCGCAATCGAATGTCAAAATGACGAATTTGACAGCGGAATTCTACCAAGCGAGAGTGGATTTTGAAGATCCTATGCTCATGGATTTCGCTGAGGGAAATTTTGCCGCACAGCGAGGGTTTGAGTTCACCTATATCATCAAAAAGAATAAAAAGGGCGAATACGTATTGCGTTATCAGGGCCAAACCGAAGTTACAACTTCAACTGCGGCCTCTGAACCATCTAGCGACGTTAAGCGAATTGCAGAGGTCGATAACGATACTCCAGCCGAAAACGTGACCATCAATCAAACTATTCAGGTGAATGAAGAGCCTGTTGGTGCCAAAACAACAGTGACTCAAACGACCACTACAACCACCAAGAAACAGCCAGGAAGCACTTCCGCGGCGCCTGCAGGCGGAAATCTGTCTATGGGAATTAATGTGGATGGAGTGAATATGGGAATTAGCATTAACGCAACAGATATGGGTGGTGCGATCAATATGCAAACCAATGAGGAAACGGTAATCACCACCACTACAACAACTACACAATCAACTACGCCTGCTCCAAAACCTGTGACTAAGCCGGTGGCTGCACCAGCACCAGCTCCGCGTCCTGCGCCAGCTCCTGTCGCCACCCCTCAGCCTGTTGGTCGCTGCGCCAGTTCGATGGCACCAACGTCTTTCATGAAGGCAAAGGACAATATTTCGGCGAGTAGTTTTGAAGATAGCAAAATGACGGTAGCGAAACAGGTAACTAAAGCCAATTGCATGACCGCTGAGCAGATTATGGAGGTAATGGGTCTCTTTAGTTTCGAGGATAACAAGTTGGATTACGCCAAGTTTGCCTATGATTTTTGCTATAACCAAGGCGACTATTATGAAGTGAATACAGCGTTCACATTTGAATCAAGTATCGAGGAATTGAATCAATATCTAGAGTCAAAGTAAACTTTTCTTACGTAATCCTTAGCGCTATCCATCGTATGCTTTATTCGAGACTTTGCATAACTGTAATTGCCATGGCAATGCTCATGTCTGCATGCCATTCGAGTAAGCACTTCACGAAGATGGCAACCAAACAAGAGAATGGCGGGTTGGTGACTGAGGCAGCCGGCAGCTATTATACCGCTCTTCAGAAAAAGAGAACCAATGTTGATGCGCAAATTGGTATGAAGCGCACGGGTCAGTTGGTTTTGAATAATCTGCTCAATGATTTTGCAAAACAGCGCAATTTCGGTGATCATAAATCTGCGGTTTATGCTTTCCAAAGAGCCCGAGACTACAAAGATCGTGTTCAACAAGTGGGAGTGTCGTTGCTGCTTGCCGACTTCTATGAAGATGATTACAACAAGTCCAAGGCAACTTATTTAAAGACGCTGTACGATGAGGGTAATCAATTGCTGAGTGAGAAGAAATACGTCGAAGCTGAGGCACATTTTAATGAAATCAAACAGTTAGATCCTTCTTACAAGGACGCAAGTGACCTAGGTGACGTGGCTTACCTCGAACCGCTTTATCAGAGAGGGAAATTGGCATTGGCCGTGCAACATTACAGAGAAGGATATGACTGCTTTGAGA
The DNA here is from genome assembly GCA_947462725.1 of Flavobacteriales bacterium. Lineage (GTDB taxonomy): Bacteria > Bacteroidota > Bacteroidia > Flavobacteriales_D > Sanyastnellaceae > JAIBBG01. The sequence goes on from CANHPZ010000045.1 coordinate 12,118, forward strand.
AAGTAGAACTGCGGAAGCTGACCTATAAAGATGCTTCGCAGCTGAAGGCGGAGTGCTTGGAAAAGGGCAGTTTCACCATTGCTTTAGTCGACTTTAAAAATGCAAGTCAGGTTTCAGGTTTAGACGCGAAAATTTCAGCGTATATCCTAAACGAATTGACTGCTTCCGATGATCCGTTTTTAAATGTCGTTGATCGGGAGAATCTGCAGACCATTATCAATGAGCAACAGTTGCAGATGACTGGTGTGGTTGATGAAAACTCGGCCGTGGCTGTTGGAGAAATACTGGGTGCTAAGGCAATTCTAACCGGAACGGTTTTGAGTTATTCGGAAAAGAAGGGTACTCTGCGACCATTGCAGCGCGACGGGTATGTATCGTATCAGGACCGCGTGCTGAACAAGACGGACGGCAAGTATTACATGCAAACCATGTATAAACCTTGCAAATACACCGAGTACTACAATTCAAATGGTATCACGGTTTCATTTCAATACAAATTGACTAACATCAAAACAGGTGAGATAATGTCTACTGAGATTATCGAGAAAACGCTGGCAGATGAGGTTATCTATGGTAAGTTTGATGGTGATGCTAATACACTATGGCCTGCTGGTCAAGGAGGGCCAAACATGAATCAGAGTGATCGCAGAGCGCTTATGGCCATGATGAGTGGCAGGCAGCAACTCAAATCCACAGGCGAACTATCGAATCAACTGTTTGATGAGGTGGCCAATCAGATGGGGCAGGCAATTGGCAAATCAGTAAAGGAAATCGTTAAATGAGGATATACATTTTAATCGCAACCCTATTTCTTTTGGGGGCATGTGGCGGCAAAAAGGAGTCTGTCTCGGCCAGCCGCAATGCAACCGTGGTAACACCACCACCGGAATGGGTTGCCAACCGACCTCATTCAGCGTCTTACTACATTGGCGTTGGATCATGCAGCAAATATGCCCAGCCCTACGATTTTCAAACGATAGCCAAGAAGAACGCATTGAACGATTTGGCATCTGAAATCAGTGTTCGTGTGCAAGGGCAAACATTTCTCAATTCACTTGAGGTGAATGATAGCTTCAGTGAGGAGTTTATTTCGAATGTCTCAACCTCAACCGATGAGCGAATTGAAGGCTATGAAGTAGCGGGCTCTTGGGAAGATAAGAGTGAATATTGGGTGTTTTATCGATTGGACAAGTCTAGCTACCAGGCGCGCAAGCAAGCCAAGAAATCCGCAGCTTTGAATATCTCGTATGATTATTTTCAAAAGGCAACAACAGCAGAACAGGAAGGGAATGTAGTTGTTGCTTTTGATTTATATATGCGTGCTTTGTTTGCCTTGAAGGAGTATTGGAATGAGCCCAATGAGATGATGACCGAGAAGGGAAAGGTCTTTTTGGATAATGAGATTTATAGTTCTGTGCAACGCATGTGCAATAGCATTCGGGTTTCATCTAGTGTTGCAAAGATTACCTTGCAATCGGAAAATAAATATGAGCTAGGCACACAATTCAAAGCGCTTTATAACAACAAACCCGTGCGAGGTCTCAGTTTGATTTATTCGTATAAACAAATTGGCGACGATATTGTGAAATCTGTACTGACTGCCGATGGCGGGATTGCATCTATTATGGTAAGTGGTGTCGACTATGCAGCGCCATCGAATGCACTGATCGTTTCCATTGACTTAAAACCGCTGATTGTAGCGGATCTGGATCAGGTGTTTCAGGAAGGATTGATCAAGTCTTTCAAGACTGAGAAGCAAATCATACCTATCGAATCGGTGCTGCCTGCATTCTTCGTTGCCTCGAATGAGTCTGTTTATGGCAATGCAGCAACAGGTAAGGTGCTGTTAAGCGCGATGACAGCCGCGCTTGTGTCTAAAGGGATGCGCATAGCCGGTAGTGGTAAGGATGCTGATTACAGTGTAACCATTACTTCAGACACGAAAGAAGGCGGTGGCGCAAATGGTTTTGTAGTGGCCTATCTTGAAATGACTGTCTTGGTGCGAAACACCGAAACACAAGAGGTGGTTTACAATGAAACGCTCTCATCGGTGAAAGGTTTGCAATTGAATAGAGACGCGGCAAGTATAGAGGCTTATAAGAAAGGAAAGGAAAAGCTGGAACAGCAGGTCGCGTCCAAATTGATTGAGACCATTATGTAGTACATTCACGAAAAAATTTATTTTGGCATGGTTGTAGAAATTAACTTCGCCAAACCAAACATGTATCAATTTAAAATCAGTTCTATGAAAACACGCCATTTTACCCTAATGATTCTCTTCGCAGTTGTAACTGTTATGGGAACAGCTTGCAAAAAGAAGAAAAAAGTAACCGAAACACCTAAGCCAACAGGCGAGGTTCTCATCAATGAGTATTGCACAGGTGAACAATATCAAAGTACTAAAGATGCTTTCCGCTCAACCGCAACTGGAGAAAGCATGGATCGTGAAACGGCCAAGAAGAAGGCTCGCTCAAATGCCCAATCCGAATTGGCAAAGACCATCAGCAGCACAATGAAGATTGTTGGTGACAATTACGTAAACTCAACCGAGTTCAATAACAAAGAAGAAGTAACTGAGACTTTCCAAGAAATGGCTCGCACAGTGGTTGACCAAGAGTTGCGCGGTGCGGTTGAGATTTGCGAAAAGTTGACTCAGCGCCCTGATGGAACATTTGTAAGTTATGTGGCTCTCGAGTTGAGCGGATCAAAGATTGCTGATGCTTACAACTCAGGTCTTTCACAAAACGAAAAGTTGAAGGCTGATTACAACTACGAAAAGTTCAAGGATACCTTCGAAAAGGAAATGGAGAAAATGGCCAACGGCAAATAATCCGAAACTA
>CANHPZ010000046.1 GCA_947462725.1 Flavobacteriales bacterium
GATGCATTTACAGTTGCTTTTGGCGTGCGCAATTTTCAAGATTTGAATAAGGGAATGGCAGAGATGCTGCGTGTGTTGAAGCCGGGTGGAACAGGAGTAATCATCGAGTTTTCTCGTCCTACGGCGTTTCCCATCAAACAATTGTTTACTTTTTATTTTAAGTATATCATGCCGGGCATAGGCAAATTGGTTTCGAAAGACCATAGAGCCTACACCTATTTACCGGAATCAGTTGAAGCATTTCCTTCAGGAAAAAATTTCATTGCGCTTATGGAACAATTGGGCTATAAGCAATGTCAGTGTATTTCGCTTAGCGGAGGCATCGCCAGTATTTATATTGGCAGCAAATGAAAGTAGAGGTGTTGCCATCGGTGCTTGCCGGCAGGGTTTCCGCGCCCGGCAGTAAAAGCGATGCACAGCGCATTGTGGCTTGTGCGCTTTTGGCTCGAGGTGTCACCACCATTCGTGAATTTCCGGATAGCGACGATTGTCATGCAGCTTTGCAGGTTGCACAAGATTTGGGAGCGGTAGTCACCATAAAAGGGACGACAGTAAAAATTCGGGGAGGCTTCCCTCAAGCATTCGCCTCAGGCATTCGCAATCCGAAGCCGGTTGTGGATTGCGGCGAGTCGGGCCTCGCTTCAAGGATGTATACGGCCATAGCTGCACTCAGTGATTCCACAATAGAAATCAGAGGACACTCAACTTTGCTTCAGCGACCATTTGATGACTTGATTGTTGCGTTAGAGCAATGCGGTGCAAGCGTCGAATCACAGGATGGTCGCTTACCCTTGCGCGTGCGCGGTCCTTTGCACGGAGGTGCGGTTAGTATCAATGCAGGTATTTCCTCACAATTTCTAACCGGTCTTTTACTCGCACTTTCGCGCGCCAATGAGCCGTCAATCGTTCGAGTCAGTAATTTGAAGAGCAAGCCTTATATCGCGCTCACACTTCAAATACTGGGTCAGTTCGGAGTAGAGGTTACGCACAATGAAGCATTGGACGAGTTCCATGTGACGCCAAAGGCTATGTCGGCCATTGATATTGCGGTTCCCGGTGATTGGAGCGGCGCTGCGTTTATACTGGTTGCAGCGGCATTGTGCGCAGAGGAAGGATTGGTGGTGGATAATCTGCCCATGGACTCTGCCCAGGCGGATAGAGCCATTATAGATGCGCTGCGCTTGGCTGGTGTAAGGTTTGAGGCTGCAGAAAATGAAGTGAAAGTGTGGCAGTCGGAGGTAAGAGCATTTGAATTTGATGCAACGGATTGCCCTGATTTATTTCCGCCTTTGGTAGCGTTGGCTGCGTTTGCAGATGGTGTGAGCATTATACAAGGTGCATCGCGTCTCATTCACAAGGAGAGTAATCGCGCTAAAGTGATGCAGCAAGAGTTTGCCAAGGCCAATATTCGTATTGTTATTCGTGGTGATGAAATGAAGATTTATCCATCAGCCGTGCGCCGTGCTGATATTTCTTCGCACAACGATCACCGCATTGCCATGGCAGCAGCTGTTTTAGGGCTTGCAGGAGATCACGTTACGATTCGCAACGCGGAGGCAGTGTCCAAATCATTTCCTTCATTCTTCGATTTGATGATTGCTTTGAAAGGTCGCGTGCAGGTGAGCGCATGAGTTCTACGGAAAGCCTTTTCAAGGGTATATTCGCCAAGCGGTAATTGCCGCTCAAAATCTTGTCAATCATGCAATTTTCAGCTTCACAAATAGCAGGAATGCTGCAAGGCGAAATCGCAGGTGATGCGAATGCCGCCGTTTCTTCATTATCTAAAATAGAAGAAGGCAAGCCGGGTACACTCACCTTCTTGGCCAATCCGAAATACACCGAATTCATCTATAACACCGGAGCAACGATTGCCATTGTTGCCAGGGATTTCGCTCCTGAGCGTGCATTGCCGGATGGACTTACTTTGATCAAGGTGGCTGATCCCTACGCGTGTTTCGCACAATTGCTAGCGGCATACAATCAAATGCGTCAGCCTGCGCCTGGCATCAGCGATAAGGCGCATTTGTCTGAGCAGGCAACGGTAGGTGAAGGTGTTTACATTGGAGAGTTTAGCTACGTAGGCCAGGGATGTAAAATAGGCAAAGGCGCCATGATTTATCCCAATTGCTACATTGGGGATGGGGCAATCATTGGCGATGGAACCACATTGTTCTCTGGAGTGCGTGTATATGCCGATTGTGTTATAGGGAATAATTGCACACTGCACAGCGGCGTCATTATTGGCGGTGATGGCTTTGGATTCGCACCCAATGCAGAGAATAATTATCAAAAGGTTCCGCAAATTGGCAACGTAATTATTGAAGATCATGTTGAGGTAGGTTCGAACACAACGATTGATCGCGCTACGTTGGGGTCTACCATCATTCGCAAAGGTGTCAAGCTCGATAATTTGATTCAGGTTGCGCACAACGTCGAAATAGGTGAGAATACCGTGATTGCAGCGCAAACCGGAATAGCCGGTTCAACCAAGATTGGTCGCGATTGCATGATTGGTGGTCAGGTGGGAATTGTGGGGCACATCACGATAGCCGACGGCACCAAGATTGCCGCGCAAAGTGGAGTAGGTCATAGTATCAAGGATCCGAATACAATTGTGCAGGGCTCACCTGCTTTTGCTATCATGGATTATAAGAAGGCTTACATCGGCTTTATGAAATTGCCTGAATTGATTAAACAAGTCGCGCAATTGGAAAAGAAAATGGAAGCGTAAGTCAAGCTGAATGTCAAGCGATCAATGGTTTGAATTCAGAGCGTGGATGTCGCATCAATTGCGCGCCGTTGGTCCTCATGGAGTGCATTCTCCTTTCGTTTATCATTTGATTACGGAAGTGCTGCGGCGGAAGAATTTACCAAAATCATACAACGATATAGAAGTCCGTCGCGCCGATTTGTTGCGCAACCAAGCATCGATTGAGGTGCAGGATTATGGTGCCGGTAGTCGGTCGGGCTCACTCGCTGAGCGAAAAATAGCTTCCATTGCGCGCAGCGCCCTGCAGTCGGCCAGGCATGCCCGTGCATTGAGCGCTCTTGCTGCACATGCTAAGGCGAGTCATATCTTGGAGTTGGGCACCTCTCTTGGAATTACTACCAATTACTTGTCGCGCATGCCTTCTGCGATGAGCGTCAATACCATTGAAGGAGCACCTTCTATTGCGTCGCTGGCACAGGAAGGATTCGATGCATTGAATAGTGGAAATGTGAAGTTGTGGATTGGAGAGTTTGATGGCTTGCTCCCGGAGGTGTTGACATCGATGCCAAGTGTCGATTTTGCTATAGTGGATGGCAATCATCGCCTGGAACCAACAAAGAAATACGTGCAGCAGCTGCTTCCATTCATGCATGAATACTCAGTAATCGTGCTTGATGATATTCATTGGTCGGCAGGCATGGAAGAAGCTTGGAATTATTGCCGGTCATTGCCGGAGGTTACCTTGAGTCTGGATTTTTTTGATTTTGGCGTGCTGTATTTTCTCAATGGGCGCAGAAAGGAACATTTTGTATTGAAGCGCCCTTGGCTTTAACGCATTTTAATCAATTGCGTCGGATCTATGGTTGTATAGCTTAAATGGGCAGTTATTTTTGCGGGTAAATAATTTAATGACCATGATGAAAAAAATGATGATTGTAGCGATGATGGCTGCACCTTTTGTTGCCACAGCGCAAGATAAAAATGCAGCTATTGCTACTCCGGCTAAGGCAGCTGAAAATAAGTTCGCCATTGCCAACCCTGAGGTAATATTTGTAGAATTAATCTTAGGAACAAACCCAGCCGGTGCGCAAACTATCCGCGCCGATTTCGGTCGTGAGATTTTGGCCGGTTTGTCGGATAAGGAATTGATTAAGCAGCTGTCTGAGATGCGTTCAATGGTATTTCCAACTGTGCCTGATGCGATGAATTATCTATCTTCTCAAGGGTATAAGTTTCAGCAGAACTATGTCACTTACGACAAGGAGTCAAAGCCTGAAGCAACGCACATAGTTTTCGAAAAGCGCATGGCTCGCCGTGCACCTGAAGGTGCGCCAAAGCCAATGCCGCAGCCAAACAAGCCGCAACCAAATCCTGAGACTGCTCCAGTGAAGGATGGAGGCACTAAGCCTGCAATTGCTCCGAAGGAAGGCAAAAAGAAATAAACTAGAAGCCCCTGCCAAGGGGCTTTTTTGTGTCTCATCTTTGAGGAATATTGAATTTCATTTCCAATTGATTTCATGCAGAAAGAAAAAATAGCTCTTCGCGTACTCTATGTTTTAGCTGTATACATTTTACTGCAGCTCTTATGGTGGGGTTATCAGCTAATTGATCTTAATGCGAAAATTGTATTGACGGAACAAACTGATGTGAACGTGCAATACCAAATGCTGCGCAAGAAAGTTTGGATGGTGGCGGGTGAGGGTGTTGTGTTCTTTATTCTTCTTGCTATTGGATTTCGCTACATCAAGCGCATTGTGTCACGCGAATTGGCGCTAGCTCGCCAAGAGAAGAATTTCTTGTTGTCGGTGACGCATGAATTGAAAACACCGATATCGGCAGTTAAACTTTTTTTGGAAACGATGAAGGCACGCGCTCTTGATGAGGATCAGCGCACGAAAATGATTGGGCAAGCCCTTCAGGAAACCAAACGCCTGCAATCCCTTTCCGAGAATATTTTGCTGGCCACGCGCATGGATCAGCATACCGAAGGTGGCGCGTTTTTTCCTGTTGATTTGGGTGAGCTCGTAAAGCGAGAATCGGATAGGTTCATTCTCTTGCATCCTAATCGTATTCGATTCACGGCTGAGAAGAATCAAATTGTTTTTGGGGATGAACAAATGCTCGCTGCGTTGGTTGTAAATCTGCTTGACAATGCACTGAAATACGGAGCGCAGAACGAGATAATAGAGGTGTCGGTGAAGCATGAAGACAATCGCATTGTTTTGCGAGTGGCCGATGGTGGAAAGGGAATTCCTGTGGAAGAGCGAAAAAAGGTTTTTCAGAAATTCTATCGCTCCGGTAGTGAAGAAACCCGCACAGCTCGCGGAACCGGATTGGGTTTGTTTATCGTCGCATCTGTTGCGAAGTTGCACAGAGCTGAATTGGAAATAATGGATAATGATCCGCAGGGAAGCATCTTTGTGGTTCGAATGAATGAATTGAAAAATGGATAAGAAAGTATGTTTAATCATCCTGGATGGATGGGGTAATGGAGATAATAACGCAGGCAATGCGGTATTCATGGCACAAACTCCTTTTGCTGATCAACTGAATAAAACCGCACCACATGCATCGTTGCGCACCGATGGTGAGAATGTGGGGTTACCCGACGGTCAAATGGGCAACAGCGAAGTGGGCCATATGAATATTGGTGCCGGTCGTGTGGTGTACCAGGATCTGGTGAAGATCAATGTCGCTATTCGCAATCAAGAGTTTCACCAACATCCGGTTTTACTTGAAGCATTTGAACACGCAAAGAAGAATGGATTGAACGTGCATCTGATGGGACTCGTGAGCGATGGTGGAGTGCATTCACATATCAATCATTTGAAGGCGCTATGTGATATGGCCGCCATGCACCAAGGAGTGAACACATATCTGCATGCTTTTACTGATGGACGTGATACAGATCCCAAGAGCGGTTTAGCTTTTATACAAGATGTTGAGCAGCATATCGCGCAAATGCCGGTGAAGTTTGCATCTGTAAGCGGTCGCTATTTTGCGATGGATCGCGATAAACGCTGGGAACGTGTGAAAAAGGCCTACGATGCGTTGGTGAATGGTCGCGGTCAGCAAGGCAAAATGGCTTCTCACATTGTGCAGGCATCATACGATGCGGGCATCACCGATGAGTTTATTGAGCCAACGGTTATTACAGGTTCCGATGGAAAAGCAATCGCTAGCATAAAGCCTGGCGATGTGGTCATCTGTTTCAACTTCAGAACGGACCGCTGCCGAGAGATCACTGAGGCATTGACTCAGCAAGATTTTCCAGATCATGAGATGCACAAGCTTGATCTTTATTACGTGACTATGACGAACTACGATGATTCATTCCAAGGAGTGCACGTGGTTTACGATAAAGATAATTTGATTATGACCTTGGGAGAGGTGCTCGAAGGCGCCGGTGCAACGCAGATTCGAATTGCCGAAACCGAGAAATATCCACACGTCACATTTTTCTTTAGTGGAGGCCGAGAAAAGGAATTTGTGGGCGAACGTCGAATCATGGTTCCATCTCCTAAAGTAGCTACCTATGACTTGCAACCAGAAATGAGTGCGCAAGGCATTGCCGACGCTATTTGCGAGGCTATGAACACTGATCCTGCGAATTTCATCTGCTTGAATTTTGCCAATCCGGATATGGTGGGTCATACCGGTGTTTTCGAAGCCATTATTAAAGCTGTCGAAACTACGGACCGATGCCTGCAGCAAGTGTTAGAAACAGGCATGGCGGTTGGGTATTCATTTGTGATTATTGCGGATCACGGCAATGCAGATTATGCAGTGAATGAGGATGGCTCGCCGAATACAGCGCATACAACCAATCCGGTTCCAGTTTGGATTATCCATCCTGATGCCTCACAGGTGCATGATGGTAAACTTGCAGATGTGGCTCCAACGGTATTGAAAATGCTTGGCATTGCGCAACCAAAAGAAATGACAGGAGCGCCTTTGTTCTAATCATCCCAGTCAAGAGTCATTTTTTCGATGCGAGCCAACAGGGCTTCTGAACTCATTTGCTCGCGCATGCGATCCACCATAATTGGGAAGGAGAGTGGTGTTGGTCGGTCAGGCCTTTGAATGATGATGTGTTGTGAACTCATGCGTGCAAGTGCCTCATGTGTCCGTGAAAGCTCGAGCTGCTGATGAATGACTTCATCGTAAGCCTGTCGCAGGAGCAAATTGTTGCCTTCGTATTGTTCAAACACATCAAAGATGAGTTGCGATGAACTTTGCAAGTGTCGGTCTTTTATTTTCTGTCCCGGATATCCGTTGAATACCAATCCGGAGATAGCTGCAATGTCGCGAAATTTTCTTCGCGCGAGCTCACTGCTATTAATACCAGCCAATACATCCCGCTCGATATGAGAGGTGCTAATAATTCCTTGTGATAATCCTTCATCAATGCGAATGGGTTGATTGCTGAGCAATTCGAATCCATAATCATTGTACGCAAGCGAAAAGCTGCACGGATAAATTTTACCCAATCTATAGGCTATGAGCGCGGCAAGTCCTTCGTGCACTGCTCTTCCTTCGAACGGATAGAAAACAGCGTGATGCCCTTCTTTAGTTTCAAACAACTCAATAAGCAATTCATTGCGCTTAGGAATATGTGAGCGCTCACGCTGCAGTTGCATAATGGGTTGAATGAAATTCAATTCTACCTCATTGCTTCGGCTGGTGTTGTCGTCTGCAGCGGCTTCTTCCATTTTGGTGCGCAGCATCACGCTCATGTTGGAGGTGAGTGGTAATCGTCCGCCAAGCCACACAGGACTTCGGCCATCCGGTTTTTTAGATTTGCGAACGGTAGCCACCATTTCTTTGATACGGACCAATTCAAGGTTTAATCCGGCAAACCAGAAGTTGTCGCCTTCATTGAGTTGTGTGATAAACGATTCTTCCACGTGTCCGAGGGTTCCCCCGCGCATGAGTTTCACAACCATGAGTGTGTCGCTTACAATTGTGCCTATCGACATGCGGTGCTTGCGCGCAAGGCGAGCATTGGAGATATAGTAGACTTCTTCAATACGCTGTAGTTTACGATAGTCCTCGTAACTGCGCAATGCATGTCCGCCATGACTCGTAAAGGCAATAATCCATTTCCATTCTTCCTCGGTTATAGAACCATAGCACGTTGTGTTTTTTATTTCGGCAAAAATCTCATCTGCTCTGAAACCGTCGCCGGTGGCTAGTGTTACCAGGTATTGCACCAGCACATCGAAACATAATTGGAGTGGTATTTTGTTTTCCAGGAAATCTTCGCTGATGGCTTGGCGCAAAGCGGCCGCCTCTATAAGCTCGAGAGAATGAGTGGGCAAGAAGTAAATGGTGCTCATGGCATCGGGGCGGTGACCGCTTCTTCCGGCGCGTTGAACAAATCTTGAAATACCCTTCGGACCTCCAATTTGAACTATGGTTTCCACGGGAGCAAAGTCGACACCCAAATCAAGACTGCTGGTGCACACCACGACCTTCAATCGCCCGTCGTATAGCGCTTCTTCTACCCATTGCCTTATTTCCTTGCTAATACTGCCATGGTGCATCGCCATAACACCTGCGAGTTCGGGCGCTAGCTCCAGCAATTTGCGATACCAGATTTCGCATTGTGAACGCACGTTGGTGAAGATCAACGTGGAGGTGCTGCTTCTGAGAATGGGTAGAAGCTCTTTTGCCAGATGAATGCCCAGATGACCGGCCCAAGGCATGCGCTCCGCTTTTGCTGGAAGAATAGAAATCACCTCGATTTTTTTTCGCAGACTGCTTCGAATGAGATGTCCACGGTCTTCGCGTTCCTTGCTTAGCAAGCATTGCATCGCTTCTTTCAGATTGCCGATGGTTGCCGATATACCCCAAATCTGGATGCTGGGCGCAAGCGTTTTGATGCGGCTTATCGCCAGTTCGACTTGCACGCCGCGTTTGGTTCCCATGAGTTCGTGCCATTCATCTGCGATTATCGCTTCAACACCTGCAAGCAATTCATGGCATCCTTTTGCGCAAAGCATGAGATGAAGGCTTTCCGGTGTGGTTATAAGGATATTGGGTTGCTTGCGCTTCTGCTTTGCTCGCTCTGCAGCATGAGTGTCACCGGAACGAATACCAATGGTGAGTGGTAGCTGAGCAGTTTCTATCACCCGCATTGCAGACAGCTGGATTTCTTTAGCCAGCGCTCTGATAGGCGTGAGCCACAGTATGCGAATACCTTTTATCGTTTTCTCTTGTTGAGCATAGCGCATGAGCAGGGGCAGCAATACTGAGTATGTCTTGCCGCTGCCGGTAGGAGCGTTCACCAAACCATCAGCGCCGGCGTCTATGGCTTGCCAGGCTTGCTGCTGAAACTCCGCCGGTCGCCACTCCATAGATTGCATCCATCGATTACAGGCCTCAAAGGTTTCATATTTAGTTTTGGTTAAACTCACTTTTTTTTGCTCATTTTTGCCTTGCAATCAAATCGCAATGGTTCAGGCATCATTTTTAGGTGTCGTACCACAAACAAAAGAACACATGAAAAAGTTATTTCCTTTTTTGATTTTGGCTCTGATGACCGTTTCAACGGGTTGGGCTCAAACCGACAATGATTACAAAGACCTGCTCACGATGTTTGTAGGTGAGAAGTATGAGAAGTGCTTATACAAAGCAGAGGGCTACACGATCGATGAGAAAACCAAGAAAGATCCGCTGCCATACTTGTTTATGAGTCGCTGTTTCTATGAGATGTCTAAGCGCGATGAGTACAAGGTGAAATATCCCAATGCGTTCAAAGATGCCATGAAGTACATTTCGAAATACGGCTCAAAGGACAAGGAGAAGAAATACCTTGCAGAGTATGAAGATTACTTCGGACAAATCCGCGCCGCTGCAATTGCAGAAGCCGAGACGATGATGGATACGCAGAAGTATAGCAAGGCTAAGCAATTGTATGATCAATTGCTAGACATAGATCCAAATGATGCCGGTGCGCAACTCATGATGGGTATTGTTTTCAATCTGTTGAAAGCGAAAAAGGAATCAGAAGTTGCGATTGGAAAAGCAAAGGTTATTCTGTCAGAGAAAAAGGCAGGTACTACTAAAGAACAATTGGGTCTCTTGAAATATGCGCTTACCATGCATGCCACCAATTTGGCTGGCACGAGCAAAGATGCTGCGAAGGAATGGTTGGATTGGGGCATGGAGTACTTCCCGGAAGACAAGGAGTACAAAGTGACATACGATACAATAGTGGGTTAAGCCTTCTTGAAAAATTTAGAGGTCTGCTTCGGCAGACCTTTTTTTTGCTTCCATTTCATGAGTTGGAGCATGGGCCAGGATCCTCCTTGAACACTAAAGTATGGCGTGATGGTGCCACCGAATGATCGGAAATATTCTTCGATGGCAGGAACACTTGAGCCTTCAAAGTCAAACGTTGAAATGCGCTTGAGTTGGGCTGAGCGAATGGCATTGAAGAGCGCAAATGTGCCCGAGTGGCGCATGCCGGTATTGCGGTCTACTGCGCTGAAAAGATTATAGGCACAATCATCTGATGTGATGCAAACAGTGGCTGCAACGGCCTTTTCTTGTTGCATGGCAATGCTCCAGATGCCAATGGATTCTTGCTGCAAAACGTGCAGGATGCGATTGAGTATCACAGGGTGCAGCGCCACCGGTTTGTCGCGCAAGCCATTTCGGATGAGATTGAAAACCACTTCTCGTTGAGCGAGATTGGAGTGGGTTAACCCCTCGCGTTCGGCTTTGTTGAGTTTGTTGCGCTTGTTGGAGTCCATATTGGACAACAATGATTCTTCAGAAACGCTGAGGTCGAGGCGGTAGGTATAGCGCACTTGAGTATGGATTCCCCGCCATTGCAGCGGCTGCATGTCTTGCCATTCCGGGTCGAAGTCCAGTTTGAAATAGGCGTATTTGGAGTGTTTCAAAAAATGCGCAATAGCTTCGATAATTTGCTTTTTAAAAGTGTTTTGCTTCACGGGATTGTTCTTGCCTTCGGCACAAGCCAATCCGATGCTGGGCGCAAAGGGCGGTGTAATCAAGGTTTTCATTCCGAATTTCCCTCCTTGAAAAGCCACAAACTTGGCAATGGCTTGCCCTGGTTGATCCTCAATGAGGAAGTACTTCAATCGATGGTCATAGCACGAACACCACGTGTTGGATGAAAACACATGCTGAAAAGGGGTTTGGTGGAATCGCCCTAAATCGCCCTCAGTTATTTCGATAACGCGCACTAGCTTATTGAATTTTGCTTGATAAAAGTAAGGTATTGGCAAGGCCTACATGCTATCAATCGCGCGGTGATCGATTGAAGAGTATATAGCCGAAATTGAAAAGGAAACTCCACGGCTCTTCTTTTTTATCGTAGTAGTTGGCGCTTAAACTTACAGGGCCTAAGGGTGAGTGATAAATAATCGAGGACGATCCGATGAAATTCATTGGGGCATGGTTTTCATAGGCCGCTTGTCCAATGTCATTGCGCACTATGGCACCGAAAGGTTCAAAGGCATATCCTTCATTGCGCCATTCTAGATTTTTCGAAAATGGAATTATAGCAATCAAGCCAATAGACGCGTAGTTGTGAGCTCTGAACTGCGGCATGAAGTAAGTTTTACTTTCCGCTATGGGTTGGTATGCGGGTGCAACAATGGTAGAAGAAATGTAATTGTTGAAGAAGTTTTGCGTGCTCCATACTCCCTCCATAGCGAAACCTGTTTTGAATCGCTTGGCATTCAAGAAGAAATTCTGATAGTTCAATTTTGCTGTATACCAATTGTGATCCTGTCGCGTGGTGTCGCGTATTTCAGATGTGCTTCCCGGTATGGAATACTCCGTACCGAAAACATTTTTAATGCTCAATCGGACGTACGATCCACTGCTGGCAAATTGTTTTCGGTTGAGCGTATTTCGCTCATAACTCAATCGGCCTACCCAAGCGTCAAACACGGTGCGATCGGCCGTGTCGGTCGAAATGAAATTGGTAATTTGATAGTATTCATCAAACTGATGGGTGAAAATTCCATCGGCTTGAATTACGCCTTTGGCACCGGCAGGAATCGAAAGTGAGAGCTCACCAAATCGCTCATTAAGCAAAACGAAGGAAGGCTTAACGTCTTCAAAAAAAGTTGAAAGACTCTTGTAGTAGTCCCATCGGTTGAAGGTAAGTCCTCCTTGTATCGACAAAGGGAACGAGCCTGACACGTCCCAACGAATATTGCCGTGTACCGATCCATAAAAACGTCCGAAGTAACTATTGGCCGACAACGTTGAAGATGTCAACCCGAAGAGGTTGTACTTCATTCCGATGAATCCGGTATTGATTGAGCGTGACGAATAATTGCCTCCAAATGATAGTAGTAAGTCTTTCTCTTTCTTCACATCCAAGTTGAGTTTGAATGTGCCGCTCTCAGGTTTGTAGGTGGCGGTTGGAAAGATCGAGTTGATTTTGTCGTCGCCGAAAATTTTGAAATAGGGCGCTTTGAGTTTGGACAAAGGTGAAGGGCCTGCTTTTTTCACAAGAATTTTCTGCACGTATTTGCGCTGCGATTTTTTCAATCCATCAATAGTGATTTCATCGATGATGATGGGTTTGAATTTTTGCTGAAATTTTTGGCGCTTCATTCGTTTTTGCTCCACCGTTTCAATTCGACTCACAGCCTGCCTAATAGCTGGCAAATTTTCCAGTGTAGTTCCATATCCAACAGCAATGGCTTCCGCTGTTTTCTCAAAATCGAAGGTGGAAATGTTGGGTAAAATAGGAGCGACTACAATCGTGTTGGCAATCGGAATAACATGGTCGGAGCGGTAACGAATCATCGCCTGTAATTGCGAAAAAAGATCGTCCTCGGTGGGCTTGGCATAGCTGCCTGCAGCGTTACACCCCAAAATGACATCAGGCTTGAATTCCCGATAGACCATGTCGATTGGGAAATTGTTGTAAATCCCGCCATCAAAAAGAAGCTGGCCATTCACGCGACGGGGCGGCAAGTAGAAGGGATATGTGCACGATGCACGAGCTGCTACGTTGAGAGGGCCGCGACGAAAAATAATCTCTTGCTTGTTTTCTATGTCCGCCGCAATACACCGAAAAGGGATATATAAACTGTCGAAGTTGCCACCGCATGCGGCATCAGGTTGACTGAACCCTTCCATGAATTTCCAATCAAGAAGCACGGGGTTGATAAGGTTGGTGGGCAGGGCATTGGTCATTAAGTTACCTGAAGAATAACGCAGTGACCCGAATGAGGCGTCTTGCCCATGGTTTTTGAAATAGAATTCAAGCTTGTCATTGCTGTCACCTGTTGCCATGGCTATAAATTCTTCCGTGCGCACCAAGCTGTCGATTTGGGCAACGCTATATCCGGAAGCATACATAGCAGCTATGACTCCCCCCATGCTTGTGCCGCCAATACAGTCAATCGGAACGTCATTTTCCTCTAAAACTTTCAAAAAGCCGACGTGCGCCATGGCTGTTGCCCCTCCGCCGCTGAGGACTACCGCTACTTTTTGCGAATATGCATGAATGGCACTGCACGCAAATAACATGATACATAACACATGTATCGCTGTGCTGCCCATGTCTGTGTTGTATGATTTATCTGCCAAGCGATTTGCCACGCCTCAAAATTGCATCAGTAATGCGCCTTTTACGATGGAGTTTTGGTGAATTTTTGAACGGTCTTATGAGATGGCCATTCAGACTTGTTGCGACAAAAAGTACGTAGGCTGCGCTGTTCGTGTCATACTTCGCTTTGGGAAGTCTTCAAAACTGACACATTTTCAGCATTTCAATGGCTGGCGGCCGGTGGCAAGGTGGTTGAAAGCGCGGGGCCGTCGAAACAAACAGACAAAAAACGAAAATCAATATCATGAGCAAAGTAATAGGTATAGACTTAGGAACTACCAACAGTTGCGTAGCCGTAATGGAAGGTAACGAACCGGTAGTAATCGCCAACAGCGAAGGAAAGCGCACAACTCCTTCTGTAGTGGCATTTGTAGAGGGTGGCGAGCGCAAAGTGGGAGATCCTGCCAAGCGTCAGGCTATCACTAACCCAACCAAAACGGTTTACTCGATAAAGCGTTTTATGGGAAGCAGCTTCGATGAGTGCAGTAAAGAAGCTACACGTGTTCCTTACCAAGTGGTAAAGGGCGATGGCAATACGCCTCGTGTTAAAATCGACGATCGCAATTACACTCCGCAAGAGATTTCAGCGATGGTGCTTCAGAAAATGAAGAAAACAGCTGAAGATTATTTGGGTCATGAGGTGACCGAGGCCGTTATCACAGTGCCGGCATACTTCAACGATGCACAGCGCCAGGCCACTAAAGAGGCGGGTGAAATCGCTGGTTTGACCGTGAAGCGCATCATCAATGAGCCAACTGCAGCAGCATTGGCTTATGGTATGGATAAGAAGTCGCAAGACATCAAGATTGTTGTTTTTGACTGCGGTGGTGGTACACACGATGTATCTATTCTCGAACTTGGAGATGGAGTGTTTGAAGTACTTTCAACCGATGGCGACACGCACCTCGGTGGAGATGATTTCGACCAAGTAATTATCGACTGGTTGGTTCAGGAGTTTAAGAACGAGAACGGCAATCAGTTCGATTTGATGAAGGATCCAATGGCGCTTCAACGTTTGAAAGAGGCTGCTGAAAAGGCGAAGATTGAACTTTCTTCAAGCACATCAACTGAAATCAATTTGCCTTACATCATGCCGGTTGATGGTATTCCAAAGCACTTGGTGAAAACCATGAGTCGCGCGAAGTTTGAGCAGTTGGCTGATAGCCTTATTCAGCGCACAATCGCACCTTGCGAAAGCGCGTTGAAGAAAGCAGGTATCTCTATAAAGGATATCGATGAAGTAATCTTGGTGGGTGGATCAACCCGTATCCCTGCTGTTCAAGATGCAGTGAAGAAGTTCTTCGGAAAAGATCCTTCGAAGGGTGTAAACCCGGATGAAGTAGTAGCCATCGGTGCGGCCATTCAAGGTGGTGTATTGACAGGCGAAGTGAAGGATGTGTTGCTGCTCGATGTAACTCCATTGGCTTTGGGTATTGAAACCATGGGTGGTGTAATGACCAAGTTGATTGATTCCAATACAACCATTCCAAC
>CANHPZ010000047.1 GCA_947462725.1 Flavobacteriales bacterium
CTGCGAAAAAAACCGGGTGTTTTTGTGCGTTTTTTGACGCTTTTTTGCGGTTTTCTCCGAAAACGAAAAAGGCCCGCAAACGCAGTGTTTACGGGCCTTTTCGGTGTTTTGCGCATACCTGCGAATTTGACCTGGCGGAGAGGGCGGGATTCGAACCCGCGGTACCTTGCGGTACACACGCTTTCCAAGCGTGCTCGATCGACCACTCTGACACCTCTCCAAATTAGGGGCGATGGGCGAAGGACGAGGGACAAAGTATGTGGAAGTCACGCCATTTAACTTAAATGTATTTCCCTAATCGTTCGTATTACTTAGTTCTCCAATAGTCCCATCACTTTTGTTAGGCGAGCGCAAAAGTAACCTCTCTATCTTCGCCTCACAAACCAAATCTTTCTGCACGTGAAAAAACTTCTACTCTCTTTTTTTGCACTCTGTGTAATCGCTCTGTCGGCAATGGCGCAGGGCACGTTTGTCAACCTCACCGTATCGGGTCTTAATCCTAACTGCGGCATTGAGTCGATAACGGCTTATTACTATAGCAACACGGACTCTGTTGATCAGGGCGATGTGACGTTCCAAATGATGGGCGCTCTCGGTGTGTATGGTGCCACCTTCCTACCGGCAAGCGAAATCGTTAACCTCTACGTTTGCGTAACACCAACTCCCGGATGCGATACCCTTGCTTGCATCAATCAAGTTGTCTATGCCAACACGGCCAACAGCCTTGTCATTAACATGGCCGGCAGCAATGCAAGCGATAGTGACTTTGATGGATACAATTCCGATATCGACTGCAACGACAACGATCCGTTTGTGAATCCGTCGATGCCGGAAGTATGCGGCGACTTCATGGACAACAACTGCGACGGTATCTTCGATGAAGGTTGCGGCGGATCGGATGACCTCGACAACGACGGTTTCATCTCCATGTTCGATTGCAACGACAACGACGCGAGCATTAACCCCAATGCCGCTGAAATCTGCGGTGATTCTATCGATAACAACTGCAATATCATGATTGATGAAGGTTGCAACGGTGGCTTCACCGACGCCGATATGGACGGTTTCGATAGCAGCGTAGATTGCAACGACTTCGATTATATGGTGAACCCCTCGATGCCTGAAATCTGCGCTGATTTCATGGACAACAACTGCAATGGCGTGGTGGACGAAGAAGGCTGCACAGGTGGCAACACCGGAGGTTGCAATCCAAGCATCATACTCTTTACTGACTCCTCAAGCTATTCGGCCAACCCCGGCATCGTTTGGATTATCAATCAGGTTGATCCGAATGTCCCGTTCACTTATTTCTGGGACTTCGGTGATGGCAACACATCCAATCAACCCTTCCCTACCAACGTGTATGATTTGAGCGGAACGTATACAATTTGCCTCACCGTTGTTGATGCTAGCGGCTGCACAGGCGTGACATGCCTTACGTTCACAGTTACACCTGAAGGTGGCTTCCTACCCGGCGGTATGCCAATGACAGGCTTCACCCTGAATGTGGTTAGCGCTATACCAAGCGCTGTGGAAGAGTCTGCTCGTAAAGCTAACTTGGAGGTATACCCCAATCCGGTGAACGCTTCCAGCGTGGTACGTTGGGAAGGCATGCCAAACGGCGCAGGTCGTATGGATGTAATAAGTCTCGATGGTCGTATGGTGTTTACCACCAACCTGAATCAATTGGGTGGCAAGCAGCAGTTCAATCTGCCAACCGAGCAATTGAACCAAGGTATCTACAACGTGCGCATTTCATCGGCCAATGGACTCAGCAAGTCCATCCAAGTGGTGAAATAAGGGTACACTTAAAATCTTATAAAAAGCCATAGGCGTTCTGCAAGAACCCTATGGCTTTTTTTATTGTTTTCCTATGGGAATGAAACCCTCGATTCGCTTCAATTTGTTCTTGCACAACCCAAGTTTAAGCTTTCATTTGTGGTATTAGTAATTCGACAACCAAGAAAACCAGTCAACCAATTATGATTAAACATTTACTCACCGCGGCATGTATTGCGGCCGCCTTTGTGACTTCAGCTCAAATCAGCCAAGGCGGGCATCCGCGCAATTGGCAAATGAAATCGGTTCCTTCGGAAATTCCATTTGTTCAGATGGGCGCCATCGACATCGAACACTTGGCTATGGAAGATGCAGTGACCGATCAATTTAAAGATCTTCCCTACCGTTTTGGGGTTGAATTTCCGGTTAACTACACCATGGACAACTCGGGCATTACCACAACTAACAGCGAAAAAGGTCTAACTACCTGGCAGCTCGGAATCGAATGTCCTGGGGCGCTGTCTATCAGCATTCGCTTTGATGAATTTCAACTACCGAAGGGCGGCGAAGTGTTTATCTGGTCTGCCGACCGCAAGGAATTTCTTGGCGCATTCAATTACAAGAACATGAAGCCATCCGGTGTGTTGGCATGTGGTCTCATTCATGGCGACAAGATTGTGGTTGAATACAACTATCCAACAAACACCGCAGATCGTGGCGCACTGACTATCGGAGAAATCGTACACACCTATCGTCCGTTTGCTACAAGTCCTTTTGTTCAAGACGCCCTTCATGCCACACGCAATCCATTCGGTAACAGCGGCGGTTGCGAAGTGGGCATCAATTGCCCCGAAGCAGTTGACTGGCAAATTGAAAAGCGTTCTGTAGCTATCATTACTGAAGGTGGATCGGGTCTATGCACGGGTGCTTTGGTCAACAATACCGCCAACGATGGCACTCCCTATTTCTTGACGGCCAATCACTGCACGCAAGGCGCCAACACCACCAACTGGGTATTCTACTTCAACCATGAAGCCACTTCATGCACCGGCAACTCTGGTTCAACTTCAGATCTTATTTCAGGCGCCGACTTGGTTGCCAATAACGCCGGTAGCGACTTTGCGCTGCTGCTGTTGAGTTCCACTCCACCTGCATCATACAACGTTCAATATGCCGGTTGGGACGCTTCAGACAATCAAGCCGCCACAACATCTGCCGTTTGCATTCACCACCCATCCGGTGACGTAAAAAAATTCTCTCGTGAAGACGACGCTCCCTATCACAGCACCGGAAATGGTGCCGCAGTGTGGTGGATCGACAACTGGGAATTGGCGGTGACAGAACCCGGTTCAAGCGGATCACCACTGTTCAATCAAGACCACCGCATCATTGGTCAATTGTTTGGCGGTGCCAGCGCTTGCAGCGGCACCGTAGGAAATGGTGATTACGACTTTTATGGTCGTTTCGGTGTGAGTTGGAATACCGGAACTACTGCGGCTACACGCTTGATTGATTGGCTTGACCCTTCTGGCAGCGGTGTTTTAGCTTTGGACGGATACCCTGAAGGTTTCACCCTTCCCAACCTTGACGCATTGGCAGCAGGCATTTCTAACATTGCTGAAAACAATTGCAGCAATGTTGTATCGCCCGTATTTACAATCATGAATCACGGTGTTGTAGATCTTACCAGCTGCACCATCACCTATCAATTGAATGGTGGAGCATCAAGCACTATTGATTGGACGGGAAGCCTGAGCACAAATCAAACGGCCACTGTAAACCTCCCCGACTTGACAGCTGCCAATGGTTCAAACACATTGATGGTTTGGGTTAGCAACGCGAACGGAACTTCCGACGACAATGCTACCAACAATTCAAGCACCATTACCTTCAACGCTATTAGCGGCACCGCAAGCAATTTCAACATCTCTATTACTTTGGACAATTATCCTGATGAAACTTCATGGGATATCATTGACAACGCGGGCAATACCATTGCTACCGGCTCTGGATATAGCGGAACATCTGTTAGCGTTGATGTTTGCGTAGCTCCCGGCTGTTATGACTTCACGATGTATGATCAGTATGGCGATGGCATTTGTTGTACATATGGCAACGGTTCTTACGAAGTCACGAATGCCAACGGTGCTATTGTGGCTAGCGGATCTCAGTTCACGGATATGGAAACAACCAGCATTTGCACAAATACAATTGCTGTTGGCGAGTTGGCCAAATACGATGTAAGTGTTTACCCAAATCCGGCCAACGACTATGTGCGTGTTCGTTGTAATGAGGCCATGAATAGCATTCGCGTTTGCGACGCTACCGGCCGAATTGTTTATAGTTCAACCGCTACGAACACACAAACCATTATCGACACTGCATCGATGCCCGTTGGTATCTACGTTTTGACTATTCAAACAGCTTCCGGCACTACCAACCACAGTGTGGTTGTTAGCAGATAAACATTTCTTATAGCTTATTCAAAAGTGCCGCCCTTGTGCGGCACTTTTTTATTTCACCAATCTTTTGCTCAATAGACTATGGGAACCTAATGCTACTATGATCGCTAGTTCCTTATTCGAAACTTGCAAATAATTGAGCGCTTATGCTATGTACATATCCACAATAGCCGATTGACCCTTCACTTCAAGAATGATTTTCTCATCGATGACGAAGTCAGCGCAGAAGAAATGCGGCAGCAAATGGCCCTTGTACCACACCTCATATTTGCGTTCGCGGGAGTAAGGTATGCCTGCCTTATCGAATTCAATTTGCAGGGCATCCTCATACACAATTTCTAAAAAGCCACTTCCCAAATAGTTGTGCACCGCGAAGCAGCATTTCATCACTTCGTAGCTGAGTTCTTGATACTTGATGTTCTGTTGATTCATGCTGTTTCATTTTGCACAAATCTTAGTTAGGTCTCACGAACTACTTATTCCATTTTCATCTAGCATGGGGCATAAACTCAGGCTGGACTGAGCATAACTTCTTTGTGAGTGGCCACGAATGCATTAATTAGAGAATTCGTGGAAATTTTTATATAGACTTTGCGCGGTTCCAGTATTCATCCATTTCGGCGAGCGTCATCTCGCCGAGTTTCTTGCCGTCTTTAGCGCTTTCGACTTCGAGGTATTGGAAGCGCTTGATGAATTTGCGGTTGGTCTTTTCTAAGGCGTCTTCCGGATTGATACCCTTGAAGCGTGCGTAATTGATGAGTGAGAATAACACATCACCAAACTCATCCTCCATTTTATCGCTATCGGCATCCGCTTCTACTTTGAACTCTTCCAGCTCCTCTTGCACCTTATCCCACACCTGATGCGCATGCTCCCAATCGAAGCCAACGCCTCGTGCCTTATCCTGAATGCGTGAGGCCTTGACCAAAGCCGGAAGGCCTTGAGGAACTCCCTGCAACACGCTTGTTTTACCTTCCTTCAGTTTTAGTTTTTCCCAGTTCGACTTGACTTCTTCTTCATTGGCCACCACAACATCTCCATAAATGTGCGGATGACGGCTGATGAGCTTTTCACAAATGCCATTGAGCGAATCAGCAATGTCGAATTCTCCTTGCTCACTGGCAATCTTCGCATAAAACACCATGTGCAACAGGATGTCGCCGATCTCCATTTTCAACTCTTGTAACTCGCCTTTGATAATGGCATCACCCAGTTCGTACACCTCTTCAATGGTGAGATGACGCAAACTTTCCAGAGTCTGTTTTTTATCCCACGGACATTGCGCGCGCAACTCGTCCATAATGTTCAGTAATCGCTCGAAAGCATCCTTCTTGGCCTGCATGGTATTCATGAAGCAAATGTAGCGGATGAATTCAGGCTGAACGAAGGGAGCTTTTGAGTTACAACCACCGTTGATATTCACAATTTATCCTACCCGTATGGCAATACCGACTTCGCGTTGTTTATTCGCAACATGAAAAGAATCATCCTCACGGCAGGCCTATTTGTGGCCTCATACTATGCCACATTTGCGCAAAGTAGCGCTGTGGTTCCATCCAAAAGTGATTTCAACCAATGGCATATGCTCGACGCCGCTGATGGTGCTCCTGGAGTTAGCGCCATTCGCTCATACAACGAACTCGTGAAAGGTAAAAAAGGCTCTCCTGTTGTTGTTGCTATTATTGACAGTGGAACAGAAACTTTTCATGAAGACTTGCGCGATAAAATTTGGGTGAACACAGATGAGGTTCCTGACAACAATATTGATGACGACAAAAACGGCTATGTGGATGATGTGCACGGTTGGAGCTTCATTGGTGGTCCCGGCGGCGACGTTTCAGCGGATAATGTGGAGTTCACTCGCATCTACCGTCAAGAGAAAGCTCGCTTTGGCAGTGTCACAGATGCATCCCAAGTGGCCAAAGCCGACAAGGCAGATTATGAGCATTACCTGAAAAGGAAAGCCGAATTCGATCGTCGTATCGAAGAGGCCAATGGCGGACTGATGCAGATTGCCATGGTGGAACAATTTGCCAGTAGCGCTAAAGATGCTGTAAGACAGCATTTGGGCAAAGACACATTCACGGTTGAAGAAGTAGCCAACATTCAAACGGACGATGAGTTCCTGAAAGCTGCACAAGGATTTGTCATCATGACTTTGACAGAAAATGTGGAGGCTCAAATCGAAGAGGGCCGCAAGTATTATCAAACACAAACAGAGTATCAGTTGAACTTGGATTTCGATCCTCGCCACATGGTTGGTGATAATTACAACGATATCAACGAACGTTTCTATGGCAATAACCACATCGATGGTCCGGAATCAGAACACGGCACGCACGTGGGCGGAATCGTTGGTGCTACATGGAATGGCAAAGGCATGGATGGCGTTTGCGAGCGCGCTCAGCTCATGGTCATTCGCTGTGTGCCTAATGGTGATGAACGCGATAAGGATGTTGCTAACGCCATCCGCTATGCGGCCGATAATGGTGCACGCATCATCAATATGAGTTTTGGAAAAAGCTTCTC
Organism: Flavobacteriales bacterium; assembly: GCA_947462725.1. Classification (GTDB taxonomy): domain Bacteria; phylum Bacteroidota; class Bacteroidia; order Flavobacteriales_D; family Sanyastnellaceae; genus JAIBBG01. The sequence continues at coordinate 6,771 of CANHPZ010000047.1, forward strand.
GCCCGGTAAGTCGGCTGTGGATGAGGCTGCGAAATATGCCGAAAGCAAAGGTGTGTTGTTGATTCACGCCGCCGGCAACGATTCGAAAAACATCGATGTTGAAGCGAACTTCCCTACCGATACTTACGAGGCAGGTGGTTCATGCGGAACTTGGATGGAAATTGGCGCCAGTGGTCCTTCAGTGGATGCACTCATGGCTGATTTCTCGAACTACGGAAAGAAATCTGTTGATGTATTTGCCCCAGGTGTTGATATCTACAGCACCATTCCAGGTGGCGGTTTCCAAGACAATAGCGGCACAAGCATGGCTGCTCCTGTGGCTAGTGGTGTAGCCGCTGCCATCATGAGTTACTATCCTAATCTTACTGCTGCTGATGTGAAAGCGATTATGATGCAGAGCGCAACCAATTACAGCAAGGTAAAAATTGAACGCACGGTTGAGCGTAAGGCGGTGGGCAAGTTCTTCGCACGCATTTTCATCAGTAAAAAGAAGAATGAATCTTCTGAAATGCCTCCGCGTGTTTATAAAACGAAATCGGTGCGCTTCGGCGACATGAGCGTAACGGGTGGAGTTATTAATCTGTATGAAGCCCTGAAGTTGGCCGAAAACTGGAAGAAGTAACATGCGTGTGCTCATGGTTTGCCTGGGCAACATCTGTCGTTCGCCAATGGCCGAGGGTGTGTTGAGGCATATAGCCGAAAAACGCGGTTTGCTTTTGGTTGTTGACAGTGCCGGCACTGCCGATTATCATGTGGGTGAATCGCCGGATCAGCGCGCTGTGCGTTGTCTGAAACATAAAGGCATAGACATTACAGGTCTCCGCGGCCGTCAGTTTGAACAACAGGATTTTGATCGGTTTGATCTCATCTTCGTGATGGACCGCTCCAATCAGCGCAATGTGCTTAAGCTGGCTGCTACTGATGAGCACACCTCGAAGGTGCGGCTTTGGTTGCATCACGCAACCGAGCATCCCTTGGATGAAGTCCTGGATCCATACTACGGTGAATTGGACGGATTTGACCGTGTGTATGAAATGATTGTGGCTGCATCCGAAGGTTTTTTGGATTCTATAGAAGCATCATCTCGTTAATAAAATTTCGTTCTTAAGCCCCACTCCTACTTGTGCATGTGCCAACTTAGCAGCGCATAATTTTTAAGGATATGAAAATTGGAGTAATAGGTTCGGGTGCCATGGGCAGCGGCATTGCGCAAGTGGCTGCACAGGCCGGTCACGAGGTGGTCGTTTTTGATGAGCAAACTGCTGCGCTCGATCGCGCCAGTGCCAATCTGCAGAGCACCATGTCGAAGCTGGTTGAAAAAGGAAAGCTCAGTGCAGATGAGGCTGCAGCTATTATCGGGCGCGTGCACTTTTCGCATAGCTTACCTACGCTGTCCAATTCAGAATTGGTGATTGAAGCCATTATTGAAAACCTCGACGTGAAGCGTGCCGTATTTCAATCGCTCGAACGATTGGTAAGTGAAACCTGCATTTTAGCTTCCAACACCTCTTCCCTTTCCATTACGGCTATTGCTGCAGCCTGTCATAAGCCAGCGCGTTTTGTTGGCATTCACTTTTTCAACCCGGCACCGCTCATGCCCTTGGTGGAGATTATTCCGGCGTTGCAAACCGATGCTGCTGTGGTAGAAGCAAGCACAACAATCATCGCATCGTGGGGCAAGATTCCTGTGGTGTGTAAAGACACGCCCGGCTTTATCGTCAATCGCGTGGCTCGACCATTTTACAGTGAAGCCCTGCGCATATGCGACGAAGGCATTGCCGACATGGCCACCATTGACCAGGCCATGCGCGATTTGGGCTTCCGCATGGGGCCGTTTGAATTGATGGACATGATTGGTCATGATGTGAATTACACCGTTACTGAAAGCGTGTTCACCGCCATGTATTTTGATCCACGCTACCGTCCGAGTATTACTCAAAAGAAATTAGTCGAGGCCAAGTGGCTGGGGCGCAAGAGTGGTCGCGGGTTTTACGACTATACCGAAGGCGCCACAAAGCCAGTCGCTTCTACCGACGATGCTTTGCTAAAAAGCATTGGAAGCCGCGTCCTCACCATGCTCATCAATGAAGCGTTCGACGCTGTGTATTACGGCGTTGCTTCGGCAGCAGACATTGATCTGGCCATGACCAAAGGCGTGAACTATCCCAAAGGATTGATTGCCTGGGGCGAAGAACTCAGTCGCGAGCACATCAAGCAAAATATGGCTGCCTTGTATGCTGTATACAACGAAGACCGCTACCGCACGAGTCTCGGCCTAAACAAATGAAATCAGAGGCCATGTGAAATGCATTGCTAAGAAATAAATACTCCATGAAAAAGAAAATCATCGTTCTCGGTGCCGGCCTGGTAGGCTCGGCCATCGCTGAAGATTTACATAAAAACCACGACGTTACCTCCCTCGACCCATCGCAAGAGCGGCTCGACTTCATGGCTTCGAAAGGCGTGAAAACAATGCTTGGTGATGCTACCAATGCCGAAGCACTTACCACGCAAATTCAAGCATTTGATTTAGTCATTGGTGCAGTTCCCGGTTTTATGGGATATCGTGTTTGTGAAACGGTGATCAAAGCAGGCAAAAACATGGTCGACATTTCGTTCTTCCCTGAAGATCCGTTCGGGTTGGATGAGCTTGCCAAGAGCCACGGCGTTACGATTGTGACCGATTGCGGTGTGGCACCGGGAATGGGGAATATTATACTCGGCTATCACGACAAGCAGATGCAGGTGAAGCGCTATGAGTGTTTGGTAGGCGGACTGCCTGTGGTGCGCGAGTGGCCCTGGGAATACAAAGCCGTCTTCTCGCCCATCGATGTTATTGAAGAATACACACGTCCTGCGCGCTATGTGCAAAACAGTCAGGAAGTCGTGCGCGAAGCATTGAGTGAAGCCGAGCTCATCGAGTTCCCCGGACTCGGCACACTCGATAGTTGGAACAGTGATGGACTGCGTTCGCTCATCAAGACGATGGCGCACATTCCCGACATGATTGAGAAAACGCTTCGATACCCCGGCTGCATTGAATATTTGAAAGTGTTGCGCGCTGCAGGATTCTTTTCCTACGAACCTGTTGAAGTGAACGGGACAATGATTCGCCCCATCGACCTCACGGCAAAACTGCTTTTCCCACAATGGAAACTAAAACCCGGCGAGGAGGATTTCACCATCATGCGCATTGTGATTGATGGCATAGAAAACGGCGCGAACAAACGTTACACCTATCACCTGCTCGATCGTTACAATCGTGACACGCAAACCATCAGCATGGCGCGTTCAACAGGATATACCTGCAATGCCGTTGCCGAATTGGTGCTCGATGGCACATTTGTAAATCACGGTGTTAACCCTCCGGAATTTGTGGGTCGAGCACAAGGTTGCTATGATCGCGTGGTGAAGTACCTGGCACAACGACACGTGCACTATACCATTGAATCAACTCTAGTGTAATAGTCTTGACAGCACATGAAATACTTGCGCAACTCGATCAGTTGGGCAGCCCAAGCATCAAAAAGATTTACGCCAAGCATGGTGCCGTAGAACCCTTTTTCGGAGTGAAGGTGGGCGATATGAAACCCATTGTGAAGCAGGTGAAAAACAACCACGCTCTTGCCATGGAGCTCTATGCGAGCGGCAATTCCGATGCGATGTATTTAGCGGGGCTGATTTCATCACCTAAGGAAATGACGAAGCAGGATTTGCACTCCTGGGTGAACAATGCCCGCTGGTATATGCACAGCGAATACACCATTGCGTGGACTGCTGCTGAGAGCAACTATGCGCGAGAATTGGCTATGGAATGGATTGCATCCGACAAGGAACTCGTTGCCACGGCCGGATGGGCTACTTATGCGTCGTATATGCAAATCACAGCGAACGACCTGCTCGACATCAAGGAGATTCAATCGTTGATGAAGCATATTGAGAAAGGTATTGCGAAAGCCCCCAATCGCGTGCGCTATGCCATGAATGATTTTCTAATTATGGTAGGTTGTCAAATAGAACAGTTGCATCCTTTGGCGCTGCAGATAGCTGCGAAAATCGGCAAGGTGGAAGTGGAAATGGGCGGCACATCTTGCGCTGTTCCTGATGCCACTTCGTATATGGAGAAGACTGTTTCGAAAGGTGGTTTTGGAAAGAAGAAGAAGACGGCGAAATGTTAGCCTCGGCTTCGCTCGGCTGCCGAATCCGCAAACTCCTAATAGGCTGCGTCCTGCCTAAATTACCCTTAGTCTAATGTTGTACTTTATCATTCACAAAACAACTGAGACAAGTCCGTTGCTTCAAAGTGGAATGTGATATGTGTATTATTGCATCACTCAAGAACCAATATTTTTCACATCATTCTTTGAATATGATCCAACGCAAACAAACCATATTTTTATTCGCCTCGGTGCTGCTTTTCTGCGCAACATTCACGCAGCCATTTGGCTCATTCGGAACGAATGAGTTGCACAACTACAAAGTGATTGCCGCCGATGGCAGCGTGGTTGAGGGGATTTCGACCTACTACTTCTCTATTCCGTTGGCCATTGCTTCCATCATTTCAATCGTCGCCATTTTCATGTACGGCAACCGCATGCGCCAAATGGCTATGGTGCGTTCGACCTTCATCTTTTTTGCGGCCGGTATTGCACTGATGAGCCTGTATATCATGGATGCCACGAAGACACTTGCAACCGAGTCTTTTTCATTTGGCATCTCGTTCTTTCTTCCCTTCGCGGCATTTTTCATGAACCTTACGGCATTGCATGGCATTCGTAAGGACGAACAATTGGTAAAATCACTCGACCGACTCCGTTGAGATACCTGGCTTGCATAGCATTGTTGATTAGCCTTCAGTCGTGTGGTCCAAAGCTGCTTACAGCGCCTATTCGAGAGCAATCCGATAAGTTGCGTGTACAACTCATGCGCACGGAAAGCGAAGTCTATGGCGACTTCCATAAGTTGCGCACCTTTCATCAGGATTTGTTCCAGTCGATCAACCGCAACGATGCATCGCCCTACCCTGCGCTGGCCACACTATACGACACATTGTTTGTGGTTGCCAATGCTGCTATTGGGGTGAGGGTCGATTTCGATACCACCTATTGGGCCGTGAACAAATCCATTCAAGACAAGAAAACGATTGCACTGCAGGAGCCTTTCGCAACGCTTTACACAACATATAAGCCCATGCCCGAAACTCTTCCTGAACTGCAGAAAGCCCATCGCGACAACTACTTCGCCCTGCGTTTGGCTTATCAGGATAGTTGTCGTAAGTACGGTATTGTGCGCTATGGGCCTCAGGATTACGCAGAAATCATCAATGAGAAATTGATTCAGTGGCAAGACTCATTGGAAGAAGTTGGTCGTATGGTAGCCCGCTGCAAGTCTGATCTCAAGTTGAAATATCCTCAGCAAAAAGGGAAAGAGTTTTTTGCAGCTTACGCGCCCGTCTCAGAACTTGAAGCGCAAATGAAGAATTTTGAATCGCTCCTCAATCAGCTGCAAAACTCATTGTCGCGGTTCGAAGAAGGCAATCAGCAAGACTTCATCTACTTCGGTCCGCAGGTGCGTCAACGCCTCGAGGTGCAAGCCAATGACGATCTCGTAGGTCAGCTATCGCTGCAAATGCGCGACTGCCGCCTTGCCGAGCAGACTTACTTTGCGGGAATGACCAGTAAGTAGTGACTAGTATCAAATTGCCGATTGAGTTATTTTCGCGGCTACCGTGGGGCTGTTGTAGTTCCCACATTTCAATTTCGCCAATATGATTATTGACCTCCGCAGCGACACCGTTACCAAGCCAACACCTGCCATGCTTCAAGCCATGGCGCAAGCTCAAGTGGGCGACGATGTGTTTGGTGAAGACCCAACCGTAAACGAACTTCAGGCTTTTGCGGCCGACATGTTTGGCATGGAAGCCGCGCTGTATTGCAGCAGTGGCACGCAAACCAATCAGATCGCCATCAACGTGCACACGCGTCCGGGTGATGAATTGATTTGCTCCAACCTATCACACATTTATCTGTACGAAGGTGGCGGCGTAGCCCAGAACTCCGGTGTGAGTATGCGCTTGCTCGAAGGCGACCGCGGACGTATCACCGCGCAGCAAGTGCGCGCCAACATCAACGCAGATGATGCGCACTATCCGCACACCACACTAGTTTCATTGGAAAACACGGTAAACAAAGGTGGCGGAGCTTTGTATTCGATTGATGAATTAAAAGCGATTCGTGCGGTTTGCGACGAAAAAGGACTCATACTCCACTGCGATGGTGCGCGATTGTTCAATGCTGTTATTGCACAGGGCGAAGATCCTCGCACTTTCGGCAAACTCTTCGACTCGATTTCCATTTGCCTGAGTAAAGGATTGGGAGCCCCTGTGGGCAGTTTGTTGCTGGGCAATAAAGACTTCATTTACCGCGCGCATCGTCGACGCAAATCGATGGGCGGTGGCATGCGTCAGGCTGGTTTTATAGCCGCTGCAGGATTATATGCGTTGCAAAACAACGTGGCTCGATTGGCCGAAGATCATGCGCGCGCTCAGGTTATGGGCAATGCCATGCGCGGATTGGATTGGGTAAAAAACGTGATGCCTATCGATTCCAATATTGTTATTGCTGAAATGGCAGATGGCATTCCATCATCGGCCGTTATGGTAGCATTGGCAAAAGAAAACATCAAGTGCTTCACGTTTGGTGATGATAAAATAAGACTGGTGGCTCACCTCGATATCAACGACGAGCACATCGCTGCATTGGAGCAACGTGTTCAAACCATCACCCGCGCAAAACTTGATGAAGCTGCGTTGGTGCGTTTACCCGGCATGTATTGATATCTTGCGCTCCATGAATCAGACAACCGCCGGACGCTCACCTGTTATTTTGATCACCTTCGTTATGCTCATCGCATACAATCTGCTGTATTGGTCGGGCAAATTCCTTCATTTCCCGGATGGGTTTTATGCTGAAGTGGGCAAGCACTGGAAGCTCATTACGTTTCTTGAATTTCTGGCTGTAGCTTCATTGGCCGTTGATATCATTGTGCAATTCGACCGATTCCCCAAGCGTGAATCACAACTGCGTATTGTTGTAAGTGCCGTGCTAGGCGCCTTATTGGTACTGCGTTTAATACTCGGTGTAATGGATCTTTATATGCGCGGCGAAGTGGGCGGGTAAATGAAGAATTATTACCACATCCTTGGTATTGAAGTCGGAGCTTCGGAAGAAGAAATCCGCAGTGCCTTTCGCATCAAGGCCAAAACATTTCATCCGGATGTCAATCCTTCTGAAGACGCCCGTGAGCGCTTCATGGAGTGTCAGCAAGCGTATTCGTTTTTGATGGATGAGCAGCAGCGCCTCAATTACAACTCCATCTTACAATCCAAAAAAATTTCCCAAGATGAACTTCTTCGCCGCGAGTTGATGTATAAGACTTGGGTTGAACACCAGCAACGCAAAGCACGCGCACGCAACGCTATGGAAGCTGTACGTTATGACGCGGAAGGCAATCTACTGTCGAGCAAAATTTGGAGAGGTGTGAACCGGGTGTACAATGTCATTTTCATGCTGTTGTTTCTCAGCGTAATCATGGTTCCGATCTACAATTACTATCAGGAGCAGCAGTTGCCCGAGGCCCTGCAACGTTCCATTCTATTCTACTTGGCTCCTATGCTCGTTGGGGTGATTTTCTTAGGCTATGGCTATTACTATTGGTTCATTTTGAAAACCGACAACGATTGATGAGTGAGCATGACTGAAATTCAATCCATACCGCTTTGCCTTTTCCCTTCAGCGCATTGGTTTGCCTTGTGCAAGCAGCGTCCGGTGATTAATCCGAATGAAATCTACTTGAAGCAGACCTTCCGCAACCGCTACGATATTCTCGGTGTGAATGGCAAGCTGAGCCTCACGGTGCCGGTGGAGGGGCAAAAGGGCGTCAAGAC
>CANHPZ010000048.1 GCA_947462725.1 Flavobacteriales bacterium
CGAGTTCTGCGGGATGCAGATTCCAGTAGGCAGTGGCTACGTGGTTTAGTCCGAGGTAATCCAAATTGGTACCTTCGGGTTTGTGTCCGATTTGAGTCATTGTCAAATGTATGTTTTGGTTATTCATTGAACCGAGCGCGAAGATAATAAGGAATGTGCGAGGGGCAATGTGCGAGGGGCGAAGTAGTTGGCTGCACGTTGCTTAGGGGGCAATGCGCTTTCAATGAGTATATTTGCTTAAATCATAAATCTATGCGTCTGTTATTTCTAGCCCTTGGGCTTTGTGTAAGTCTTTCTATGCTCTCGCAAGCGCCTGCGCGCATTCCCTACCAAGCAGTGGCGCGCGATGCCGGTGGCCTGCCATTGGCCAACGCTAACCTTAATGCCCGTTTTACGATTCACAATGGCGCTGCAGATGGCGCATCGGTGTGGCAAGAAATGCAAACGGTGAGTACCTCGGCATTGGGACTTTTTACAGCGCAGCTCGGAAGTGTAATGCCGCTGGTGAATGTGGATTGGGCCAGTGGCGCTAAATTCATGCAGGTCGAAATTGATTTGGGAAGCGGCTTTGTAGATATCGGAACCCAGCAGATGCTGAGTGTGCCCTATGCGTTGCATAGCGAAAGTGCGAAGAGTGTTCAGTTTCGCATCAGCGACTATGGCGACACACTCTCTTTTGGCAACGGAAGTTTTATGATCGTGGATGGCCTGAGTGCTTCCAATCCATATGGCGGTTTAGAAGGTTTGCCACACACATGTGGATACCCCAATGTGCACAACCCACACAAAACCTATGGCACCATGACCGACCAAGAAGGCAACGTGTATAAAACCATCATCATCGGAACGCAAGAATGGATGGCTGAAAATTTGAAAACTAGCACTTACAGGAATGGTGACTCATTGCAGGTTTTAGAATATAATGCAGTTAGCATTGATAGTGTTGGATCTTATTGGGGAAGTTCTATGCCGAATGGAAGTGCATCCCCTTATCCCGAGTGCCCATTCGGTAAATTGTACAATTGGTTGGCAGTATCCGATCCTCGCCATCTTTGTCCCACTGGTTGGCATGAGCCTATGGTTGAGGAGTTTCAAGTTTTGCTGAGCAATGAGGGTGCTCAATATCCGTATAATTTAATAACAGCGAATCCATACTTAGGTCAGTCTCATGATGGGTTTAGCCTAACATTATACGGGGTAAATGGTCTTGGTTTTTCAGTGTTTACGGGAACACCTAGCGCAGAAGTCATATATTGGAGTGCTTCTATTGATATGAATAATCAGGTTTCTGTTTTAGGTCCTATGGGAGGGATAACTGGAATAGGATATGCTGGGACTATGTTTTATTGGTCTCCTCTTCAAGATGTCGGTTTTTTCAGATGCGTCCGGGATTGAAAATCGCCTCACTCAAAAACGAGCACTTAGGACACAAGGTCTTCAAGTAATATTTCAAATTGAGCACTGTTGTCAGGCAAGTGTTTGGTAAAAGAATTTTCCAATCCTTGTGAGGTTCAAACGCATTCAAGAATTTGTTTGTATTAGCACTGCGCTGCACTCAGGGTCAATGCGCTTTCAATTTCTATATTTGGTCAAATCATAATCGCATGCGCTTGTTGAAATTGGTCTTGTGTCTGGTGTTGAGTCATTCTATGTTTTCCCAAGCCCCGGTTCTTATTCCATACCAAGCCATAGCGCGCAATGGAGCAGGGCAGCCGTTGGCCAACGCACCGGTAACTGTTCGATTTACCATTCACATCGGTAGTAGCAGCGGAACTGCCATGTGGCAAGAGGTGCAAGCGCTTCAAACCAGCGCACTTGGATTGTTTACGGCGCAAATGGGAAGTGTGAATTCGCTCGAATCACTCAATTGGTCATCGGGTAATCGCTTCCTCCAGGTGGAATTGGACATGGGCAGCGGTTACATCGATTTGGGCACAGAACGGTTGTTGTCCGTTCCTTATGCATTGTATGCAGCGAACGTGGAGTCGAGGGTGAGTATGACGGGTGATACGCTACTGATGGGTCGAAATGCGGGAGTTGTCATCCCCGGTATCAGCGCAGCTAATCATGGCACGATCACCACCGGCACAACCCTTCATACGTGTGGCGCTCCCGACGTTCATAATCCTGATCTTTCCTACGGAAGCATGGTAGACCAAGAGGGCCATTCTTATAAAACAATCATCATCGGCCCGTTTGAAATCATGGCCGAAAATCTCAACACAAGCACGTATCGCAACGGTGATATCATCAACACCGGGCTTACCAATAACCAATGGCAGACTGCGAATAGCGGAGCGTGGACCTATTACAACAACGATGCATCGTATGAGTGTCCCTATGGAAAGTGGTACAACTGGTTTGCTGCAGCTGATCCCGTTGGATTGTGTCCACTCGGATGGCATGTTCCCAATGAGCAAGAGTGGCACCTGCTGCTAAGCGTGCTCGATCCCATCACTCCTGCGGGCGAAGTGGGCAATGTATCCGGCGGTCCAATGAAGAGTGTGGGCACCACCTACTGGGTTAGCCCTAACGACTACGCTACAAACAGCAGTGGTTTTTCTGGATTGCCGAATGGTAATCGTTTCACGAATGGATCATATTACAGCATTGGCCAAAATTCCAACTGGTGGTCGGCCGATCAATACAATTCGCAAGAAGCTTGGTTTATCAGCATGAGCACCACCGGCATTGAAAACGGGCATTACCACACCGACAAGAATGTTGGCTATCCGGTGCGATGTATGCGGGATTGAGACACTTCATCCCTTATCCCTAATCCTTCGCCCCTAAAAATGCTTCACCATCTCCATTCGCACAGCCACCAACGCTTCGCGTATGGCGCTGTTGCCGACGGTGGCTTCCAGGTGTAGAATTTCACGACCGAATTCAGCAGCAGAGCTGTCGGGTTTTACACGCGTGAAGGCCACTTTGTAAAGCTCGCCGGTTTCTTCGCGCGCACGCTTCACTTTATTCCAGCACTCATCGCTCACATACATCTGCAGCGAAATGTTGTGGTCGAATTCCTCGCGCAGTGCGCGCATCAAATCCATGTGCAAATAAGCGGCATTGCTGGCCGTAACGGAGTGACGCATCACCATGCTCTGCGGTGTGATGCGCTCCAGCATCACCACAATGCGCTCGTATGCGCTGATGCGCAATGGGGCTAGCGCTTTGTTGTTGTCTTGCTTCAGAATAAACATCCACGAACGCTCGCGGTGCTTAATCCACAGGTTGAAGAGATAGATTACCACGGAAGCAATGGCGCCAATAGCGAGTATTTCGAGCGTTAACAATAGAAGTTGTGGGGTCATGCGTGTGGTATTTTTTGGAGGTCTATCTCAATGGCGATGACCAATGGTTGAACGGAGTCGGTGTTTTGTTGTGCAGTGAATCGATAATCGCGCTCAGTAGACAAGCGCTGCGCAGCTTCTGCGGGCATGGAAATGAGCAGTCGCCCCGGTTCTTCATGCACCTCACCAATGTCGAGGTGCCACGAGTGTAGCACTATTTCAAAGCTGTCGATGGCGTTCAGTCGCAGTGTGGTGTTCACGGATTGCCCATTGCTCACTTGTAGAGCTTCTGCGTGAGAGAGTCTCACACGAATCGACTGATCACTGATCCGGATTTTCATAAACAGTGCAGACTTACTTCTTCAGTCCGATTTCGGCCAAACGTTCATCGAGGAATGCACCGGCCGTGATGGGTTCCCACTGTGGCTGCTCGCCCGCGGGCACGCACGATGTCAAGCAATCAAGTTTCATCTCACTGCGTGGGTGCAAAAAGAATGGAATGCTAAAGCGAGAGCTGCTCCACTTTTCGCGCGGCGGATTGACTACACGGTGCGTCGTGCTTTTGAGTTTGCCGTTGGTGAGGCGCTGCAGCATATCTCCCACATTCACCACGATATGATCGGGCAATGCGGTTACAGCCACCCATTCGTTTTTCTTGTTCAGTACTTCCAAACCATCAGCCGATGCGCCAATGAGGAGCGTAATGAGATTGATATCTTCATGCTGTCCGGCGCGCACTGCGCTCTTGGGCTCACTCGTAATAGGAGGGTAGTGTATAGGTCGCAGAATGGAGTTGCCATTCTTAATTTTATCATCGAAGTAAAGTTCGTCGAGGCCCAGGTGAATAGCGATGGCACGCAGCATATATTTTCCTGTTTCTTCCAAGTCGCGGTAGGCTTTAATGCCCACTTCGTTGAAGCCGGGTAACTCTTCGGTGAAGATGTTGGCCGGATATTCAGCCTTGATCGGATCGCCATCAGTGACTTCCTGACCAAAGTGCCAGAACTCTTTCAAGTCGCCGGAATTGCTGCCCTTGGCGTGCTCACGTCCGAATGAAGTATAGCCACGCTGGCCGGCCAACTCGCGAATTTCATATTTGAGTTTCTGTTCTTCCGGTAATGAGAAAAAGGCTTGTACCTCACTATACAGTTTTGCAACGGTAGCTTGATCAATCAGATGATTTTTCACCGCCACAAAGCCGATGCCTTCATAGGCTTCTCCTAGTGCGGCAACAAAATTCTTTTTCTGATCAGCGCTGCCGTGAATGAAATCATTCAGATCAACGCTTGGAATGCCCATTTCATGTAGACTCATACGAGGAAGTATTGTTTGGAAAGTGCTCGCAATTTAATCAGAAACAACAACAGCCAAGCGAGGGCTTGACTGTTGTGAATGCACTGCTATGTGTTAAGTATTATTCTAGAGTAATGATTTGCGTGCGCCGTACGATGTTGCCGCATGAGTCGGTGCACGTCCAAAGGCGCGTGATGCGCTGTTCTGATTTGACTTCTTTGAATATGACATCAAAGGATTCACCGCTGTTGTCGACGGCTGCAAATTGCGCAGGCTCGGGAATCATGTCGCGTGTGGTGGTAATGTTGGGTGCTTCGCCCAACAAACGCGGAGCTTGATGATCGGTAATGTGCACAATTTGCATGGCTTCAGCAGTTTCGCCGGCGGCGTCAACATACTTGAATGTGCGCACGAGTGTTCCCAGGCAACCGCCAGAGTAAATGTTTTCTTCGTAAGTAATGTTTACTTTTCCTTGAAGGGAAGTTGCAGAGATAGTGGGAAGATCAGCCAATGCATCGATATCGCAACTGGTTTCGTGATGATACGATTGAACCTGAATTTGGGCTGAAGATAAAAGACAAAGACAAAAGAAAACTGCAAAGACAGACAACTTTGTTTTCATGTTTTTTAGATTTCAGATAAGGACACAAATGTATACAAAAAATGAAATCTGAAACATGGAGCGAGGCTTTTCGACCAAGCTCAAAATGGGTTGGATTAACTCCAGCTCAGTCCGTTGATGCTAAGCAAATCGCTCAGTGGAATGCGATGGCCGTCGTTGGTGTATAGCACCTCCTCTTGTTGCTCGCGCTGCAGCTTGATGATGCGCGATTGAATCTGGCGAGAGATGCCGTTGTCGAGGAATTGTAGGATCACATTGGTGTGTGCCATGAGAATTTAGTTTTGGTGCAGCCAAAGTAGAATGCCCTGCATCATTGCTGCGTGAAGGTGACTTAAAGCATGCGTTAAGCGCTGTTATGTTATCGTTGCCAATGTCTGCGGTCATGCTGTATATTCGCCTCAATGCTGGTTCAAACTGTTCCTATCCAAGGCTTAAGACGTGCCGACTACGACGACTTGTTGTCGCTGGGTTGGTTTCGCGGAACCGGCATCGTCTATCGCAGCGAGGTAGTCTGCATCGACGAGCAGATTTACGGTGTGCGCAACATTAGGTTTCCCACTGTTTCATTTAGCATGCGGAAGAGTCACTCCAAGCTTTACCGAAAGAACATGCGGCGTTTTACTATTCGTGTGGGCACACCTCGGGTGGATGCCCGTCGCGAGGAATTGTATCGCGGACATTTGCATCGGTTCAAAGCATTTGTGCATGATTCTTTGGAAGATGTTCAGCTTTCGCCTCGCATGGGCGCCGAAATCGATGCCATGGAGATTGCGGTGTATGACGACAACAAGCTCGTGGCTGTGAGTTATGTGGATGTGGGTGAAAGCAGCATGGCTTCAATTCTATGCCTGTACGATCATCATTACGCCAACTTCAGTTTGGGGACGTTTACGATGTTACTCGAAATGGATATGGCCAAACGTCTGGGATTGGATTTTTACTATCCCGGTTACGTGCTTGACTTGCCTTCTTCATTCGACTATAAGCTGGAACTGGGACCATGCCAATGGCTCGACATGGAATGCGGCTGGCAATGGTCGCAAGCCACCCATCACCCGGGTAAGGCAGAACGCATTCGGCAAAAACTCGCAGAATTGGAGGCAATGCTACAAGCGGCGGGATATCACCCATCACTGCACATTTATCCCTACTACACACTTGGTCATTTGATTACTGATAGACCTGATTTGATTCGCGTGCCTGCTTTTTATGTCTTGCAATCCGGTCATTTGATTTTTGGTGTTTCCTACGATATTTTGCTTGATGCATATGTTTGTTTCGATATACTTGAAGCCAATGAGCTCAACCATTTGCATCAGCTTGAATTGTCGGATGATTACAGGCTAGGCGACACGTATGTGCTGCAAACACTGTGTTCTACTTTTTGCCGGCCATTAAGCAGTGATGGCTTTATCGATGAACTTCATGAACTCATTCAAATAATGACCAATGCCGACTTGGCTTGAACATAGCATCAGTTGGTTGGATGATCACTTATTGCCTTGTCCGTTCAAAATGCTGACCGGTTGCGATTGTCCCGCTTGCGGCATACAGCGCAGTGGCTTGCATTTGCTCAAGGGCGAAATACAATCGAGTTTTATGGCTCATCCTGCTTTAATCGAGGGCGTGCTATTGCTTCTGTTGTGGTTTGTGATTAACAGGTATTCTCCTGCTTCAGTCTCAAGGATCAAGAGTGTGGGTTTATGGGTTATCGCGATCAGCACCATGTTCTTCTATGCGATGAAGCTGCTCACCACTACCTGTTGTTGCTGATCTTTTGCAGTACTTAACGTTTGATATGCGACCATTGCGAGTGCTCTGTTACATTTGCCCCAAGCGATGAAGAATTTAACTCTGCTGGTTACGTGTTTGTGTGTGTGGCTCTCTGCTGCATCACAATCCAAGCATATTATTCAAGTGTCGGGAGTAGTGGTAGCCACCGATTCCCTGATTCCTGTTCCGTATGCCACGGTGTTTAGATCACACGACAACAGAGGTACATTTTCCGATCATACAGGGTATTTCACATTGCCGGTGCTGGCAGGAGATACGCTTAATTTCATTTTCCTCGGATTGAAGCGCTCCTTCTATGTAATTCCCGATGACACCACATCCAAGCACATTTCGATAGTTCAATGGATGGAATCAGAGCAAATGATGTTGCCTACTGTAAACGTACTGCCTTATCCTTCTCCGGGTAGACTGCGAGCCGAAGTGATGGCGTTGGATTTTCCGGGTGATACCTATTTCCGTTTCGATCGCACGGCTGCTTCTGTGTCAAATTATGATGGTCTGCGTGACTTATCTGCAGATGCATATTCCGAAGCTTCAGCTACTATGATTGCACGCTACAGTGGTGGATTCAGAAGCGGTGGAAACTTGTTGGATGCCGCCGCATGGAGTCGATTTGTGACGGCTTTGAAACGGAAAGGCTAATCCTAGTCCTTGTCGTAATCGTAGTCGGTGGATTTCAGTCGATTGTTTTGGCGCAAATAGAATTTGTAATCCTTGAATTTATCGCGCACAAAAATCAAGAAGTCATACTGTGAACTCTGAATCATAAACTCATCGGAAACATTGAGGTAATTGATGAAGTCGTCGAACTGGTCATCGCTCAACGAAATGATTTCATAATCGACATACAAACGGAAGAGCTCTTTCAATAGCTCACGCTTGCGGTCTTCGTTTTCCATGTAAGCTACCTGTCGTTTGGATTGCTCCTTCTTGCTGAATTGCTGGTAGAGGAATGTGATTGGACTTGCCACAGCGTTTATACCACTCAACATATAATCTCTTTCATCATAGCCGAGCTTGTTGATGTCTTCCTGAATTTGCTCCAGGTCGCGTGGGGCGAATACTTCCACCTCCGCAAACATGTAGGTTCGTGTGTCGAGAAACAGTTTCAAATTAAACTTATCGGAATAGCTCGAATCAGCGTAGGAAACATTTCGGGTCTGAAATCCGAGAGAGGTTATTGCTAGTGTATCGCTGCGCAAGCATTGAATGTCAAACGAGCCGTCGGGCTTGCCAAAGGTTCCCTTTTTTGTAGCCTTGTTGATGATAATCGCATTTGAAATCGGCTGGTCGTTTTCGTCGCGAAGCTGTCCTTTGATATGAATAATCGTACTGTCGGCAGGCGTTTGTGCATAGGCCATGCTGCACAGCAGGGCGAATGTTATCGTGATGGTATACCTGAAAATGTATGCGGGCATATTTCAGCGCGCAAGGTCGTAAGAACCACTCTTTGGTTTTTAATTAAAATTTCAAAAGAGCCATGAGCCGAAATAGGGGGCGTTCAGGTTTAAGTGTATTTCTTACACTTATATTCGCCACATTAACCATTAATTCACATGAGAAGCTACATTCTTTTCGCACTCGTCGCGCTAACCGCAGGTATGGCGAATGCTCAAACAACCGTTACTTTTTTGCTCAACATGCAAGGCCTCACCGTGAGCCCCAACGGAGTGCATATCGCCGGCACATTTCAATCGCCGCAATGGCAACCCGGAGCAACAGCCATGACAGATACCGATGGCGATGGGGTGTTTGAATATACGGCCACCGTTCCAACGGGCACAGGGCTTCAGTTTAAGTTTGTCAATGGTAACGCATGGGGATCCGGCATCGATGAAAGTGTGCCTGCTGATTGCGGTGTGCCGAATGGACAAGGCGGATACAACCGCACGTTTGCTCCAACAGGTGCAATCGGCGTTTATGGTCCGGTGTGCTTTGCTTCATGTGTCGACTGTCCGGCATCGCCAACAGCGCAGGTAACCTTTGCTGTGAATATGTCGCAGTCAACTGTGAGCCCCAATGGCCTGTTTGTGGTTGGTGTGCCGCAAACCGATCCAGCATTCACGCAGTCCATGACCGACGCCAATGGTGATGGCGTGTATACTGCATCACTTACACTGGATACGAATCAAACCATTTACTATAAGTTTCAAAATGGATTGGCGCTTGCCGATGCCGAGGTTGTGCCTGCTGCCTGCCGTGCGATGTTCATGGGGCAAGGCTTTCGTCGATTGAATTTGGCTTATGAGGATACAACAACAACAACCGTATGCTACAGCGATTGCATCGATTGCATTGTGGTAGTACCAACTATTGATGTAACACTTCGAGTGAACATGGCCGAGCAAACAATTTCACCCAATGGCGTGCATGTGATGGGCAATTTCCAGGGATGGAATCCCGCAACTACACCCATGACCGATGCCGATGGCGATGGTGTGTATGAGGTTACGGTAACAGTGGATGAAAACGCTAACCTCCTGTACAAGTTTTTGAATGGCAACACATCGGCCGATGCGGAAGTTGTGCCTTCAGTGTGTGGCTTACCCGATGGCTTCGGTGCTTACAACCGCGTGTTGGAATTGGGTACAGCCAATGTAACTGCTTCAACGGTTTGTTATAGTCAGTGCTCCGATTGTCAGGTGGTAGAAGTTCCGGTGAATGTAACGTTCTTGGTAAACATGGCCAACGAAACCGTTAGTCCCGATGGCGTGTTCTTCGTGGGTGATATTCAAAACTGGTCGGCGACAACTACACCGATGACCGATGCCGACGGCGATGGCATTTATGAAGTGACCCTTTCAGCCGCCGCCAACACGATTGTACAATTCAAATTCTTGAACGGTATCGACTTCACATTCGCGGAGGCAGTACCTGCAACATGCGGAGTGGATGATGGCAATGGCGGATTCAATCGCACTTTTTTGGTGGGAGCGATGGATTCAGTTGTCTACGGACCGATTTGTTTTGGCACCTGTGCCGACTGCGAAGTGATTGTAGAACCTGTTTTGGTTGATGTGACATTCCGTGTGAACATGGCCAACGAAACAGTGAGTGCCAATGGTGTTCACATCGTCGGTAATTTCCAAGGTTGGGATCCAACTACCTCTTCCATGACTGATACTAATGCTGATGGTGTTTACGAATTCACAGCGACCATAGAAGAAAATACAATGGTTGATTACAAATTCATCAATGGAAATGCATGGGGTGCCGGTGAAGAAGTGGTGCCTTCCACTTGCGGTGTCGACAATGGTCTAGGCGGATTCAACCGCTCAATTACCCTAAGCTCCAACGATACAATTTTGAGTTCGGTTTGCTTTAGTGCCTGCATCGATTGCTTGCCGGTATCAATTGTTATTATTACGTTGAATGTCGACATGAGCAATCAAACCGTGACCAACGACGAAGTGTTTGTGGCAGGTTCATTCAACAACTGGACGCCTGCCGATGGCGCTATGATTCCTTTGGGTAATGGCATTTACCAATTGCCTATAGCGGTGAATTCAGGTGAAACGTTTAGCTACAAATTCGTCAACGGTACTTCTTGGGAAACCGTTCCTGCAGATTGTGGAGTAAGTGATGGATTCGGCGGATTCAACAGAAGCCATGTTGCTTCAGCAAACAATGAAGAAATTGCTACGGTTTGTTTCAACGAATGCGCTGCATGCGTGGTTGTTCCAACCGTAAACCTGACGCTCACCGTGGACATGAGCGAACAAACCATTAGTGCTACAGGTGTGTTTGTTGCCGGCACATTCAATGGGTTTTCAGCAAGTGCTACTCCGATGACCGAAATATCTCCGGCGCTCTATCGCGCAGTGGTTACAGTAGGACAGAATGAGCTACAATACTTCAAGTTTTTGAATGGATCTGATTTCGCCGGTGCCGAAGCAGTTCCTTTTGAGTGCGGTGTTGCAGATGGCTTTGGCGGATACAATCGTTCGGTAACTACCAATCAAAACAACATCACCATGCCGCAGGTGTGTTTCGGTTCATGCGCCAGCTGTGCCTTTAGTGTGAATGAAACGATTGCGCAGCAAGTGCTCGTTTATCCTAATCCGGCAACCGATGTCGTGAATATTCAAAGCACAACACCAGCACAATCAGTGCGCGTGTTCAATGCCATGGGCACGCTAATACTTGAGCTTAAAGGGCAGTCTGCAAATGTGCAATTGAACACACAGGACTGGAGTTCTGGTTTATATCATGCTGTAGTCAACCATGAGCAAACGGCAACCTTTATCGTAAGATAATTTTCTTCAGATAATTGAAAAGCCCCGCGTGTGCGGGGCTTTTTTTATTTGAAATATTGAGCGATGGTATTCAGCATGTCTTGCTGCAAGAGCCCATTGGTGCACACCAGGTCATCGCCGAAGACAGGATTGTCGCCGCCGTTGAACTCGGTGACGGTACCACCGGCCTCTTCCACGATGATCGTTCCCGCCGCTACATCCCAAGGGTTCAGGCGGTATTCATAGAATCCATCCACGCGGCCGCAGGCTGTCCACGCCATATCGAGTGCGGCGCTGCCGAGTCGGCGCAAACCGCGCGTGCTGCGCATCATGTGGCGAAACAACTGTATGTATTCTTCTTCGCGCCCAAAGTCATGGTATGGAAAGCCCGTTGCAAAAAGCGATTGCTGCAGCGTGTTGATTTTGGAAACATGAATGGGCTGACCATTGAGAAATGCACCACCGTCTTTCCATGCGGTAAAGCATTCATCGCTGCTGGGATCGTAGATAACACCCAGGATGGGTTTGTTGCCATCACATAGCGCAATGCTGGTGCACCAAATGCGCATGCCATGCACAAAGTTGGTGGTGCCGTCGAGCGGGTCGATTACCCAGTTGAGGCCATGCTCATTGCGAACGCCGGTGCCTTCTTCGGCTACGAATCCAGCCTCGGGCAGCATAGCACTTAAGCCCTCCACAAAGCGGCGCTCGCTTTCTTTATCTACAAAGGTGACGAGGTTGTTATCGCTTTTCTCTTCGGCGATGTGCTCGTGCACGTCGGTTTGTTCTTTCATCCACGAGCCTATGGATTTGCTGAGGCGTTCTACTTCGGTGGTGAGGTGTTGGAGCATGCGATGAGTTAGGGGTTAGGGAATTTTTAAGGAGGCAAGATAAGTGTAGGATTTTTTTTTAGGGTTTATCGGACTGCGTTTTCGTTTCGCGAGTGCATTGGTTTCTGAAGCATGGTTAAGCAGACGGGTGAATTGAAGTCAATTTTTGATGGCGTTAACATTTTTGGTGTTAACATTTAAAATGTCACTCTGAAAATGTTAACGGAGGGTTTGTAAACATTTCATTTAGAATCGGGCGATTGTTTACAACGAAGAAAATTGTGGATGAGCTCCATCTCAGAGAGCACAACGGGAAATCGTTCGCTTCGGAATAGCTTGGCCTCCGCGGAAAGGAAACGAGTTGCCGCAATCCGCAATTCCTCTTCGAAATATTTCGCCCCTCCGGGGCTTGGCGCTCATCGTGCATCTTTTATTCTAGTAATATTTGGCCCTTACGGGGCTGGCTGATAAGCGTTGTGCGGAATGGAATACTCAAAAAGGCGCAAGGGTTGAAAGTTGAGTAGGAACTCACTTTGTCCTTCACCCTTCACCCTTAACCCTTAACCCTTAACCCATAACCCTTCACCCTTCACCCTTTAACCTACGCAATTCTCCGAAGCACCTCTTCCACTAAACTATCCATGCGCGAAAACGCGAACCACTTTTTACCCAGATCCTTGATGGAAGCACCGATGTGGTAGAGTGCAGTGTGGTCGATAATGAGGAAACGGTCGTGGATGTACTGCACGCGCCGAATGGCAATCGCAGGGTATTGTGCGTTGTGTTTTTCGAGATCCAGGCGCAGTGCATCCGGAATACGCTCGGTGTAGATTGTGGCACTAACATCCGCATGGCGTTTGGCGAGCTGCACAAGCACCGTGTGATCGATGTAGTTGTCGATGAGTATGATTGACGATTGGGCGCTTAGCACGAGATCACTGAAGAAGGCGTGCGCATCGAAGATTTGATTGTTGAAGAAGATGCCGTGTTGGGGGAGTTCATGTTTCTCAAGTTGATTGAATATTTGCTCAAAGTTTCGTTCATGCTTGGAGAGGGTGTTTTCGATTAACTGAAATCGGGAGTCATAGACTTGCACAGCAAGTGCTTGTTGGCGCAAGGCTACAAATACATTCATTATCCGAATGCTTACCTCTACTGCAATTGGACTTCTAAGCACTGTGGAAAGCATCGCTATTCCTTGTTCGGTGAAAGCGTAGGGTCTCTTGCGAAGACCTTTGATATCACCTTTGGAAGTCACAATTTGTGACCGCCATTCCGCAAACTCCTTTGAATCGAGCTGAAACATAAACTCCTCAGGGAATCGTTTCGCATTGCGTTTTACCGCTTGATTCATGGCTTTTGCTTGAACCTCGAATAGTTTGGCCAAGTCGCGATCGAACATTACTTGTTTTCCGCGAATCATGAAGATGCGATTTTCAATGGAAGTAATAAGTGTGTTTTCCATGCTGCGAAACTCTGCGGCATAGGCGACATGAAAAACCCATAAGTTATTCCGACTGCAGGAGTGAAGGATATGGGATGAGGTTTTATGGGTTCTGTTGCCTTTTGTGCGCTGGCCGAACTCGCCTCCCACGATTAGAAATCGAAGGCTTCGAAAAATGATGGCTTCTTCGAAAGAGGAAAGTGCTCTCCACACTGAGTACTTAATTCTTGTCGTCTCGTTGAAGTTGTAAGAATCAGAATCAGCATCAAAGCGAGAATGAGCAACACTAACCCCTTATCCCTCACCCCTCACGCCTCACCCCTTTTTCGTATTTTCACACCAAAATAGCCCCACATGTCAGACACAACTACGTCAGCGCGATCGGTGCAAATTATCCCGCCTGCGAAACTCACCGGCATCGAACGCCATGCGCTGCCAGGCAAGGCGGCAGGTATGCAGGCCATTACTGTTTCGATGCAACACATTGCCCGTGAAATGGGGTTGTGGAAAGGATTGCAGGTATTGGCAAAACTCAATCAGCGCGATGGATTTGACTGTCCGGGATGTGCCTGGCCTGAGCCTGCACACCGCTCAAAACTGGGAGAGTATTGTGAGAATGGCGCGAAGGCAGTTGCTGAAGAAGCAACGCAGTTCAAGTGCGACCCGGAGTTTTTCCGAAAGCACAGCGTGGAGGAAATGAGCGGCTGGTCGGATTTCGAAATCGGCAAAAGCGGTCGTGTCACCCAACCCATGTATTTGCCCAAAGGGAGTTCGCATTATGAACCCATCGACTGGGAGAAAGCATACGATATAGTTGCATCGGAATTGAAATCCTGCTCTCCCGATGAAGCGGTGTTCTATACATCAGGACGGGCAAGCAACGAAGCGGCTTTTTTGTATCAGTTGCTGGTGCGAACCTATGGTACAAACAATCTTCCCGATTGCTCGAACATGTGCCACGAGAGCAGCGGTGTGGGGCTAGGTGAAACCATTGGCATAGGTAAGGGAACTGTTACACTCGAAGATATTTACGATGCGGAAGTGGTGATGGTCATCGGTCAAAATCCGGGAACTAATCATCCACGCATGCTTTCGGCACTCCAGAAATGCAAGGAGCGCGGAGGTAAGGTCATTCACATAAACCCGCTACCTGAAGCGGGCAC
>CANHPZ010000049.1 GCA_947462725.1 Flavobacteriales bacterium
ATGGTTCAATCGATTTGATTGTAACCGGTGGTTCACCTGACTACGTGTTCCAGTGGATCAATGGTCAGCAAACCGAGGATTTGAGCAGTCTTTGCAACGGGTTGTATTCAGTTGTCGTTTTCGACGCATTAGGATGTGAACAAGATCTTGAATTCGCTATTCAGCAATCCACAGGCTTGATTATCGACCTAGCCATCACCAACGGCCTTTGCGCAGGTGATAGCGCGGGTGCTGCATCTGTTACTACTAGCGGAGGAACTCCTGAATTCACCTACTCATGGAGTGATTCCAATGAAAACGTTCTTAGCGACAGCACAAGTGTTGACAATCTTCCTGCAGGTTCATACACCATTGCTGTAGCAGATGCATCAGGCTGTGATACAACAGCCACGTTTGCCATCACAACGCCACAAGCATTGAGCGTTAGTATCACCTTGAGCGAATACAGCATCGCTACGAACACATACAACATCTCAAGCCCAGATGGCGACAATGGTTCTATTTTGGTTGAAGTTTCTAACGGAACACCAGAATACACTTACAACTGGACACCGAGCACCATTGGCGATTCAATTTCAAATCCGGAAGGGTTGATTGCAGGCGAATATGCGTTACAGATTGTAGATGCCAATGGCTGCGTACTTGACACAGTTGTTACTCTCGTTGATCCGGATGCGTTGAAACTATACACAGCTCTATCACCTAACGGCGATGGCTTCAACGATACGTATGTAATCGATGGGGTGCAAGATTGTCCCGACAACCAGTTTAAGGTATTCAATCGTTGGGGTAACCTCGTTTACGAAAAGGATAGCTACCTCAATCAGTGGTACGGACAAGATAAAGACGGCAATACACTTTCGGACGGTACCTACTTCGTCATCTTCGAAGGTTGCGGATCGGAATTCAATACCTACGTTGACCTAAGAAGAAACTAAACCGAACGAGAACCTCATTAAAGACAAGAACACTATGAAAAAATATATAGTCATACTAGCATTAATCATCACCGCAGGACGCATTTCTGCCCAGCAGGAATTGATGATTAGTCAATACATGTTTAACAGCATGGTATTGAACCCTGCATATGCCGGCACCCACGATTACTGGAGTACCAGTATCCTGCACCGCAGTCAGTGGGTAAAATTCGATAACGCCCCACGTACACAATTTCTAAGTGCCGATGGCCAGATAATAGGCGGAAAAGCTGGTTTAGGTTTCAACGTAAGCAATGATGCGCTGGGTATTACCAATGTTCTCGACATCAATGCCAATGGTGCTACCCATGTAAACCTAGCTAAAGGCAAGTTGAGCTTCGGATTGCGTTTGGGAGTTTCACGTTATAGCGCTCAACTAACCGATGCGATTATAAAGGATGTTGAAGATCCGGTTTACGCCAGCAATATCAACGGAACTATGATTCCTCGCGTTGGTGCTGGTGTATATTATTATCAAAGTAATTTCTTCGCCGGTTTATCGATTCCGTCATTGCTTTCGGTGGATGATAAGATCACCTACACTACTACCGGTGTCAATTCATTCTACAAAAGTCACGTGTATTTCAACACAGGAGTCGTATTCCAACCCACACCTGAATTGGCCATCAAACCAAGTATCTTGGTGAAAATGCAAGGTGATGCTCCTGTTAGCGTCGACATCAACTGCAATGCGCTTTTCATGAACAAATTCTGGTTTGGCGCAGGGTATCGCACAGGTGATGCAATTGTAACTATGCTCGAATGGAATATCAATCCGCAATTGCGCATCGGTTACGCCTTCGACTACACGTTGAGCTCTATTTCAAAATACAGCAACAATTCACACGAAGTAATGATTGGCTATGACCTCGGCAAAGCCGCATTGGTTAAGGCCCGCTCACCACGTTACTTCTAACTTAAACTGAATGTGAACCACAATTTTTGAAGCACTCATTATGAAAAAGAACTCATATATTCAACGCACAGCCGCTCTATTCCTTACGAGCGTGATGCTTGGCAGTTGCGCTACCCTGTATACCAACGCAGGTAAAGACGCCTACGACAATTACAAATACAACGAGGCGATTTATTTCTTGGACAAAGGAGTTTCCAAGAAAGATAATGCGGATGCGCGACGTAAGCTAGCTGAAAGCTATCTGAAGGTGAATGACTACGACAACGCCTTGGCGAATTACGAAACAGCATCGACCTATACGGATAATACCGACAAAGACCGTATCAATCATGCCCGCGCTTTGATGGCCAAGCAACGCTACCTCGATGCGAAGACTATTCTTGAGGGTATTGTGAGCCGTGATGCTGCCAATGCAACTGCCAAGCAATTGCTCGCCAGTTGCAAAAACGTTGAGCGATTCAAGGCCGACTCAATGAGCTACATCATCGAGCCAATGGCTATACCAGCAGCAGGACCTGTTTATTCTCCTTACCTCTACAACGGTGGCCTGCTGTTTAGCAGTCCTTCAGGAAACGGTGAATTGGATCCATACACCAACAAGCCGTATACGAATCTCTACTTCACTAAACGCGAAGGCGCTGCTTGGGCTGCTCCATCCATACTTGAAGGATTGAACGGCAATTATCATGATGGTGTTGCAGCAGCCTCGCCTGCGGGTACAACTATCGTGTTTACACGCAGTTTCACACTTGAGTCAGGCAACATTGCCGGCAATGAGAATAAGGTAAGCAACACCCAATTGTATAGTAGCCGCAGAGGTTCAGATAACACTTGGGAAAAGCCCACCGTTCTCCCCTTCTGTGATAACAAGTACATGTTTGCTCACCCGGCATTTTCAGCGGATGGTCAAACCTTGTATTTCTCCAGTGACATGCCCGGTGGATTTGGTGGCATGGACATCTGGGTAGTAAAAATGACCGACAACATTTGGGGAACACCCATGAACCTTGGTGGCAACGTGAATTCGGTTGGTAATGAGGTATTCCCTTCTCTGCGTAAGGACGATCATCTATATTATGCCAGCGATGCCATTGAGAGTTTAGGTGGCTTTGATATCATGACTTCTTATAACCGCAATGGCGTTTGGGAACGTCCGGTTCATATCAGCTATCCTATTAATAGTTCGACAGATGACTTCAGTATGATTTGGAATGCTGATGGAAAAACAGGCTACTTCACAAGCGACCGCTACGGTAGCGACAAAATCTTTAGCTTCATTGAGGATGATGCTAAAGTTACGCTGAATGCTCTTGTAACCGGTCGTGATAGTAAATTGCCATTGGGCGGGGCCAAAATCATAATCAAGAATTTGACCGATGGCACCGAACAGATGTACCTCACCGATGGCAATGGTAAGTTTACAGCAGAGCTTAGCAAAGGCAAAGACTATCAAATGATTAGTGAATTAGAAGGTTATTTCAGCCAAACCGACAACTTCAATACCCGTGGCGACGAAGACCCGATGAACAAGATGATCGAAATGGCGGAACTTTATGTTACAGACACTTCCGGCAAAGACGCTAATGGTGACGCTGGTGCTGATGGTAAAAAGGATAGAAGCCGTGTTAAGATGAAGGGCATTTACGATTTACCTGATATTCACTGGGACTATAACAAATGGGATATTCGCGATGATGCTTACGCCTATCTCGACAATCTCGTGAAGCTTTTCCGTGAAAACAACAACCTTAAATTCGAATTGCGCAGCCATACCGATTGTCGTGGTAGCTTCGAATACAACGAAGACCTTTCATCGAAGCGCGCGAAGGCCGTTACCGATTATATGGTCAAAAAAGGTGTTCCGCGTTCCATTATCGTATCGAAAGGATATGGAGAGCTTGAATTGCTGAATGACTGCACGGATGGCGTATTCTGCGAAGAATCTATGCACGAAGAGAACCGCCGCACAGAGTTCATCGTGACAGGTAAGAAGAAAAAGTAATTATTAGCCGGCTAAGCGTCGGATAAATTTTAGAATGGCGAGTGGCGAGTGTACAAGCTCAACACTCGCCATTTTTCATTTCAATACATACATGTGATGCATCCAACTACTACTTATTCGCTGTAGATTTTTCCACTTCGCCATGTCTGTACCATGCGCTCCCAGTAAGGCTTATAACCCGGTTCCCTCTCCAGTATGTAGACGTTATTACTCCACGGGCTTTCCACCTTCCGAAAATTAAACGAAAGCAAAGCTGCGCTTTGATCCTCGCCGTAATTCCAAACTTCTCCTTGCGATGTGCGCACTATTTGATTGGGGTTACCGAACAGCAAGTGAATCATCCCGCGATCAGTTCGCCATCCTTCGGTATATGAGCTGAAATAGTAGTTGGCCTCCTCTACTCTGCGGTAGAAAACGCGAATCAATTCTCTTGCGTGATCCTTTCCACCACCGCATTCAATCCAAAAGCGATCAATCACTGCCTTAGGATAAGCATTCTTCACAATTTCCTCGTGCTCTGTCTTGGTAGTTATAAAACGCAAGGGCCATTGCAACGCACTGACCTCCTTAATACGAGGAAAATGTGTACCCGATGTCTTGATGCACAACCCTGATTTGCGGGCAGCATCATAAGTCAGAAAATACAAACCGCCTACTACCTCAAAACTGCAACTTCCGGAAGTATCAGATTTCACTGTTACCGCCTTTGCACCATCCAAGGTTGGCTGTTCGGGTGCATTCGGTGAGAAAGGCGGGGGAGGTAGCTTCACATCTTCATTGAAGTGCCAAAGGGCCGGCTTCGCTTCAAGTTTGCTGTTGCGCGCTGATTTCACTTCCAATTTTTGACCCGGCGTCACAAAGCCGCCAAATACCGGCTCTCCGCTTTCATATTTCTGCATCAAAAAATTCTGCGCAGTAAGGCTTGAAGTTTTATCTGCGGCTATAAACGACGGCTGAGTGAGATTGCGCGTCACATCCGTAAACTCAATAAGCAAATTCCAATTGCCAGGCTTCATGCCTATGCGCATAGAGCCCAAGAGCCATCCCTGGCGATCCTTTACGCGCTCGTGCAACTGCACGGACAGGCTATCGTTTATTAATCCATTAGCGTCACTTACCGTTGCTTTGAGCTTTAGATTGGTTGTAAATGGTGTGTTCAAACCTGCGCGTGTGTAGAGTAATTCACTTGAAAAAATCCGGAAATACAGCGTGCTTGAATCCTCGCTTTCGTGATACAGGACGTATTCAGGGTGGAGATCTCTACTTTCCAAATCATAGAGATATTGATAAGAGCCCGTGGGCGTCAAGGAGCGCTTCGAGCAAGCAGCAATTGAAAGCACAACTGCAGCGAGCAAAACAACAGATATCCTATTCATTCTCATCATCGAGTTGGGCCTGATCGAGCAATTGCACATCGATTTGCTTGGCGGTTTTGGCTCCCAATTTCTGCATTTTCTGCGTTCGAGCTATGATATTTCCGCGTCCAGTAGAAAGTTTACCAAACGCCTCATCATACGCCTTTCGAGCGAGATCCAATTTGTTGCCTATATCCTCCAAATTCACGAGAAAGGCTACGAACTTATCGTACAACTTACCTCCCTCCTCTGCGATTTCCTGAACATTACGAATACGACGTTCCTGCATCCAAATATTGCTTACGGTGCGCATGGTCGCCAGCAAGGTTGTGGGAGAAACAATGATAATTTGTCGATCCCAGGCGTCGTTGTATAATTCCCGATCTTGCTGCAATGCCATTGCAAATGCACCCTCAATAGGCGTAAACAGTATTACAAAATCGGGCGCATTCAAGCCCTTGCCTGATGGATAGTTCTTTTCGCTCAATAATTTTACGTGACTGCGAATACTCGCGATGTGGGCCTTTCCTTGTGCAGCACGCTCTTCGTCGGTAGATGCCGACACCCAAGCGTTGTAGGCTGTAAGCGATACCTTGCTATCGATAATTAGGTGTTTCTCACCCGGAAGATTTACAATCACATCCGGCCGAATCACCTGCCCGTGCTCGTTGCTCGTAGTGTGTTGGGTCTTGTACTCAACACCGTCTGTGAGTCCACTTCTTTCGAGTATACGTTCCAGCACCAATTCACCCCAATTGCCTTGGGCCTTGGTATCTGCTTTCAATGCCTGAGTGAGGTTGGAAGCATCTTCAGACAACTTCGTGCTATTTTCATTGAGGCGCTTAAGTTCATCCCTCAAACTATTGCGCTCTTGCAATTCGGTAGAATAAGAGGCTTGAATACGCTTTTCGAATTCACTCAAATTCAATTGCAGCGGATCGAGCAGCAGCTTAATTTGCTGTTCACTTTGCGTCTGCATGTGTTTCGACTTTTCATCTAAAATCCCTTGCGCCAAATTGCTGAATTGGTCTTTGAAAAGTGTTTGCAGTTCGGAGATTTCACGTTTGGTATTCGTGGACTGTTGAATGACCCCGGCCAACTCTGCTTCCTTTTGAGCCAATTTGCGCGTAAGATCAAGCTCAACTTCAGTAGCTTTTTTCAATCGTTCATTGGCTTTGTCCAACTCAGCTTGCAGCACATCGAGAGCAGAATTGTTTTGTGCTTGCTGCTCTGTGGGCTTCTTGCGTGTGATCAGGTAAAGAATGCCAATCACATTGAGCACAATGAGAGCTATAATAATTATTTGCATAGGGTAAATGTAAAAAACAGCGTAAAGCTTATATGACGGCGTTAACAACAATATAGGCATGTTATTATCTTTGAAGACTATGAAACAACTTCTTCGTATCGCCCTTATGCTATTGGTGTTCTTCACAACGGAGACAGCTATGGCCCAGCCGGGTGCCCCGATAATGGATGCCCTGTGTTATTACCCTGGCGATTTCGATGCATTGTACCGCATCATTAACGAGCGCATGGTGTATCCAAAGGCGGAAAAGAAAAAAGGAATTGAAGGAACAGTATTCGTGAAATTTTTAGTAGACCATTCTGGTCATACAAGCAACCACACCATCTATACTTCCGTAAATCCTGCGCTCGATGCCGAAGCCTTGCGTATCGTGCAAACCATTGATGGTTTTGTTCCTGCTCTTGCAGGCGGATTGCCCGTAGCATCGGAGTTTGTGTTGCAGGTTCAATTCAAATTGCCGAAGGATGCGTCGGTATCCGACAAGAAAAAGAAGTCGAAGTAAACGCCCTAATCAGCGCAAAAAAGAATAGCTGGCCGAAGGATTTCTCCATTCGCAAGCACTTTGCATCCGATGGTGCTTGCCTGATTGAAGCAATTCCCTCAGCACATGATATCGATTTCCGAGCACATCGATTGCGCTTCTTCCATCATTTAATGTATCGTGATTGGCGAGATAGAGAATCGCATTTTCATGTATTGATGCGTACCAATTTTCATCCGACTTTTCTGTCATCAAAGCGCGATAGCTCTCGCAGTCGAGGAAGGCTGTGAATGGATGCTTGTTCATCATGACAGCGCTATCACACCAATGATGCATACGCCGATTGGCCAATAGATTCACTCCTTGAATTAAAGCATCTAAGCAAGCATTAGTCATCCACGCCGCCGCATCATAGCGAAATCCATCACACCCCAACTCCAACCAAAACGCTAAAACTCGCTGTAGTTCTTCTACGAGTGGCGCATGGCTATGATTGAGTTGATGCACGTCGCTCCAGTTGGTTCCCACCGGCGCGTGAGCGTTGCCAGATGCATCGCGACTGTACCAATCATCTCTCAATTTCCATGCATGCGCGGGTGAAGTATGATTGAGCGGAATGTCCAGCACAACATCCAACCCCAATGCATGGCAATGGTGAATCCATGCGCGCACATCGTCGGTAGTTCCCATTGCCGAATCAACCGAGGTATAATCAATCACAGCATAGGGTGAACGACTGAGGTTGCGGTCAATAGGCATAAACGGCAAGGCGAGCACTGTGTTGAATCCCGCATCTGCCACATCCTTCGCAGCAGACATGGCTGCATGGAACGTTCCCTCCGCAGTAAAATGCGGAATCGAAATCTCTATGATTGTCAACTTATCGCTCATCTATTCATGCAAGAAAAAAGCCCGCATGGCGCGGGCTTTTCATGTGTATAATTCGAATTACAAAGGCATAAATGGGAATTGCTTTCCGGGGAAATAACCCGATGCACCGAGTTGTTCTTCGATGCGAAGCAATTGATTGTACTTAGCGATACGATCGCTGCGTGATGCAGAACCCGTTTTGATTTGTCCGGTGTTCATTGCCACAGCCAAGTCGGCGATGGTAGTGTCTTCAGTTTCACCGCTGCGGTGACTCATGATTGAAGTGTACGAATACCGTGTTGCAAGTTGCACCGCCTCCATGGTTTCGGTAAGCGAACCAATTTGATTCACTTTCACCAAAATTGAATTCGCGATACCCTCTTCAATACCGCGTGCCAAGCGACTTACGTTGGTTACAAACAAATCGTCGCCTACCAACTGGATATGGCCACCGAGAGATTCTGTTAGAAGTTTCCAACCATCCCAGTCGTCTTCAGCGCAACCGTCCTCAATTGACACGATTGGATATTTATCGCACCATGATTTCCAATACGAAACCATTTCAGAACTGGTAAGCTCTTCACCTGTGCTTTCGAGCACATACTTTTTCTTTTCAGCGTTATAGAATTCTGTGCTGGCGCAATCCAAACCAATGCACACATCCACGCCTGGCTTGTAACCTGCAGCTTCGATAGCTTGCATAACATACTGCAATGCCTCTTCGTTGCTGTTGAGGTTTGGAGCGAAACCACCTTCATCGCCAACGTTAGTAGAGAAGCCTTTGCCCTTCAGCACCGACTTCAAGTGATGAAACACCTCTGTACCCATGCGCAGTGATTCGCTGAAAGTTTCGGCGCCCACAGGCAAAATCATGAATTCTTGAACGTCCACTTTGTTATCGGCATGAGCACCACCATTGATGATGTTCATGAGAGGAATTGGCAGTGTGTGTGCTCCTATTCCACCCACATAGCGGTAGAGCGGCATCCCCATCGTATCTGCAGCAGCGCGTGCTGTTGCCAGTGAAACGCCCAAAATTGCATTGGCACCTAGGATTGCTTTATTTTCAGTACCATCCAAAGCAGACATCGTTTGATCGATTGCTGCCTGGTCATAAACTGAAGCACCTACTAGGGCATCATTAAGTGTTGAAACTACGTTTTGTACAGCCTTGGTTACACCCTTGCCGAGGTACAGTGATTTGTCCAAATCGCGGAGTTCTACAGCCTCGTGCACACCGGTGCTAGCGCCGCTTGGCACAGCTGCGCGGCCCATGTGACCGCTATCCGTATACACTTCCACTTCTACAGTTGGATTACCGCGCGAATCGAGAATTTGACGCGCATGGATTTTCGCAATGCTTGACATAATTGTTTTCTTATTTTAATCGTTGAACTGGAGAGACAGAAGCCCGGCTTTCATTGAGGCGCTCTTCCACTCAGTTTGTTGCGGTAACCTTTTTACCGACTGCAATATTCGTGATAAATTCATCAAATAGGTAACGAGAATCATGCGGACCTGCGCTGGCCTCGGGATGATATTGCACAGAGAACACAGGCTTATGATTCAATCGAATGCCCGCCACCGTGTTATCGTTCAAGTGCACGTGGCTAATTTCCACATTCGAATTTTCTGCAATGGACTCACGGGAGATAACGAATCCATGATTCTGGCTGGTTATTTCGCATTGGCCAGAAATCAAATTTTTAATGGGATGATTGATGCCCCGGTGACCGTTGAACATCTTCTCGGTTTTCAACCCTTGCGAAAGTCCAATAAGTTGATGTCCGAGGCAAATACCGAATCCTGGAATACCCGTGTCCACTAGGGACTGAATCAAAGCAATGGTTTGCGGCATCGCAGAAGGATCGCCCGGACCGTTGCTATACATGATTCCATCCGGCGAAAAGGATAGAATCTCTTCTTTCGTTGCGCTAAGCGGAAACACGCGCAAGTAGCAGTCTCTTTCTTCCAGGCAACGAAGGATGTTCAATTTGACACCGAAATCGAGCACTGCCACACGATGGGCAGCCATTGGATTTCCGTAATCAAATGCTTCTGTGCATGCCACCTTGCTGCTGAGTTCGAGTCCATCCATGCTTGGCACCCGGGCCAACTCATCGCGAAGCTGAGCGACGTCTGTAGTGGAAGATGCAATGATGCAATTCATTGCGCCCGCTTTGCGAATATGACGCACCAATGCGCGAGTATCAATATCGCAAATGCCCACTACTCCATCACGTTCCAAATAATCTTGCAAAGTTCCAATTGGCCCAATACGACTAGCCACATCCGAGAATTTCTTAATGATTACACCGGCCACTTTGCACGATTGAGATTCAACTTCCATTTCATGCACACCATAGTTGCCGATGTGCGCGGTTGCCATAACTAAAACTTGTCCGTAATAACTGGGATCGGTAAATACTTCCTGATAGCCGGTCATGGCCGTATTGAAAGCGATTTCTCCGGTAGATACACCGACCTTACCGCATGAATTTCCGTTAAAAACGGTACCGTCTTGAAGCACAAGCACGGCGGGAACTGCATTACGTATCATCGGGGAGCAAAACTACAGCAAGGAGCTAATTCCGGCATAATTGGTTTTTTAACAACTTACACGCAATCACAATAGAACAGGCCTTCGCACCGCCGTCAACGAGAAACAATGCGCATACATGTCATTGTTCATAATTGCAAAGTGATATTAAGATTGTGTAATGTCGGAATAATGCTATTTTTGTGCTGTTGGAAAAAATACAACTCCATTACAGCACTATGAATAAGGGTCGTTTTGTAATCATTTTTCTGCTCGCGGTCATCGTTCTCGCCTCTTCGTGCACACGTCGCAAACATGGTTGTGCTGCATACAATCGCACAGAGATTCCACAAACCAAGTAAACTACTTGGAGTAGTTAAAACCAATTTGCTGCTGAATATCCGGGTGCAGACTTTTGGCTACAGGACATGTCAAAGCAGCATTTTCTAAAATCGCCCTTTCTTTTTCTCCAAAATTCATATCCTGAATAGTGAAAGCAATGTGAATTTCGCTCACTCTGCGTGGATTACTGGCCATCACCTTCTCAATCTCTGCTTCTATATTTCCGATGGCAATTCCCTTGCTCTGAGCGGCGATGCCGATGAGCGTCATCATGCATGTAGCCAATGAAGTACAGAGCAAATCAGTTGGAGAGAATGCTTCTCCTTTACCATTATTATCAAGAGGTGCATCCGTAGTTAATGTGTTGCCTGATCTCAGATGCTGTGCGTTGTTGCGCAATTCGCCCTGATAAATCACTTTCATTCCTGGGTTCATGATAGCCGTCATTTTGTTTCCAAAACTACGCGAAGAAGTTCCGCATTGTAGTTTCCATATCTTACTTTTGAAACCACAATGAGAATGCGATTGCTTTTGGTGGTGTGCTTGTTTGCTGTCTTTGAGGCATGGTCGCAACCTATACCCGAAAGTGAGATTTTGTTGTACAAGAAATTGCGACAAATCGGTTTCAACATCAATACCAGCGGATATGGCATGAACACCACATTTGGCCGATATACCGACGCCAAGAATCTTTGGTTGTTTGGTGCCGATGTTATGTTTGTGAAGCACGAAAAAGAAACCAAAACCTGGAATCCGGTTAACGACCCCAGCGCCCGTCCATACTTTTATGGTAAGCTCAATAATTTCTACACGGTGCGACTCAATGTTGGGCAAAAGAAAATCATCACAGAAAAGTTGCGCCGCAGCGGCGTTCAGGTTTCATACAATTGGCAAGTGGGGCCATCGTTCGGTTTCACCAAACCCATTTACCTCGAGATTATTTATATGGAGGAGCCCAACAATCAGCCTTACATAGAAGTAGAGAAGTTTGATCCCGATAGGCATTACATCGACAACATCTATGGCAGAGCCAGTTCCTTGCGTGGGTTTGATGAGTTAAAACTGCATACCGGGGCATTTGGCAAATTCTCTTTTTGCTTCGAATACAGTAACGAGCGTGAGCGATTGAAAGGGATAGAAGCGGGCGCAGCTGCCGATTTATTTGCGCATCGCATACCCATCATGGCGATATATGACGACAAGAGTACGAACCCCAAGAACCATCAATTGTTCCTATCGTTGTATCTCAATTTTTTCATAGGAACGAAATACGATCAGAAGTGAGCGAACCATCATCGATACCAGACGAAAAAGTGCGTGTGCCCAAGCCGAAATGGCTTCGGGTTAAATTACCCACAGGTGAAAATTATAAGAAAGTGCGCGGATTGGTTGATCAGCATAAGCTGCACACCATTTGCGAAAGCGGCAATTGTCCAAACATGGGCGAGTGCTGGGGGGAAGGAACAGCCACATTTATGATCTTGGGCAACATCTGCACGCGATCCTGCGGATTCTGCGCGGTAGCTACAGGGCGTCCCTTGGCTGCCGACCCTCAAGAGCCCGAGCGCGTAGCAGAATCCATCAAGCTCATGGGTGTCAAGCATGCGGTTATCACATCCGTTGATCGCGATGACCTGCCCGATGGCGGTTCAGAGATTTGGTTCAACACCGTGCAGGCAGTGCGTCGTGTTTCGCCTGGAACTACGATGGAAACGCTCATCCCCGATTTTGCCGGCAAATGGGAAAACCTGCAGCGCATCATTGACGCTGCCCCTGAGGTGGTATCGCACAACCTGGAAACCGTGCGACGACTTACTAAGCAAGTGCGCATTCAAGCTAAATATGATAGAAGTCTCGAAGCACTATTGCGATTGAAGCAAGGCGGCATGCGCAGCAAAAGCGGCGTAATGTTGGGCTTAGGCGAGACCGAACAAGAAACTTTGGAGACCATCGATGATTTGGCGTCAGTGGGTGTAGATATTCTCACCTTAGGCCAATACCTGCAGCCGACACCCAAGCACTTACCGGTGGCGGCCTTTATTACACCTGAAAAATTTGCCGAGTATAAAACCTATGCCTTGAGCAAAGGCTTCCGCTATGTGGAAAGTGGTCCGCTGGTGCGCTCATCCTACCACGCAGAAAAGCATTTGTTCTAAGCATGATAAAAAAGCGTGTTGCCATCAACGGGTTTGGTCGTATTGGTCGAGCCCTCACTCGCATTTTAATGAGCGACGACCGCTTTGAATTGGTTGCCATTAATGACGCAGCGCCTGTAGATATGATGGCGCATTTGTACAAGTACGATTCAGTGCATGGACGAAGCAATGACATCATTCGTGTTATCGATGGACAACTATCGATTGGTGAGCGAATCATTCCATTTTATAACCTAATGCAACCCGAAGAATTGCCCTGGCAAAAACTAGCGGTGGATGTGGTTGTAGAATGTACTGGGCAATTCAAAACACGAGTACAATTGGAGTCGCACCTAACTGCCGGTGCGAGGCGAGTTCTGCTAAGTGTGCCACCGGAAGACGACAGCATAAAAACGGTAATCATAGGCATCAATGAACACACCTTAACAGATGAAGATCTCATCGTTTCGAATGCATCCTGTACCACGAACAATGCAGCGCCCATGATTCAGTTGATCGATGAAATGTGCGGTATTGAAAGCTGTTACATTACCACGGTTCACAGCTATACAGGCGACCAGCGTTTGCATGATTCACCGCACAAAGACTTGCGTCGCAGCCGAGGTGCAGTGCAATCCATTATCCCCACAACAACGGGAGCAGCCAAAGCCCTCACTCGAGTTTTTCCTCATTTGCACGACAAGATGGGCGGCTGTGGTTTTCGCGTTCCTGTGCCCGATGGCTCTCTCACAGATATCACCTGCATTGTGCGCACACCGCGCAGCATTGAAGAGATAAACACAGCCTTCGCAGATGCTGCAAAAAACAGGTGGGCCCACATTCTTAGCTACACTGAAGACCCTATCGTTTCATCCGACGTCATAGGAGATCCCGCTTCGTGCATTTTCGACGCGCAACTCACTTCTGTGATTGGTCACATGGTAAAGGTTGTCGGATGGTATGACAATGAGATTGGTTACAGTCATCGATTGAGGGATGTGCTGGTGCTTCTTTAGTTGTAAAGAGTTTCGAAGCATTTTTTTCGAGACAACAGAGTGCCCAAATTCTTTGCTGACTTCGCGACGATTCACTTCGCGAGCTTTGCGTGAAATGTGATTTTCCTACACAGGGGTTCGCAGAGAGGCCTTTCAATAATGATTGTTAAACTAAAAGACGCTGCGCATCCCTGCGAAACATCATCATAGAACCAACCCTTGGCCGGTTGTAACTTCCGCCTCAAATTAGCAGTCATGGTATACGAACTAAGTAAACACCACTCCATTTTCAATCAATTCATGCGTGAGATACGCGATGAGAATATCCAAAAAGACAAAATGCGTTTTCGCAGAA
>CANHPZ010000050.1 GCA_947462725.1 Flavobacteriales bacterium
CAAGATCACAACCTCCGGGATGTTGAGGCTTGAGCAACCGTTATCATCTTGCAAGTACAAGCGCACGCGGTATCCTCCAGGTTCGTTGAATTGATGTTGTACCACAGACCATGTCGTGCTATCAACGGTGCCATCACCAAAATCCCACAGCCAGTTGTCCAAATTCGCTCCTGGAGTCCAAGTCGAATTACCGCCATAAAACTCAACCGATTCACCCGGACAAATTTTCATGGTATCGGCATCGGTATACATATCAGCTATTGGATAGCTGCATGGAACACCGCAAATGATGCGAATAGAGAAGTCACCCACGTTTGCATCCGCATTGGAAGTAAACGTAACGGTTAGACAGCCAGAAGTATTTGCTGCGGTTGGACTAATGGTTTGGAAAAGCAATGTGGTTCCGCTGTATGTTCCAATCAGAGGGGCAGCAGTGCTATTGCCATCATAAATTGAGAGTTGATCACCTGCAGAAACATCAAAGCCGAGGAAATACAAATTCACTTGCGTTTCGCCAACACCCGGACAAATGGTTGTCTGATTGTTGGAACTTGGAGAATACGGTTGCAATCCTCCATTGCTGTCGTGCATAATGGCATTGCATCCATTGTAAGTATCTCCATTTCCGATATTGAATACTTCAGACTGAGCATTCATTTGCAGCGCGAGCATCCAGCATGCAACTGCGATAAGTAAGACGTTCTTCATCATTTTCCGGAAGTTTTTGCGATTTTCACTTGCTGGCGTTGTTGCTCCTTGGCCATCATGTCCGATGAACGCACAATCAAAAGATGACGTGTTCCTTCTTGTGTTTGAATAACCAAGTTTTGGCAACGGTTCACTTCCTGTGGCAATTGATAAAGCAGTGGATTGAAATCGCTTACTTCGGCTTCAGTCAGAACAACCGGCTCACCATTGCGATTGAGCATTTGAAATGGTGTTTGCTCCGTGCCTGGCTTCACACCTTCAAACCAGCACAGTTTCTCTGCGCGAAGCATCAACTCTTGCTGCTGTTGTGTTGACATGTGAGAGCGCTCCTCAGCGCTGTAAGCCGAGGCCACACGCGCCTGCGGAGAAGATTGAGCTACCATGGCCACGCTGAGCGTAAACAATGACAAGCAAAGTAAAATTGATTTCATTTAAAAAGTCCTTTGGTTAACGGATCGGTTAAGTGACAAAAATAAGCGGATAGAAGTTGCTTGGGAGGTCATTTTTCTAATCCTTGCAATGTGAATAAATTCGCCTGGAAGGAAATTACCTTATGAAAATACTACAAGTCGACAACTCAGAATTGGAACGCACATGGCTGAGTGTACCCAAAAGCATTTATGCCAATGACTCCAATTACATACCGCACATCAGGCAGGACGTAGCCAACATATTCGATAAGCGAAAAAACAAATTATTCAAGGATGGAAATGCCACGCGCTGGGTATTGCTTTCCAACGAAGGCGAAGCCATAGGCCGGATAGCCGCATTTCAAAGCAAGAAATACTCCGAAGCACAGAAGCAAAA
Source organism: Flavobacteriales bacterium (assembly GCA_947462725.1). Lineage (GTDB taxonomy): Bacteria > Bacteroidota > Bacteroidia > Flavobacteriales_D > Sanyastnellaceae > JAIBBG01. Next base: position 1,516 of record CANHPZ010000050.1, read on the forward strand.
AACCGGAGGCTTAGGTTTTTTCGAGTGCTTGGATAATGATGATGCGGCGCGATTGCTTCTGCAAACTGCTTGCGAATGGCTCTGGTCGCAAGGCATGGAGGCCATCGATGGCCCAATCAACTTTGGTGAAAAAGAAGCGTATTGGGGGTTGCTCATCGAAAACTTCACCGACATGGGTAGTTTTCGCATGAACTATAACCCACCCTATTACCGCAGGTTTTTCGAAGACTTTGGGTTTCGGATCTATTATGAGCAACTCTGTTACAAGCGCGATCTGCATGTGCCCGCTCAAGAAGTTTTCGTGCGCAAATCGCGACAGTTGCTGGAAGACAAAGCCTATCGCGTAGCCAACGCCCGAGGACGATCGATGGAACAGATCGCGAATGATTTTGTGACCATTTACAATGCAGCTTGGGCCGTACATGGCGGATTCAAACCTATGAAGATTGAGCAGGCGCGAAAGGCAATTCAAGCTATGAAGCCCATCATGGACAAAGACATTATGGTATTTGCCTATCACAATGAAAAGCCGATTGGTTTTTACATCAACCTACCGGAAGTGAACGAATTCATGCAACATGTGCATGGCAACCTCAACGCATTGGGCATGCTTCGCTTTTTATTCTACAAAACATTCGGCAAGCGGAGCACGATGGTGGGCATCGTTTTCGGAGTTGATCGCGCCTATCACGGCAAGGGTGTAGAAGGCGCCATGATCAAGTATTGTGAGGAACATATCGTAACACTCAATCGCTATCAGGAAACTATACTCACTTGGATTGGTGACTTCAACCCCAAGATGATACACGTGGCCGAAAATCTTGGTGCGAGTTTGTACAGAAAATTGGCAACATATCGCCTTTTGCATAATTCAGACCTGCCATTTGACCGCCATCCAACCTTATAAAACCGAATGAAATTGCGGGTTTTTCAATTTAATTCGAGAAATTCTTAACAAAGGTTGCTTATCACAAAAGCGCGAGTATATTTGCGCCCGCTTTTAAGAATTAAGATCTCGTAGCTCAGCTGGTAGAGCAATACACTTTTAATGTATGGGTCCTGGGTTCGAGTCCCAGCGGGATCACTAAAGGAGAAGAAAATTGAGGACAGCACCACTGTCCTCTTTTATTCTTCATACATACTAAAATTCGCCCTGGTGGTGAAATTGGTAGACACGTACGTTTGAGGGGCGTATTTCGCAAGATGTGCTGGTTCGAGTCCAGTCCAGGGCACCAATACTTAAGCTATCCTTTTTCAGGATGATGCTTATTACACCAAAGAGTAGAAGTTACTCTTATTTTAACTTCAGAGGCGCGAAGCTGAAGAAGCCACGATACCGAAGTGGCGGAATTGGTAGACGCGCACGTTTCAGGTGCGTGTGTCGCAAGACGTGAGGGTTCGAGTCCCTCCTTCGGTACGACTAATCAAAGAGGCTGTCTATGAAAGGCAGCCTTTTTCTTTTTAAGTCTTCCTGCAAAATCACCTTACCGAACCAATGTAACTTCGCACTGTTTTAATAACCATGGCCAACCCATCGCTCAACGATATTACCCCATTCAACTACCCGGGAAGCAAGGACAATCAGCCCTTGCTGATCAGCGGACCGTGCAGTGTGGAGTCCGAAGCGCAATATGTGGAAACCGCGCTGCGCCTGGCTAAAACAGGCAAAGTACATTGGCTTCGCGGCGGAATTTGGAAACCCCGCACCCGTCCTGATGCATTCGAAGGTGTTGGTGAGAAAGGTCTACCTTGGATGATTAAGGCTCGTGAAGCAAGTGGGTTGCCCGTTATGACCGAAGTGGCCAACGCCAAGCAAGTTGAGTTGTGTTTGAACCACGGGATAGATGCCCTTTGGATTGGTGCACGCACAACAGTCAATCCATTTACTGTTCAAGAAATTGCTGATGCCGTTCGTGGTGTGGATATTCCTGTATTCATTAAGAATCCAGTAAACCCGGATCTTGCGCTATGGCTAGGTGCATTGGAGAGAATACAACGCGCAGGGATTACTCAGATAGCCGCAATCCATCGCGGTTTCTCGCATGTCGGTGATAGCATCTACCGCAACAAACCCATGTGGGAAATTCCCATTGCGCTTCGAACTGCTTATCCCAACATTAGCCTAATCTGCGATCCTAGCCATATATGTGGTCGCCGCGATTTATTGCAAAACGTGGCGCAAAAAGCCATGGACCTTGGCTTCAATGGATGGATGATTGAAAGCCACATCAACCCGGACGCTGCGCTCAGCGACGCCGCGCAGCAAATAACTCCGGAAGCACTTGATGCATTAATAGAGGCCATCGAAGTGCGTCAAATGCGCAGCGACGACATGACCTTTGCACATCAACTGCAATCGCTGCGATCGCGGATCGACAAGGTGGATGAGGAGATTATTCACTTGTTGGGTAAGCGCATGCACATCACCGAAGAACTCGGACAATTCAAAAAAGAAGAGTCGGTTACGATATTTCAAATTGACCGTTGGAAGGAGATTTTGGAATCACGCACTTTACTCGCTGAGCAGGTTGGGCTTTCGAAAGAATTCATCACCAAGTATCTCGAGCAATTGCACAAAGAGTCTATACGCACTCAAACACGTGTCATGAACAACACGCAATCCAAAGCCAAATAGAGATTACTTTATTTTCACTTGAAACATCTGCTTGTCGCCAATTGCTCCTGTGAGCACATCGCCTGGGGTTACTTTTCCAACTCCGGAAGGTGTTCCGGTAAAAATGAGATCACCGATTTTCAACGTCATGTATTGAGAAACATAGCTGATAATCTGATTGAAATCGAAAATCATATCAGCGCTGCTGCCTTGCTGCACTAACGTTTCATTTTTACTCAATGAAAATTGAACAGCATTTAAATCGAGTTCTTCAACTGGCACGAAATCCTGAGAAATGACAGCCGACCCGTCAAAGCCCTTCGCCTTCTCCCAAGGCAAACCCTTTTTCTTGAGCTCCTCTTGCACATCGCGTGCGGTGAAATCGATGCCTAAGCCTACTGAACCATAATAGCGCGATGCGAACTCATTGCTGATGTGCTTACCCAAGCGATCAATCCGTAAAACCAACTCTACTTCGTAGTGCACATCGCTTGTCCAATCAGGGATGTAGAATGGATTTCCCTTGGGCAATATGGCAGAATCCGGCTTGCAGAAAAACACGGGCTCAGTCGGCACAGCATTACCAAGTTCTTTGGCGTGTTCAGAATAATTTCGTCCGATACAGATAATTTTCATGGCCTTATTTTCTCACAAATTCAATCATCACTTTGCGATCACTTCCGTTTTCATTCATTGAATCGCGATCGCCATAATACTTGGTAATAAACCGATCAGAACCAAGACCGCTATCCACTAAAAACTGCTTTACTGCGTTGGCGCGCTGTTGCGATAACAACAGGTTCTTCGCCGGGTCGCCTGATTTATCGGCAAAACCTGTAACCATCAATTTCAATTGGGGTGAGCGGGCGAGAATGTCAACAATTTCATTCAGAGAAAGCACAGCTCCGGCATCCAGTGTAACAGATCCCTTGCGGAAATAAACATTCATAGAACCCGGCAAATTCGCAACAGTTCCTGCTGTCCGATCCGGTGGAAGCATAGTGTTCGAGCCATCAGCTACGGCATCACCGGTATTCATTTTTACCAATGCGAATACCATTTCACGCAAATCATCAATTTGCTTTTGCATGGCCAAATTTTTATCATCTTGTTGCTGCTGCCAAAGTTTGAGCTGCTCAGCGCGCAGCTCATCAATCTGCTTTTGCATGCCATCTAGCTTATCGTTGTTGGCTTCTAGCAAAGCAATCAAACGAGCGTTTACATCGGCATTCAAAGGACCATCATCAGGATTGAGCTTCGAGTGGTCATTCATATCGATGGTCGCGAGCGCATCACTTCCAATTTCAACACGAATAGGCTCAAGTGTCGACAACTTATCTCCACCCAAATACTGCTGCAATAAGCGATCACGCGCGCCATCATCGATCACAATTTCTTCTGAACCATGAACAACCATAAGGTTTTCATCGCCATAGATGCCCACTTCCATGTTCGCCAGCAATTTCAAATCGCTCAATTCCTTATCGAGATAATTGCGTTGCATCCGCGCTTCGGCTTCAGTATCGCCCACACCGGCTGAAAAATCCACTTTACGAAAATCCAGCGCCGCTATGGCCGATAGCTTCTGATCTACCATATCAGTAAAGCCTTTGAAATCGCGCAGCTTCTCATAGTCATAAAAATCAAGAGCGCCCTTTACTATTCCATTGAGCTGACGAAGTGTTTCTTTTTTAGAAACACGCAACTTCACATCACCTTCATCGATGTAAGCACATCGCTCGATGTAAAGACTTAAATAGGTTGAAACCAATTGTTGAAATTGATCGAGCGCCACCTGATCGGCGTGCTCATAGTAATTAATCACAATCCGATGTTCCTCTGAACGAGCAGGCACAATCTGTCCGGAAGCCAAGCCTGTTGTGTCTTTCGGGTAATGATGAACCACAGTTGTTTTCTGCGCCACAGCATCTGGCACAAACAACCACAGTACACATAGAAAAGTTAAGAAACGAATCATCGTCGTTATCAAAATTACCCTCAGGTAAAAGGGTATTCTCGTCTAGACGAATTGAATTATGCACGCGTTATAAACACGCGCGCGTGGTATTACCAGCGAGCAATCACGGTTTCATTGCCCTTGGTCACATCACCCAATTGAGCAACAACATCCGATCCCAATGGAAGAAAAATATCAACGCGACTTCCAAATTTTATGAAACCAAACTGCTCATTGCGCGACACCTGTTGACCTGGTTTTACATAGTACACTATACGACGTGCCACTGCACCGGCAATTTGACGAAAGAGTACTTCCTTACCATTCGGATGTTGAATCACGATAGTAGTGCGCTCATTGTCGGTGCTGCTTTTAGGATGCCAGGCAACAAGAAAAAGTCCTTTATGATACTTGGCAAATTTGACTTCACCCTCGCAAGGCACCCAATTGGCGTGCACGTTGAGCGGCGACATAAAAATTGAAACTTGAATGCGCTTACCCTTGAAATATTCAGGTTCCTCGGTTTCTTCAATTACCACCACCTTACCATCACAGGGTGCGACAAGCTCGTTGGCTGCGGAGCGATTGCTGCGTGATGGCAAGCGAAAAAATTGCACAACTAAATAGAAGAACACGACCACCGGAGCGATGGCTATCCAGAACCAAGCACCATCGGTGCACAGCACCTTTGAAAGTCCGAAAACAATAGCTCCGCATATCACAGTTGCCGTGGCAATGATGGTATATCCTTCCTTGTGAATAGTCATATGAAATAATAGATTTTATAATAGGCTAAAAAAACAGGTAGTGCCAAAAAGAGTCCATCAAAACGATCTAGAACACCACCGTGCCCTGGCATTAGATGTCCACTATCCTTGACTCCAAAATTGCGTTTCAAATGTGATTCGAACAGATCACCCAGGTTACCAAAAGTGGCTACACATACCGCCATCACTATCCAATCGCGTAGGTTTAATGCGTGAGTTGTTTTCGACAGCAGAACGGCCACTGCAAAGGCAACCGATAAGCCGCCGGCAAGACCTTCCCATGTTTTGTTGGGCGACACCTCGGGATAGAGCTTCGTTCGACCGAAGTATTTCCCTATCAAATATGCGCCTGTATCATTGGCCCATAAAACGAGAAAAAAGCCTATTAGCGGCATTGCATCATAAATACCCTCTACCGTTGGCAAAACATTTACAAGCGATAGTGGCAACACCACGTATATCCATCCGAAAATGGTAATGGCCAAATTCGACAAAGTCAGGTGATCCAACTTTATCAACTCGGCAACGAAAATGATCGCTATCAAAAAAGGCAAAATCCAAAACCATCGCACGCTGATTGTATCTGTCTGCACCAAAAACACGAGCATGTAAATAATAACCCCAACCGACATCCCCTTAAACCACCGCGGTGCGTTGGATTGCTGATGCTTTAGCATAGCGTAAACTTCATAGAGACCTACCGCAGCAAAAAACAAGAATAACATACCATTGGCCAAAGGCCCTAATAACGCACAGCCCATGACAGCCGCAATAAAAATGAGGCCAACTATTGTGCGCTGAGCGAGGTTGCTGAGTGATGCCATTGGTGTGGCAAACTTAATCATTACATGCCCTAATTACATGGCGCAGACGCAATAAAAAAGGCCGCTTTTCAGCGACCTTTTATTCATTATTCTACCGGTTTTATTTCATTGGCCGGATTGCGCTCCTTCCATTGACGTGGGCCGAGAATTTCTTCCAAGTCGTCTTTAAAGATGACTTCCTTATCCAAAAGCTTTTGTGCAAGTGCATCGAGCTGAGGTCTGTGCGATTTCAATAAATCCAAAGCCTTCTGATACGCACGTTCGATGATTTTAGAAACTTCCTCATCGATAATACGCGCTGTCTCCTCGCTATAAGGCTTGGTGAATTGAGATTCTCCACTACTATCATAATAACTGCGATTACCAATCTTCTTGTTCAAACCATATACAGTTACCATAGCATAGGCCTGCTTGGTAATTTTCTCCAAATCGCTCAACGCGCCTGTTGAAATCACGCCAAATGCAACTTCCTCGGCGGCACGACCACCAAGGGCGGCGCACATTTCATCAAAGATTTGGTCTGTAGTTGTGATTTGTCGCTCTTCCGGCAAATACCAAGCAGCGCCCAACGAACGTCCGCGTGGCACGATGGTCACCTTCACTAATGGTGAAGCGTGCTCGAGCAACCAAGAAATAATGGCGTGTCCACTCTCGTGGTATGCAATCGTAGATTTCTCTTCGGCTGTGATGATCTTATTTTTCTTCTCCAGACCTCCGATTATGCGATCAACCGCATCCAAGAAATCTTGCTTATCGACCACGTGCTTGCCTTTACGGGCCGCTATCAGCGCCGACTCGTTGCAAATATTGGCGATGTCGGCACCACTAAATCCGGGTGTTTGACGCGCCAAGAATTCCACATCGATCGAGCTATCAAACTTTACATTTTTTAAGTGAACCTTGAATATGTCAACACGCTCATTGAGGTCGGGCATGTCTACATAAATCTGACGGTCGAAACGACCTGCGCGAAGCAATGCCTTATCCAGAATATCTGCACGATTGGTTGCTGCTAAGATGATGATGCCGCTATTTGTAGCGAAACCATCCATTTCGGTGAGCAGCTGATTGAGTGTGTTTTCACGCTCATCATTACTTCCGAAGTTGATGCTTTTGCTGCGCGCACGTCCGATGGCATCAATCTCGTCAATGAAGATAATTGAAGGAGCTTTCTCTTTAGCCTGGCGGAACAAATCGCGAACTCGGCTTGCACCCACACCTACAAACATTTCCACGAAATCCGAACCGCTCAAAGAGAAGAAAGGCACTTGCGCCTCGCCTGCAACGGCTTTCGCCAAGAGCGTTTTACCTGTACCGGGAGGGCCAACTAATAAGGCCCCCTTTGGAATCTTCGCTCCAAGTTCCGTGTATTTCTTTGGGTTCTTCAGGAAGTCTACAATCTCCTGCACCTCTTGCTTTGCTCCTTCCAAACCGGCTACATCATTAAACGTAACTGCAGTGCCCTTTCCTTTTTCAAAGAGCGTCGCCTTGGATTTTCCGATGCTAAAAATCTGACCACCGCCGCCGCCGCCGCCGCCCATGCGACGCATAATAACGACCCAAACGGCTATGATGATTCCAAAGCCGATAATCCAAAACAACAAGTTCTGCCCAAATTCATTAATCGGTTTGAACTCTGCTCGAAAACCCTTTTCACTGCCCAAGCGCTCAATCTCATCAATCACATTTTCGCTAGGCGGTATATTGAACCAAAACTCACTCGAACGAGTAAATCCCTTTACACCGGTTTGATTACCCAACTGCGAGCTAAGCATGGCTTTACCGAGCGAATCCAAATATATCTTCGCAGATATCTGATTGTATTCTACATGCTCGATGTAGCCGTTTTCAGCATATTGCTTAAAGTCGCGGTAGTCAATTTGACGACCATCTCCTCCATTGTTAAACACCATCATACCGATCAGTACAATGGCAAGAATGGCGTAAATCCAGTAGAAATTCCCTCCTCGCTTATCGCCGCCTGCTGGAGGCATAGGAGGTTTGCGTTGTTCTTTTTTATCTTCAGACATAGTAAGTCTTAATTGAGTTTAATGGGAGATGCTTCTAATTTCTGCATCAGCCCATAGATCTTCGAGGGCATAAAAACCACGTGCGTCCTTGCTGAATACATGAACAATGACATTCACATAATCCAATAAAACCCATGTGGCATTGCGCTCGCCCTCAGTATGCGCCGGTTCATCTTGAAGCAACTGCCAGGTTTCCTTCTCAACGGAATCTGCAATTGCCTTCACTTGCGTGTTGCTATTACCATGACAAACAACAAAGAAGTCAGAAAGTGCATTGGGCACTTTCCGTAAGTCCATCACAACGATGTCCTGAGCCTTGATTTCTTCCATGCCGTGAACCACAGCATCCACAAGCTGCTCGGCTCCCGCCTTCACAACTTTCTTTTTGATTATTCTTTTTTCTGCCACTTGAGGGCAAAAGTATGTGTACACTCTGACTCTCAGACTACCGATATCATTTTATTTCATTTTTTTACCAAACACCTTTCTCAACAATAGATTTGAGGCGCCTTTCACATGGGATGAGATGCATCACAACATGGTATTTCCAAACGCACTACACCGACACTTTGAATCTGTCGATTCCACCAACGACGAGGCAGCTCGCTGGTTGAAGAGCGGCCAAATACCTGAAGGATCACGCGTAATGGCTGATTACCAAACCAACGGAAAAGGACAACGCAACAGCACATGGCAAAGTGAATCGGGTCAAAATCTGATGTGCAGTTTTATTCTCTATCCGAAAGCACAGGCAGAATGTGGTATTTTCTATTTCAGCAAAGCCATAGCTTGCGCAGTGCGCGATACAATTGCCGACTGTGGATGTGACGACGTAACGATCAAATGGCCCAACGACATACTCATTGGCCGCAAGAAGACCGCCGGTATTCTGATCGAGAATCAATGGACGACGCATGGATGGAACTCCGCGATTGTGGGCATGGGCATTAATCTAAATCAGCGAAATTTCGAAGGACTCACGGCCACATCCATTTCCGAAAAATCAGGCAAGTCATGGTCGTCGAAAGAGGTTCACTTCATTCTTGAGCAACACATCCATCATTATTACCAACTCTTTTTAGCCGAAAAATTCGAAGAAATCGACAATTACTATCATCGGCACTTGTTTGGACTCAATTCAACCGAGAACTTTGAGATGGGAAATGCTGCCTTTGTCGGAATTATAACCAGAGTTAGTAGCGGTGGTTTGCTAGAAATACAGCGCGAATCGGGCGAATTGCAAGTCTTTGAAATGAAAGAAGTAAAACTGATACTGTGATTTGTGTCATCCAACTAACTGATAAAAATATCTGCGCCGACTCAGCATCCAATTGAAAATCGTTCCTTACTTGCAGCGTAAATCGGATAAGTCAATTCTATCCTGTCACCTCGCAAAAAAAGCATGAACAGAATCATTAAAAAAGCCGCTGTCATCGGAAGCGGAGTCATGGGCTCACGCATTGCCTGTCACTTCGCCAACATCGGAGTGCAGGCGGTTTTGCTGGATATCGTTCCGAGCAAACTCAGCGACAAAGAGTCGCAAGCGGGCCTCACATTGGAACACAAAGCGGTTCGCAATCGCATTGCGAGCGATGCTCTGCAAGCCACGCTTCTATCGAATCCTTCACCCATTTACCGCAAGTCATTCGCGAAGCGCATTAGCATAGGCAATTTGGAAGACGACCTCGCTTTGCTCAAAGACTGCGACTGGATAATTGAAGCCGTAACCGAGCGACTCGACATCAAGCGTTCGGTGTATGAAAAGATTGAACCCTTCCGCAAGCCCGGAAGTTTGATTACATCAAATACATCCGGAATTCCTATCAATGCGCTTCTCGAAGGACGCAGTGCAGATTTTCGCAAACACTTCTGCGGCACGCACTTTTTCAATCCGCCACGCTACTTGAAGTTGCTCGAGATTATTCCATCTGCGGAGACAGATCCTGAAGTAGTTTCATTTTTCCATCGCTACGGTCAAACGTTTCTTGGAAAAGTAGTTGTGCCTTGCAAAGACACTCCGGCATTTATCGCCAACCGAATTGGCGTGTATAGTATTCAAGCTCTCTTCCACCTCATTCAAGAAATGGAATTGAGCGTTGAAGACGTAGACAAACTTACGGGCCCTGTGCTCGGCCGGCCCAAGAGTGCCACCTTCCGCACCTGCGATGTGGTTGGGCTCGACACTTTGGTGCATGTGGCTAAAGGAGTTTATGAAAACTGTCCGAGTGATGAATCCCGCAATGTGTTTGAAATCCCGCATTTCGCGCAGCACATGGTCGACCAGCAATGGATTGGCGACAAAACGAAACAAGGTTTTTACAAGAAAATCAAAAACGACAAAGGAGAATCGCAAATCCTTTCATTGAATCTGAAGACGCTCGAATACGGTGCGCAGCAGAAGAACAAATTTGCCACGTTAGAAAAGACAAAAACCATAGACAGCCTGATAGCACGTATGCCTGTGCTGTATGGTGGTTCCGATAAAGCCGGTGAATTTTATCGCCGCGCATTTGCCGGATTGTTTGCCTACGTGAGTCATCGCATACCCGAAATCAGCGACACCATTCACAGCATTGATGCAGCCATGAAAGCCGGATTCGGATGGCAGCTTGGTCCATTTGAAACATGGGATAGCATTGGCATCGAACAAGGCATGCGCGATGCGGTAGCCTTGGGTCATATGGTAGCACCATGGGTGGATGCTATGCTTAAAAAAGGTATCACCTCATTCTACCGCGTGCACGAAGGAGTGCAGCAATGCTACGATCCGGCCACAGGCGAATACCGCGCTATTCCAGGCGCAAAGCATGTGATTACACTTGCGCAACTACCGGCATCGGCAACACTTTGGAGCAACAAGGCCGGAACCATTCGCCACTTGGGCGATGGCATCTTGTGCTACAGCTGGAATACGAAGATGAACACCATCGGCGGCGAAGTGCTTGAGGGCATGAACAAAGCCATCGACCTCGCGGAGCGGGAATACCGCGGCCTGGTGATCTACAACGAAGGCGACAATTTCTCAGCAGGCGCCAACGTGGCCATGATCTTCATGTTTGCTGCTGAGCAGGAATACGAAGAGCTCGATATGGCCATTCGCTATTTCCAGAAAACCATGATGCGCATGCGCTACTCGAGTATTCCTGTTGTTGGCGCGCCTCACAACCTCACGCTTGGCGGCGGTTGCGAATTGAATTTGCATGTAGATAAAGTGATTGCTCATGCTGAATTGTACATGGGTCTCGTTGAATTCGGTGTGGGTGTCATTCCCGGCGGCGGCGGCACCAAGGAATTTGCGTTGCGCACGAGCGATAGTTTCCGCGAAGGCGACATCCGCATCAACACCTTCCGCGATCGTTTCCTCACCGTTGGACAGGCCAAGGTTTCCACTTCGGCATACGAAGCGTTCGACCTCGGGTATTTGCGCCAAGGAGTGGATGAAGTCGTGGTAAGTCGCGAGTTGCAACTCACGCGTGCCAAAGAAGCGTGTCTTGAGATGGCTGATGCGGGATATACACAACCTGCACCGCGACGCGACATTATGGTGCTTGGTCAGCAAGCACTCGGCATTGTATACGCGGGAGCCAACTCCATGAAGAGCGGACACTACATCAGTGAACACGATAGTTTGATTTCGGAAAAATTAGGCTACGTGCTGGCAGGCGGTGATTTGAGCACGCCAACAGAAGTCAGCGAAAACTACTTGCTCGACCTCGAGCGCAAAGCCTTTCTCGAATTGTGCATGCAACGCAAAACATTGGAGCGCATGCAATCACTCATCACCACCGGAAAAATCTTACGCAACTAAATCATGAACGCATATATCATAGCCGGATACCGCAGTGCCGTTGGAAAAGCTCCGCGCGGACTGTTCAAACATTATCGTCCCGACGATTTGGGAGCAGCCGTTATTCGTCGGCTTATGCAAGATTTCCCGCAGCTCGACCCCAACCGCATCGACGATGTGATTGTGGGCAATGCAACGCCCGAAGCTGAGCAAGGGTTGAACATTGGGCGAATGATTTCATTGATGGGACTCAACACCGACAAAGTTCCGGGCATGACCGTGAATCGGTATTGCTCGAGTGGCTTGGAAACGATAGCTATTGCTTCCGCCAAAATTCACGCAGGCATGGCCGATTGTATCATAGCCGGAGGCGTTGAAACCATGTCGCCC
>CANHPZ010000051.1 GCA_947462725.1 Flavobacteriales bacterium
AGGGCAATGATGTCGTCGACCTTGCTGCTATCCGGCGCAATGAGCAATACAGGCTCTGCATTGATACGTGTTACATCGAGGTATTGCACGAAGGTTTCTTCTCTTCGCGCAATCGTCTTCTCGTGAATTTTGATTTTACCGTTCAAGTAGTCTTCTACAGCAACCGCTCCCATAATCCCGGTAAACGCATGCCCTTGCTTGATTTGCCTATAGATATAAAAACAAGCATGCGATTCACGCTCTAATATGCCATCGTTCAGAAAATCATGGTAACGCGATTTCACTTGTTGGAAGCGATCGTTCAAATCAGTGGTGCGATGCAGGTTGGTTGCAGTCATATCCGGATGTATGATGTGCAAGAAACTATACGGATTTTCTGTCAGCTTGGCGCGCAGTTGCTGCGCGGTATAACTCACATACGAGCGCGAGGCCACCAGATGGGCTTTATCGCGCGTGGGCCGCACGGCTCGGAAGGGAGAGAATGAAGGCACTTGTTCTAATGAGTAGTTACTAATGACTATTGACTAATTAAACAACTTAAAGCGCTCAACGCTTTATCTGTGTTTCTTCATGATGTGCTCGACGTTTTCCGCGATTTCTATACCGATGCGCTCTTGTGCTTCGACGGTGCTTGCGCCAATGTGTGGTGTAGCTATAATGCCGGGATGCGCAAGGAGCTCAGCATTGGCGTTGGGCTCGCCAACGAATACATCCAAACAAGCAAAGCGCACTTTGCCGGAGTTGAGGTTTTCTATCAGTGCCGCTTCGTCTATTACGCCGCCGCGCGATGTGTTGACGAGGATACTGCCTTCGCGCAAGTAGTTGAATTCTTCTTTGCCAATGACAGCTGATCCGTCGGGTTGCTTGGGGACGTGAAGCGAGATGATATCAGATTCACGCAGGAGTGCATGGAATGGCATAAAGGGAACATTCACGTGCACATTTTGACCACCCAAATCAAGCGTCAGTGTCTTGTACTCATCGGTCGTGCGGTCGCATGCAATTACACGCATGCCGCAGCCCAACGCATAAGCTGCCAGTGATTGGCCTATGCGTCCGAAACCAACGATGCCAATGGTTTTTCCGCGCAATTCAAAACCTTTGCTGTATTTCTTCTTTAATGTCTCGAAGGTCTTGCCATCGGCACTGTGCATGTGTCGGCCGCTATCGTATACACCGCGTGCTGCAGCGAATAACACGGACATTACAAGTTCTGCAACCGCCTGTGAGCTTGATGCCGGTGTATTGAAAACGATGATGCCTTTGCTGCGTGCATACTCCGCGTCGATGTTGTCGATACCCACACCGCCTCGACCTATGAACTTGAGTGATTGACACGCATCGATAAGGTCTTTTCTTGCGGTTGTGGCACTGCGCACCAACAAACCATCGTATTGTTCGCTGTTGATGACCACGGCCAAATCTTCTTGTGCTACTTTGTCTGTAACCACAATACAGCCCATGGCTTCAAGGGCTTTTTTTCCTGTGGCGTCGATGCCATCGTTGGCGAGAATTTTCATGAGGGGAGTATTATAGGGGTGTAGGATTGTAGGATTTTAGGGGGAGAAGTGAAGTCGTGAAATCGTGAAATCGTGAAGTAGTGAAGTCGTGAAATGGTGAAATAGTGAAGTAGTGAAATGGTGAATTGGGAGTGGTCCCTTGAGAGTCTGTTATCATTCTCCATTCTCCATTCTTCTCGCCCTAGCCCTTGATTCTTTCAAATTCCTTCATCACGTCCACCAGCACTTGCACGCTTTCAATAGGCAGTGCATTATACATGCTTGCGCGGTAGCCGCCTACCGAGCGGTGACCTGCAATGCCGCTGATGCCTGCGTCTTGCCACATCTTGTCGAATTCTGCGGCTGCGCTATCGTCGTTAAGACGGAACGTGGGATTCATCCAAGAACGTGATGCGGGTTCGCTATGTCCGTGAAAGAGCGAGTTGCGGTCGAGTTCGTTATAAAACAAATCTTTCTTGGCGCGATTGCGGTCTTCCATGCCTTTGAGGCCGCCATTCTTTTTGATCCAACGTAAGGTGAGCATGCTCGCATACACGGCAAAAACTGGAGGTGTGTTGTACATCGAATCTTTGTCGATGTGGGCTTGCAAATCCATATACGTTGGAATCTTGCGACCTGATTTGCCGAGTTGCTCTTTATCGATAACGTAGAGTACAGTGCCGGCAGGCCCCATGTTTTTCTGAGCCCCGGCGTATATCATCGCAAATTGATTCGCGTCGAATTGTTTGGAAAAAATATCGGAACTCATATCGCAAATCATGGGCACTTCACATTTCGGATAGCTTTGGTACTGTGTGCCGTAGATCGTATTGTTGGAAGTGAAGTGAAAATAATCGTAGCCTGCAGGTACGTCAAATTGCGGAATATAACTGTGGTTCTTGTCGGATGAGTCTGCGATGACTTCTACCTGACCGACGAATTTGGCTTCCTTGATTGCGGCTGCTGCCCATACACCTGTATTGGCATAGGCTGCTTTTCCACCTTCTTTGAGGTAGTTCAATGCTGTGGTGTAGAAACCAAGGGTTGCACCGCCTTGCAAGAAGAGTACTTCATAGTTCGATTTTAGTTGGAGAATTTCTTTTACTAATGAACGCGCTTCGTCCATTACGGCTTCGAAGTTTTTAGAGCGGTGAGAAATCTCAATGAGTGAAAGACCCATGTGGTCGAACTCACGAATGGCATCTGCGCTTTGTTGGATGACTTCTTCGGGTAAAATGCAAGGACCTGCACTGAAGTTGTGGACTTTTTTCATGTAAAAACGTGCTTGATTTTTCGCGCACGAATTTACGCATTCTATCTGCTATCTGTCCGAGCTGATGATTTCAATCGCCTTTGCTTTGTTTCTGGCCAAAAAGAAGTCGTTGGAAACTTCAGGCAGGTTATCACGGTCGTAAATATGTTCTTTGGCCACTGCGAGAAGTGCAATCTTATTGTCTTCCTGTGAGAGCTTACTCAGCATGTATCGCAGATGGTCGGTGCGGATGCAATGAGTCGAAGCAAATTCTGACATCACACTAAGTTTCTTGGACTCGAAATGTTGACCGTCAACCACCACAATCATGTCTTGATACAATTGCTCGTCGGCTAGGTTTTCACAGCCATTGTGCTTAATCGGGTTTGCTGCAGAGTCGGCCAGAATGTCCACGATTTCTTCGGATGCCGTTGCTGTTTCTTCAATCGTGAGTAGTGATTCGCTGGATAACACTAATTTCAATGCACCCTTTGAACGCTCGATGCTGTAGACCGCGTTTGAACCTTTTTTAAGGGTGATGATTTGTGTGAAACTCAATGCCTGTCGATTGGGAAAATCGACCTTCAAATTTGTCTTACCAAATGTGGTGATATTGAAAGTGACTGAAACGATAGGATAGTCGTTAACGCGTCTGTCGTTGATGGTGAGCAGATATGCCAGGCTATCGGGTGCTTCAATGGATAATCGGCATTGAGCAATACCCATTGAGGTAACGCTGAGAAGAACGATAATGACCAAGAGGTATTTGCGCATGTGCATCCCTTTTACTTTAATCGTGCAACAAGGTTACTCATCCATTTATTTTGTGTGAGGCGAGCGGGAAGTTGATTCAGGGGGTTGATTTCCTGAGTGCCGAGGATTTGCGGAAACGTCCAAATGCCTGCTAGGAGCAGCAACGGAATCAATGCTAGAGCAATCAATAAGATTAGCCAACCCGCCATGGGAAAGGCTACTGCAAGAATATGAACTCCCCATGATCCGATGAAGGTGAGTGCACCCAGCAAAATGCCCGGTATCAGCGCTGATAATAGTTTGAGCCAAGGCAATGAAATCAGTCGTGTGCTCATATGCATGTTCATTGCGTAGTGAATTATGGTGGCCAATACAATGCCGGTGGCAGCGCCGATGGTGCCGTCTTTAGCACCGAAATAAATCCCGAATGCAATTAGCAATACGAAGATGGCCTTGAACAAAGCCCCTTGAAAAACGGCGTCTTTCGCCCGCAACAGTGAATCTCCGAGTTTACTCAATGATCTAAATATCACGGCTACAAAAAGAACTTTTAGGATGATTGCAGTTTCCATGTAATTCGGCCCGAGCCACAACACGATAAGCTCATCGGCGAAGAAGGCGATGAATACGGTTGCGGGTATTAAAACACAAGCGAGCATGTTGGTGGCAATAGTAATTGTGCGTTGCAGACGAATGGTATCGTCTTGCATGCGCGACATGCCACTGAAGAGCACACTATCGCTGAGTTTTCCCATAACCGTAATCGGCTGAGTCATGGCGTAACTGGCTCGCTCGAAGTAGGAGGCCATTTCCCTTTTGATGGGACTCAACTCAGCATCGGCGCCACGCAGCACGCGCGGTAGCAGTAGCACATCCAGTTTGGTGGCCAAGTAATTTAGCGCATTGAAAAGGGTGCTGCCTGCGCCGTATCGGATGAGCTCACGGGTGTATTTCCATTCCCATTTGCCGGTGAGCTTCACGGGCTCATAATACCATAGCGCAAGAGTCATGAGTGCGTTTTGCGCGAATAGCGCCCAAACGTAAGCCCACACATCCCAATGCATCCAGGCTAGCGTAAGTCCAACTATTAAGTTACCTCCAATAATGGAAATCATGCTGGCTTTGAACATGGTTTTGAAGCGCATGTGTTTCATCATCATGCTGCGCGGAACTACAGCAATGGCGGATATGGTAAAGCTTGAGCAAACAACCATGACAATATCCCGAAGCTCAGGTAATTCATAGAAGCTTGCGATCAGAGGCGCGGTACCAATGAAGAGCAGCGTAAAGGAAACTCCTAAAATCAAGGCTGTGTAAAATGCACCATTGATGTGCTGTTGATGAACCTCTTTGCGTTGAATTAGCGCTGGCCCCACACCCACTTGAGAAAAGATTTCGGCAAATCCCATAATCCCTAATACTATTCCCATGAGCATGAAGGAATCTTTATTCACCAAGCGTGCAAGCAGGCCTGTATAGGCTAGTTGAATGACCACTTGCAACACAACCGTGAGTGTGTTCCAACTGAAACTAGTGGACATTTGTTCTTTGGTACTCAAGGGGCGTTGAAGATTAGGGTTAAAAAAAAGAAGGTTGAACGTTGCTGCTAAGAAAGTATGAGACTTTCAAGGTTCAGCAACCTTCAACCTTCAACTATCAACCTTCAACGGTTTATCGCGCGATGCCCACGGCTCTCTTTTCGCGTATAACCGTAACGCGAACCTGACCCGGATAGGTCATTTCTGTTTCGATTTTACTAGCGAGACTGATGGCAAGTGCATCGGCTTGTTCATCGGAAACTTTCTCTGCTTCAACCATAACGCGCAGTTCACGACCGGCTTGAATGGCAAATGCTTTAGAAACACCATTGTATTCGAGTGCCATGTTTTCCAAATCGCGTAGGCGTTGGATGTAGGCCTCAACCACTTCTCTTCTTGCACCCGGACGCGCACCGCTGATGGCGTCGCAAACCTGAATGATAGGAGAGAGGAGGGTCGTCATTTCAATTTCGTCGTGGTGAGCACCGATAGCATTGCATACATCAGGCTTCTCACCAAATTTCTCGGCGAGCTTCATACCTAATATTGCGTGCGGCAATTCACTTTCATCATCCGGCACTTTTCCGATATCGTGCAACAGACCTGCGCGCTTAGCCACTTTGGCGTTCAAGCCGAGTTCGCTTGCCATGGTTGCGCACAAATTGGCCACCTCGCGTGAGTGCTGCAAGAGGTTTTGTCCGTAAGAAGAACGATACTTCATGCGGCCTACCATGCGAATCAATTCGCTGTGCATCCCGTGAATACCAAGTTCGATGGTGGTGCGCTTACCTATCTCAACAATCTCATCGTTGATGTTTTTGGTCACTTTGGCTACCACTTCTTCGATGCGAGCCGGGTGGATACGCCCATCGGTAACGAGCTGGTGGAGCGAAAGACGTGCGATCTCACGACGCACCGGATCGAAGCATGAGAGAACAATAGCTTCCGGAGTGTCGTCTACTATGATTTCAACACCGGTTGCAGCCTCCAAAGCGCGAATGTTGCGGCCTTCACGACCGATGATGCGTCCTTTGATTTCGTCGTTTTCGATATTGAAAACGGATACGCTGTTTTCAACAGCATGCTCTACGGCAGTGCGCTGAATCGATTGAATAACAATTTTCTTAGCTTCCTGATTGGCCTTGAGTTTAGCCTCATCAACAATGCTCTGAATTTGAGAAGCAGCAGCATTGCGCGCATCCTCTTTCAATTGCTCCATCAAGCGCTGCTTGGCATCCTCAGCAGTCATTTTAGCTGTTTCCTGCAATAGGCTAACCGCTTTCTGATTGTTTTTGTCGAGCTCGGTTTGCTTGCGCTGCGTGGTCTCGACCTGCTTGGTCAGATTCTCTTTGTGCTGCTCAATTTCCTTCTCTTTGCGTTTGTATTGCTCTACTTGCTGAGAGAGTTCACGCTCACGGCTCTTGATTTTGTCTTCTCCCTGCTGCAATTTCTTGTTGCGCTCACGCACGTCGTTTTCGTGCTGATTCTTCATTTCCAAAAACTTCTCCTTGGCTTGAAGAATTTTCTTCTCCTTAATGGTTTCTCCTTCTTTCATTGCTTCAGCCAAAATGCCTTCCTTCTTGTTCTTCAAAATATTGTTGAAGAACACCCAGGTAAAACCGCCGCCCACAGCGACTCCGGCCAACGAAGCAACGAGTACAAAAATAATGTCGCTCATAGCTATAGATGTATATAAGTAAAATTGCCCTGAGCACTTTGCTTCAGGGGCGACACAAGAAATAAAAACAACAGACGGGTCTATGCCAGGTACTGGTCCAGCTGATTTTCCAATTCGAGCAGGGCAGGTGACAAATCAACAGGGACTTCAACGCGTTCAACTACTGTTTCAACCACTTTTTCGATGCGTGGTTCTTTGTTTTTTATAGCGCTGGCGGCCATTTGCAATGAAGCCATGGCCAATAAATCCTGTTTATCTTTTACTGCGTAGTTCTTTTGAAATGTCTGGATACTCTCTTCAATGGCCGTTTCCGCTTTGCGGATATTGGCTTCCTCGGCACTGCCAAGCGTAAGCGGGTAGGTGCGGCCTGCAATGTTCACTTTGATCGAAATGTCGCTCATGTTCAATTGCTTATTTGTTGAGTAGCGTTATACACTCGTCTATTTCCTTCACCAGCTCATTGATCCTGTGTCTTGTGGCTCCGCGAAATTGTTCATCTCGCTCGTCCGTCTTTGAACCGGTGGTCAAATTATCACTAAGCTTCTGATTCAATTCATCTACCTGGTGTTGAAGCTCTTTGTTGATGAGGTGCATGGACGTGTTTTCATCGCGCAAACGCTCGATCTGCTGCTCTAAGCTGCGCTTGACCTCACCCAGTTGGGTGATTTTTGACTGAATCCGTGCTATTAAGAGTTCATTCATTGGTAATGAAATGAATAGTGTCTGTGATATTTAGCGTCAAATTTAAGCGAAGTTGAGGTTAGGTCAACTTTGTTTTTTCCTTTTCCTGATGTTGATATTTCGAATGGGATTGATTGCATAGAACTGCCTGTCGGTTGCACATTCGCTCACTATGCTCATTCCTCGAATTCTCCTTCATACCGCATACGCATTGGTAGTTTTGTTCATCTGCCAAAGTGGTGCATGGGCCCAAGTGAAGGAGTATCCGCAAGGTTTTTTTCGGTCGCCACTGGAGATTCCGCTTAATCTATCAGGCAATTTTGGTGAATTGCGCACCAATCACTTTCATGCGGGCTTAGACATCAAAACAGAGCAGCGTGAAGGGCTTAATGTTGTGGCTGCTGCTGAAGGTTATGTGAGTCGAATAAAAGTTTCATCCATTGGTTATGGCTACGCTTTGTATATCGATCACCCCAACGGGTATACGACGGTGTATGGTCACTTGCAGAGCTACGCACCTAAAATCGATCAATATCTGAAGGCGAATCAATATGACCTGCAATCATTTAGCGTGGATTTGGTTCCTGATAGGAATGCGCTGCCAGTTGCCAAAGGCGAACTTGTGGGATTGTCAGGTAATTCGGGCGGAAGCGGAGGACCACATTTGCATTTTGAAATTAGAGAAACGGCAACAGAGAAGGTTATAAATCCCTTACTTTTTGGTTTGGTGGTGAAGGATAAAATCCCACCAAGTATCAGCAACGTTTGGGTAGTTCCGATGTCGGATAGCTCTTGGGTAAATGGCGGTCATGCGCCGGTTGCATTAGAGACTCGCGGTGCAGGCTTGAAATCAACAGTGTTGCCTAAGGTTTATGGTGACTTTGGTTTTGCAATTACCACAACAGACATGCTCGATGGCAATGCCAATCGCTGTGGTGTCTATCGTATTGAGTTTTTTGTGGATGGGCTTCAAGTGTATGGCCAGCGCATGGATCGACTCGACTTCACGACCAATCGTGCCATGAATGCCCATACTATTTATGAGCGTTTCAAAAAGGAGCGCAGTTCTATTCATGGCTCATACCGCTTGCCCGGAAACCCGCTGGATATCTACGATAACTTGGTGAATGATGGAATTGTAAGCTTTCGCGATGGTAAACAACACAACTGCGAATACCGCATCGTGGATATCATGGGCAACGAAAGTCGAGTGAAATTTGCTGTACAGGCTTTGCCTGATGCAGGTGGTAAGGTGCCTCCTGCCAAGAATGCGCTGGCCAGCTGGAATTGGGAGCAAGACAATTCCATCCAAACAGATCAAGTGCGATTGCAAATGAAAGCCTATACCCTTTACGAAGATTTGGACCTCACCATCAGTGCTTCGAAAAAACTAACCGGTGTAGTTGGCTCTACTTACACCATTGCTTCGCCCTACGAACCTGTGCACAATGCCTATACACTGGCTTTGAACGCAGCATTGGTAAAGCCGGGAAAGGAGCGCAAGGCCGTAATTGTGCGATGGGATCCCGACAAGGATAAAATCATTAGTGAAGGTGGTGAATGGGAGAATGGTTGGATTACAACGGAACCTATGTATCTCGGTCATTTTGGAATCATGATAGATACGATTGCTCCTGCAATTTCTTCCGTTGATTTTGCAGCTTCCATGAAGGGGAGAAAGAGTTTCAATATGCGTATCTCTGATGGGCTTTCCGGTATAGATCAAATTATCCCAAGAATCGATGGCAAGTGGGCATTGATGGAATATGACGCAAAGAATAGTCGTCTTACGTATTACTTCGACCCAAAATATATCGCTGCGGGAAGCCATAAGTTTGAACTTAAGGTAATCGACGCAGTTGGTAATGAAAAAGTATTCAATGGAAATTTCACGTGGTAAATGAAAAATAGGAATAGTCGCATAAAGCAATTCGTTCTGATCGTTTGGCTGTCCCTCTTGTTGTTGTTGCAGTCCTGCGCTACAACTGAACTTCAGCAGGCTGCCGATACCGCAGCCACTGTGCTCGGCTCAAAAAGTGCTGATGTTGCTGTGTTGGATGAAAGCACAGGAAGAGTCTATGAGGTGCAATTTGGTGATGCTAATATTTCCAGAGAATTTTCTGAAAGTGATATTACATCAGTGAGTGCATTGGCTTTTTATAATGCTTTGCCAGCGAAGGAAAGGGAGGAGAAATGCTATATTCGAGTGCAGGTGAATGTGCGCGGGAAATTGATAATGGCTACCTATGCAGATGCCGAATTGCAAGTTGCTGATAAATGCATCGACAACGCATCTGCTTTCTTCAAATGGAATCCTAATCAAGGTTTGGATTCCATTCGAGTTGTGGTGGATGAATTGTTTTTCCCGGATTCATTGCTAACGAAAATTGGCGAGAGTGTTTTAGAACAGGAGGCTGCTGACAATGCTTGGCAGCGTACCGAGATTCTTGGTTTTAAAATAGACACTGTGGCGTCTATTCCAGTGATGGTTATCAATGCCAACGCGGTGCGCAAACAAAGCGGACAGCGCTATGACGTGTATGCGCGCAACACGGATCAGCGTATTCTATTTGTTGCGCAACAGGAAAAAAAATAAATTAGATAAAATCGCGAGCATCCAGTTTCAGCCAATCCAAAGTGGCGTTGCAGAAAATGTCTTCAACTACTTCATTGGGTAAGCCCATTTCAGTGATGAATTTGCCAACTTCCAAATCCCCTAATGGGAAGGGGTAGTCGGTGCCCAATGTGATTTTCTTCGAACCCTGCATTTCCAAGACATAGCGCAACAACTTGTCGTCATGCGTTGCGCTATCAATCCAAAATTTCCCCACGTAATCACGCGGATTTATCGGATTATCAATAGCCACTAGATCAGGTCTGCAGTTGAATCCGTGTTCGATACGTCCAAGCGTCGGAAGAAAAGAACCTCCGGCATGAGCAAAGTTGAATCGAATGCGCGGATATCGTTCCATCACGCCTGAGAATATCAGAGAACACATGGCTCTGGCTGTTTCGGCAGGCATGCCTACTAACCAAGGTAACCAGTATTTTTTCATTTCATCTTGACCCATCATCTCCCAGGGATGCACCAGCACGGCCATATCCAACTGTTGGATAGCTTGCCACAACGGTTCGAATTGGGATTCGCTCAAGTTTTTTTGATTGACGTTGCTGCCAATTTGAATGCCTTTCATTCCAATCGATTTGCAGCGCTCCAACTCTTCGATGGCCAAATCAACATCCTGCATGGGTATCGTCCCTAGGCCCACATAATTTTTGGGATAGCGTGCTACAACATCGGCGATGTGATCGTTTAAAAATTTCGCTACCGTGAGTCCATCCGCCGGCTGCGCCCAATAAGCAAACAGCACGGGTATGGTACAAACAACTTGCACTTGCGTGTCGTATTGCGCATAATCATCGATCCGAACCACTTCGTCCCAACAGTTGGATTCAATTTCCCGAAAGAATTTATCGCCTTGCATCATGCGGGCATATCCAGGCCGATGGTGGTCGAGATGTATAAAGGTGCCGTAGCCGAATTTGCTCGACCAATCAGGAACATGCTTGGGCATGATGTGCGTATGCATGTCGATTTTGAGTGCCATAGGAAGGATTGTGAAAGTTCAGTCTTTGCGAACAGGCCGCAAATCTAGCATGTTCACAGGATTGGTTTGAAGGCCATGCACATTGTTACGCACGAAGTGAGATACTTGATCGTAATAGAGCGGAATCACCGGAGCTTCTTGCATCAGCAAATCATTCATCTCAGCGATGATGGAAGTGCGCAAGCTGTCGTTCGTTTCTGTGCGGCATTTGCGATATAGTTCATCGTATCTGTCGTTCTTGAAATGCGTGTAGTTCGGTCCGCTCGGACAAAAGTTAGGTGAGTAGAACACAGCCAGAAAATTTTCAGCATCGGCATAATCGGCTAGCCACGACTTGCGAAAAACAGCAAGTTGCGCTTTGGCCGATTGCTCGCGCAGGGCAGGTCCTTGCAGCACGTTGACTTGAATTTTGATCCCGACTTTTTCCAACTCATGCTGGATGTACTCTATAAGATCGGTATAGTCGCCGGTTGTTGAAATAGTAATTTCAGGAAGCCCTTGCCCATTGGGATATCCTGCCTCTGAAAGCAGTTGCGCAGCCTTTTGCGGATTATAAGTGTAGAACTCGTTTGTGTTGCCTTGATTTAACATGGGTGGAACAAAGCCGGCGTCGGCGGCAAATACCGTGTTGTTGCGCAGGTACTTGACCATCTCACTTTTGTTGATGGCGTATGATATAGCTTGACGAATGCGCACATCCATGAGTGGTGAGTTGCGATTGATTTCGGCAGTAGGATCCATTTGAATACCGAGATAGTCAGTTTTGATAAATGGCGTACGCTGAAAGCGAATTTGATTGCGGTATGCTTCGGCAAGATTGCCATCCTGATCCAACAGCTCATCCTTGAATGCACTGTGAATGCCGCTCATGAAGTCGTACTTGCCTTGCAGCAATCCTTGAAATTCCACTGTCATGTCTTTCACAAAATCAATCTTCACCGCATCGAGATAGGGTAGATGCTGGCCCTGGGCATCCTTCATCCAGTAGTTTTCGTGTTTATGAAATACCAACGCTACTTGCTCATACCAGAATGCAAATTTGAATGGACCGCTGCCTATTGGGTGCTCGCGAAAATCCGGGCCGTAGTGCTCTACAACTTCATGCGGCACGACATTGCAATACTGCATGGATAGCATGCCGAGGAAGGGTTGAAAGGGTTCACGCAAAATGATTTCGAGGGTTCTATCATCATGCGCTATGAATCCGCCCGAGGCGTTGCGATCGATGCTGCTGAATATCCATGTGGCAGGTGAGGCTATATCAGGATCTAGCAAACGATTGAAGCTGTAAACGAAATCGTGTGCAGTTACTCTGCGATGTGATGAGTCGGAAAAAAGCGGGCTGGGATGGAAGTACACGCTATCGCGCAGATGAAACAAGTAGCGCAATCCATCCGGAGAAATCTCCCAGCGCTCAGCAATGCAGGGTATCACTTGCATAGCACTGTCGAGCTCAACCAGGCCATCGAATAATTGGTTGGTCACCCACATCGCTTCAATGTCGCGCGAGAATGCCGGGTCGAGCGATGTAATGCCGTTGCTTTCGTTGTAATAGAAAACAGTATTCGATTTTTCTTCCGAACTAGCACTGCACGATACCAACGCCGAAAGCACCGACATAGTCAGTGCTAACGAAAGATAGGTTCGGCAGGTATACTTGTCTATCATGGTCTGCCAAAAGTAGGCAGATCAAGCATGAAGTTTAATTGTCGGTTGATATGTCGATGTTCATCGATTGGCGGCGAGCACTTGCACTCGATGGTGGGTAATAACGATCCTGTTTTTGTTTGCCCTGAAAGTCGAATCGCTTCCAATGACCAACTTTTACTCCGGCTTGGTATTCACCCTCGCTTTCAATTTGACCATTAGGGAAGAAATATTTGAAATGACCATCCTCTATATAAAGGCCGTTACGTTGCACGTAACGTCCTTCGACTTTCAAATTTTCCAAGGCATCATAAATGGTTCCTTTGTAGTGTTCATCTGCTGCCGGTATAAGCGTCAGTCGATAACTCGATTGACCCTCAGCGGTCATTTGCATCATGGCGTTTAGATGAATTGTTTTCGATTGAGGTGGGCCTTGGGCCATCACTGCTCCGCCGAACGTGACCATTCCTAAAAGAATGGTAGAGAGTTTTTTTAAATTCATCGTTTTACAGTTTTGTCCTAGTACGATAGTAGAAAGCATAAGGTTACATTTTGGGCGGAAGTCCCATTTCAGCGCATCTTTGCTGAAATTACTTTATATGAATTTTGCGAGGTTAGAAGCGGTTATGGTCATATTCACTTTGGTAGTGATGAACTCATGCACCACAGGACAAAAAGCGGTAGGTTCAAAATCGGCTACAGCCGTGGTGGCCTTTTATAATGTCGAGAATCTTTTTGATACGATTGATGATCCGTTGAAAATGGATGAAGACTTTACACCAAATGGCAAGCTTCAATGGAATGCGGCGCGTTATCATGATAAGTTGAACCGCATCTCCGAAGTCATGGATATGTTACCTGGCGACTTGCCGGTTTTCATCGGACTGTGCGAGATAGAGAACAATTCAGTGCTGCAGGATTTAGTAAAAGAGCCTGCGCTTCAAGTTTCCGCAAAAAAAGAGAATTATCACATCGTTCACGCCGATAGTCCGGATGAACGTGGTATCGATGTGGCGGCACTTTATGATGCGTCAGTATTGAAGGATGTTACTTTCCAATACTTCACCATCGCATTGCC
>CANHPZ010000052.1 GCA_947462725.1 Flavobacteriales bacterium
CATCAGCGAGAGTCCGAAAACGAAACCGTTGTTTACAAAAGTAGATTTCGACAACTGAACACCGGTTAGTGAGCTTATTGTATTCATCAATAAATTCATGGGCTTGAGCTGCTCGCGTATGGCAACAGTATCGCGTCGAATCAATTCCTCTTGTTCGTCTGCCACTACCCGCAGGCGGGCTATTTCCGCATGCAACTCTGTAAGGTTTGTAATTCTAGTCATTGTTTTTTTCATTGTATATGCTACGCACCATTGCATTCATGAACGGGTTTTTCAACGCCACGTTACGCAACAAAACCATAATAATTCCCAGAATCAAATAGCCGCTAGCCACAATCCAATAACCCGCAAACGAATCTTGCATGCGATTAGAAATCCACATGGCCAACCCTAAACTAGCAAACAACGCCGCAAAGGCGAAGAACACAAAAAGCAAATAAGCCGTTACCAACGTTGAGGTCAACACCACAACCTTTTCGGTAATTACATGCTGCGTAAGTTGCTGACGCGTTTTGAGATAGTCTTCAGCGTGAGTGATCAGCTGATCGACGGGAGATTCTGTTGCTTCCATTCTGAAATGAATCAATGTTGTTACCCGAAAGGTCTTAGGAAGCTTGACAATGGTCCGTGACAATCATCAGACGTGCGCTGAAATGCGATGGGTGAATCATGACAAATGCTGCTTAATTTTGAAGCTATAAATCCATTCATCGTTATGAATCTCACAGAGCGCATTAACAACGACATCAAAGACGCCATGAAAGCCGGCGAAAAAGACAAGCTCATGGCACTACGCGACATCAAAAGCAAACTCCTTTTGGAAATGACTAAAGATGGAAGCGGTGAAGTCGATGATGCTCGCGGCATTGCCATTTTGAACAAGCTCTACAAACAACGCATGGAGTCGATTGATATCTACAAAACGCAAGGCCGTGAAGATTTAATAGAAGAGGAAACAAAGCAAGCAAATGTGATTTCTGCCTATTTACCTGAACAACTTTCCGGTGAAAAACTGGAAGAAGAAATCAAATCCATCATTGCCTCGGTAGGAGCTGCCGGCCCGGGCGACCTTGGCAAAGTGATGGGTGCGGCTTCTAAAAGTCTTGCCGGTAAAGCGGATGGCAAAGCCATTTCTGAAATGGTAAAAAAACTACTCAGCGGTAATTAATTCAACACTGCTTGGACACATCAACAGGCAAATTGAAAGTGATTGGAAGACACGTGCGCGTGGACTTTCCCGACCTCGACACCCTGCATGTGGATGCCAAGGTTGATACAGGAGCATTTCGAACTGTTCTTCATTGCGACCGATTCGAAGAAGTGGATACACCAACCGGCAAACAACTTCTGGCTGTATTCAACCTCGATGGCCACGGACCCCGAACCTATTATTTCACGAAGTACTTTATGAAGGAATTCAAAAGTTCATTCGGTGAAAAAGAGCGTAGATACTGTATCAAGACTACGATTCGTATCGGTCGAAAAAATATCAAGAGCAGCGTATCGCTTACGAATCGCCGCGACATGAAATTTCAAGTGCTGATTGGCAGAAAAACATTGCTGAGAAAATTCCTGGTAGATGTGAGCCGCAAATTCGCTTAACGCTTACACGCGAATCCCAATCACGAGCACATCGTCGACTTGTTCGCCATCTCCGCGCCATGCATCAAAACGATCGGCTATGCGTGATTGCTGCTCACTCATGGTAAGTGTCTGAATCTCGGTGAGCAATTGCCTGAATTGCTTCCGCATGAATTTCTTCCCTGCAGGTCCACCAAATTGATCAGCATAACCGTCACTGAATAGGTAGATACAATCTCCCGTTTGCAACGTAAAGTTCTTGGGTGAAAATTCGCGTTCACCATTCACGTATGATCCAATGCTGAAGGCATCACCATCAAGTTCAATCAGCTCTGCATTGCGCACGATATAAGCCGGGTTCTGCGCTCCACTGAACTCCATTTCCAGCGACTCCATATCGATGCTGCACAGGGCGATATCCATCCCATCCTTTACGAGGTGATTTTCATTCGCTCGTAATGCTTGCGCCGACAATCGATTCACCGTGTTGAGCACCTGCGAAGGCTTATTGTACACTTTGGTTGCTTGATTGAGTGCATTGTGACCCACCAAACTCATGAATGCTCCAGGAACACCATGTCCGGTGCAATCAGCTGCAGCCACCATGCGTTTTTTGCCTTTGTGTGCAAACCAATAAAAATCGCCGCTTACAGTGGCCTTAGGACGATAGAAAACAAAGTGATCAGGAAACACCTCACGAATAGCTTCTGCACTTGGCAGGATGGTCGATTGCAATCGCTGCGCGTAATCGATGCTCGCCTGCAAATCAGAATAAAGTTCTGTAACACGCTCCTTCTGATCCCGAATCTCACTGGTTTGCTGTGTAACCTTCTCCTCCATCTCATGGCGATACGAAGCCAAGTCGTCGCGCATTCGCAATAGCGCTTTACCCAATTCATCATGTTCAGAAAGTGGCTCGAATTGCATATCAAAATTGCCTGCCCCAACATTGAGCGAAAACTCCTTGGTACGCTCAAAGCTGATGATGAGTCGCTCCACAGCTTGCGCCATATCTCCAATTTCATCATTACCCGCGCGCGTGGCGTGCACTGAATAAATACCGCGAGCGAGGTTGGTAAGCTTCGTGCGGAGTGAGTTTACCGGTCTTACTATCGCTTGTGATGTAAGTATGGCTGAAATAATTCCCACCAAAAGAACTATCACGGTAAAATAGAGAAGCAACTCACCGAGCTTACTGAACGATGCATTCATGCGCTCGATTTCCGTTGTCATTATAGCGCGCTGATCGCCGGTGAGACTGCGCAGCTCATCACGCGCATGATTGAGAGCCTCGGGCACATGGCCACCTTCAATGAAATAAGAATCTGCGCTCATTTGACCTATTGGGTCCTCATAACTGTTGAACGTGGGCAAAAAACTACGCACATCTTCATAAGCCATGAGCAATTGACTCACCTCATGGAACAACCGATTCTTAGCGAGCTGTTGTTCCGGCGTCCAATAGCCCGACACAGTGTCAATGCGCGCAAGCTGATTGGGTATGGTTTGCGTGCACAAAGTCATCGCCTCAATGCGTTCCAAATCATCGTCGCGGCGCTGCACATACGCCCATTGCTTCATGAGCTGCTGAGCCTTCACCAGGTGATTATCGAGCTCTTCCAACAGCTTTACTGATGGCGCATAAATGGTGTTGATGCGCCGATTGATTTCACGGCTTTCCGATAGCGTGTTGCCAGTTAGATAAAAAACAAAAATGACTACGGCAGCGAAAACACTGAATCCCAGTGTCAGCTTAGCCGATATGGTGAATCTGAATTTCACTAGGGTTTGTGTTGATCTGATTTAATCTTGCCCTCGTTAATCAATCGTTCGATTTCCTTCTTGAAATATTCAACATCCTTCTCATGGTCGAGCGCTCGGTGCATCATCATAATACCTCGCACTATTTCTCCTTTTTCCGGCGCAAGCTCATAAGCGCGCTCCATGTAGGGAAGTGACTTTGTTCGTATCAGTTTAGAAGCCTCCTCCTGCAGTGTAATCGAATCAAACATATCCATATCTGGTCCCAGTTTGCGGTACATAAACACCGCCTGATTGTAGTATATCACTGCGAGATTATAGTATGCATCACTGTCTGAAGTATCCATAAGCACAATCGACTCATACTGTGAGGCAGCAAGTTCTCGCAACTCGATATTCTTTGTGTCCATTTGCCATAGACTGAAGTAGCGCTGACCAATCGATTTTGTAAATTCCTTTTCGTAAATTTTAAAGTCGGTGGTCGGTTCAGCCACAATCATTACACGCTTGAAATCATCAAACAGTATGCGGGCTTCCTTTTCATTTTTGGATGTAATGGTTTGACTGCATTGGAGCGCATCGTTGTAATACGTTGAAGCCAGGTATTTCAATGCAAACTTGATCATGGAATCATACTTAGCCGCATTCGATTGCTTTAATGCTTGCATGAATGATGCTTCTGCGTTGACACGGTGCTGGCTTTGACGAACACCAACCTCGCGCTCTTTGTAAATCTCCTTATGCACGAAACCATTGACATACCACGTGTATGCGTCATTCCTCTCTTCCTTAGAACCTGCGGCCTCATCGGCCTTTGCCAGCGCATCGACGTACATTTTTTGCTTACACAAACGAGCTGCCTCATTGGTAATGGGCATGCCCTGCGCAAGAAGCACAGCAGGAATAAGACTCAGCAAGCACATGGCTATGTAACCTATCATCTTCATTGTATAGCCCATTGTAAGATTTTTACTCCCGGGGTAATGAGCGCCTCGGTCATCGCTGTTTTGTTCAACTCGAATCGGATTGAACCTTCTATTGAAAGAAAATTAATGTGCGCTCCTTGAGCCAAGGCTCCCTCCCAATTCGCTACAATAAGGGTGCTCTTGCCTTTGTATTCCCTCACGTATTTGGCTATCTCCGATTTCTTGGAGCGATCAATAAAAACGACATGCACCTGCGGAGTTGTTTGTAGCTCATTGACCCCGATAACATTCATAGATTGACTTCCAATAGGCTTAGTGGCATATTTCGATGCCATGATTTCCAGCACATCCGGATTGCCAACAACGCCCACCACAAAGCGCCCCTTTTTCCATTCTGCAGGCCAATCGTTGTTGTTGGCAAACTGATATAAATAGTTGGCGCGAATCATCGCTACAGTATTGTCGTCAGGTATGGTTTGAGCAATCACCATGCGCGGCATGGCCATCATCACAAACACTAACACTAACGCGACAATTCCTATGGGGCTTTGTTTCAACATCAACTTCCAAAGCTATCCTTGCGCTCAGTGTTTGAGCAGTTATAACTCGCCGATAATGAACGGCTGATTGTTGATGGAATACTAGTCAAACAACGCATTTTGATGGGCCTGACATGCCAGATGTTCGCGCTATTCCTGTATACATTTGGACGCACAAAAACATTGCTGTCATGCTCAACAAAAAAGTAGAAAAAGCCCTCAACGATCAAATCAAAGTAGAAGCAGAAAGTTCTCAAGCCTATTTAGCCATGGCATCATGGGCAGAAATAAGCGGATTTCCGGGAGCGAGCGTATTTCTCTATGCTCACAGCGATGAAGAACGTATGCACATGCTGAAGCTCATCAAGTTTGTGAATGATAGAGGCGGAAAAGCCGTTATTCCTAGCATCAGTCAGCCCGCAAGCCAGTTCAAAAGCCTGCACAATGTT
Source organism: Flavobacteriales bacterium (assembly GCA_947462725.1). Taxonomy (GTDB): domain Bacteria; phylum Bacteroidota; class Bacteroidia; order Flavobacteriales_D; family Sanyastnellaceae; genus JAIBBG01. Next base: position 5,257 of record CANHPZ010000052.1, read on the forward strand.
TTCACGCTTTTACTCAATCATGAAAATAGCGTAAGCGCAGCAATCAACAATGTGGTGGATGTTTGCCTCAAAGAGAAAGATTATACCACACACAACTTCATGCAATGGTATGTGAGCGAACAAATCGAAGAAGAAACGCTAGCCCATCATATCCTTGACCAACTCAACCTGATTGGCACAGACAAAGGAGCGCTTTATTTCTTTGATCGTGACATTGCAGGGTTGAAGGGCGGTGCCGCAGCCAAAGGCCCAAAAGCTTAACCCATTTTTTTACGCCACTGAAATCGTTGCCAGTTGACCTCCGGCAAAAGCGGAGATCCTTGTGTTAAGTGTTCAACAAAATGCGATGCACACCAAGGCACCGCAATAACACCTCGGGAACCAAAGCCCGTGAAAATACCCAAACGTTCGTGCCGCTGATTCAAGCCGACGATCGGAAAGCGATCAATGGTTGTGGGTCGATATCCTGCCTTTAATTCTCTTACGTCGTAAGGATGTTTGACTGTTTGCAATACATCTTCCAATATTTGCTGCGCTGCAGGCGAAGGCAACGGATCGAGCGGGCGGTGCTCGTATGTGGAGCCTACTCTGAATAGATTATTACCAAGTGGTATGGTAAACCTACCGAAATTGCTCATGTAGCGTTCGTCCAGGCCCGGGATTTCCAATGTGTAAACCTGCCCTTTGTTGGCAATCAAAGGCAAATCGACGCCGAAATCATCGCTCAGTTTTTTCCATCCCGTGCACTGAATTACCCAATCTCCTTGGTCGAGCCAGTGTTGCTGTTCGCCAATCGATACAGCATGCGCAGAGTAGCATGTGTGCGCTTCAAAATACTTTCGCGCTGCGTATAAAAAAGTAGGTATATCCAGCCAACCACAATGCTGCACCACACCGTGTCCATGCGGTTGCAGAAAATTACTATCGATGTCCGAAATTGAATCATCCGACATGAATGGCTTCAACGAAGGATTATCGCAGCGCTCTTCCCAAAGATTAGTTGAGCCTGCATCAGGGAAAATTCGGGCAAGGGGCATCGGATGAAAAAAGGATGCGCCGAGTAATTTTTCAAATCTTGGATAGATGGCTTCTAAACTTGAAACCATTTCATGCCCCATCCAACTTAACTTCAGGTTGACAAAAGACAACGGATTCCACATGCCAGCCGCCACTACGCTTGATGATGTTTGATATTCATCATCGTGGACATGCACCTTATAATCAGCCTCCATCAGCAACAAGGCAAGCATGCTGCCGGCCAGTCCCTGACCTATAATATGTATGGTGTCTCTCTCTCGATCGGGCAATCGCACTGCACTCATGGTAATGCTTATTTCAATACACCGAGTTCTTTGCCCACCTTCGTGAACGCAGCAATAGCCTTCTCTATGTGCTCCGAATCATGCGCTGCTGAAAGCTGCACGCGAATACGCGCTTGCTCCTTTGGCACTACGGGAAAGAAAAACCCAATCACGTAAATCCCTTCTTGCAACAACCTATCGGCAAAATCCTGAGAGAGTTTCGCGTCATACAACATTACCGGCACAATGGCTGAATCACCATCCTTAATATCGAAGCCGGCTGCCTTAATACCTTGCTTGAACTGCGCAATGTTGTGTTCCAACTTATCACGCAATTCAGTAGTTTTACTGAGCATGTCAAATACGGCAATGCTTGCTCCAACGATACTTGGCGCCAAAGAATTCGAGAATAGATATGGGCGTGAGCGTTGACGTAGTAATTCAATAATTTCTTTACGACCGGTTGTAAAACCACCCATTGCGCCGCCAAGCGCCTTTCCTAATGTGCCCGTAATAATGTCGACGCGACCAAGCACATTCTTTAATTCAATGGTACCGCGTCCGGTTTTGCCAATGAAACCCGTGGCGTGGCATTCATCTACCATCACCATAGCATCATACTTATCAGCGAGATCGCAAATCTTATCGAGTTGCGCCACGTAACCATCCATCGAGAAAACACCATCGGTAACGATGAGCTTGAATCGTGCGCCTGCTGCCACCGCAGCTTGCAATTGCGTTTCAAGATCTGTCATATCGTTGTTGTTGTAGCGGTAACGCATAGCCTTACAAAGACGCACACCATCTATGATCGATGCGTGATTGAGCGCATCACTGATGATGGCATCCTGCTCTCCAAGCAATGGCTCGAAAACACCACCATTGGCATCGAATGCTGCCGCATACAAAATCGTATCTTCCGTGTGCAGAAACTCGGCAATTTTGTGCTCAAGCTCTTTGTGTATGTCTTGTGTTCCGCAAATGAATCGCACGCTGCTCATGCCGAAACCATGCGTGTCAATTGCACGCTTCGAAGCTTCCAATACCGCAGGATGTGATGAAAGTCCGAGGTAATTATTGGCGCAAAAATTCAGCACTTCGTTGCCGTCTGATGTTTTGATAACCGCACCTTGCGGTGTAGTAATGATGCGTTCGCGCTTATACAATCCTGCCTCCTGAATGGCCTTCAGTTCGGCAGTAAGATGTTCTTTAAATGAAGTGTACATAGGGATAGAATTACCGCCGAAAGTTAATGGGTTCAGCAGAGATAGGTGGAGAATTATTTTGACCGAGGATTGAAAGAAATCAGCAGTTGGCTAAGGCAGCAACCACTTGAATGTTTAAGAAAATGCTGATTAACACATGCACTACTTCGGCTCGAAGAGTCTATCGCAAGCTTTTCGGGCTGCCTTTTGTTCGGCTGATTTTTTTGCACCGCCTTCACCTACTCCGTATTCCTCATCATCGATATAGATGCCCACCTTGTAATAACTCGAACCGCCCTCGTTGCGATGAGTTAGTACTTTAAAATACAATGTGTGCTTATTTTTCTGACACCACTCGTGCAGTTTACTTTTATAATCCACATCGTCGTGTACGCGTGTATCAATACCATGTTGCTTAAGCAGTTTCAACACAATATCACGGGTAGTATTGAAGCCTCTATCCAAATACAGCGCGCCAACAACAGCTTCCAGCGCATTGCCTACGATGGAATCGTGCATATCCTGGCGGCCGAGATTGAGGTGAAGTACCTCATGAATTTTCAACGTATATCCGATCATGTTAAGGTTTTCGCGTCGGACAACCTTACTCTTCATCTTGGTGAGTTCACCTTCCGGCAGTAAGGGATACTTCGTATAGAGATAGTGCGCCACAACGGAATCAATGATGGCATCGCCTAAAAACTCAAGACGTTCGTTGCTGTTTTTTAATCCCGGACGAATCTTAGTTGCTGCCGAACTATGTCGAAATGCTTGTTCGTATGCAGAAGTATCTGACGGAGAAAAACCAAAGGCCCTCTTTACGAAGGCCTGTATTTCTTGGTTTACATCTTTTTTGCGCTTGAATAGCGAACTGAACCAACTCATTCCAACTTCCTAAAGATCGCTGAGGTATTGTGACCTCCAAATCCGAACGTATTGGTCATGACTGTGTTGACCGTGCGGGTTTGTGCTTTATTAAATGTGAAATTGAGTTTCGGATCAAGCTCAGGATCAGGATTGCTGAAGTTGATTGTCGGTGGAATGATTCCATGTTTGATGGCCATAATTGATGCAATGGCTTCAACAGCTCCGGCGGCTCCCAGTAAGTGACCCGTCATCGATTTTGTACTTGAAATATTCAAGTTGTAGGCATGCTCACCAAAAACGCTTTGAATCGCTTTGGCTTCCTGCACATCGCCAAGAGGAGTAGATGTGCCGTGCACATTGATGTAATCAATATCTGTGGTTGAGAGGCCGGCGTCTTCTAAAGCATGACGCATCACCAGCTTGGCTCCGATTCCTTCCGGATGAGGAGCTGTAATGTGGTAGGCATCGGCACTGAGACCGCCGCCCATTACCTCACAATATATTTTGGCACCACGAGCTTTTGCATGCTCATACTCTTCCAAAATCAAACAACCGGCACCTTCACCCAACACAAATCCATCGCGTGTTACATCGAACGGACGTGATGCTGTTTGATAGTTTTCATTATTCTCAGAAAGAGCTTTACAAGCGTTAAATCCGCCAACACCGGCTTCAGTTACTGCCGCTTCCGATCCACCGGTAACGATCATATCAGACTTACCCAAGCGGATATAGTTGAATGCGTCAATCATAGCGTTGTTCGAAGAAGCACAAGCCGAAGTTGTGGTGAAGTTGGGACCACGGAATCCGTAGTTGATTGAGATATGACCAGAGGCGATATCAGCAATCATTTTTGGAATGAAGAACGGATTAAAACGTGGTGTACCATCACCACGACCATAAGCTACACACTCTTCTTGAAAGGTAAGTAAACCGCCGATACCTGAGCCCCAAATTACCCCTACACGATCCTTATTGATTTTCTCCAAATCAAGACCGGAATCGTGAAGAGCTTCCTTTACTACTACGAGAGCGTAGTGCGTATAGGGATCCATGCGACGGGCTTCCTTCCGATCGATGTGGTCATCGATGTTGAAGTTTTTCAATTCGCACGCGAAGCGAGTCTTGAATTTGGACGCATCAAAACGGGTGATCAGGTTGGCCCCGCTCACCCCATTGATTAGCCCCTGCCAATAATCATTGAGATTATTACCTAGAGGCGTCAGCGCTCCAAGGCCTGTGATAACTACCCTCTTGAGCTGCATAACTGTAAAAATTTAAACGTGAATTACTTCGCGTTGCCTTCGATATAGTCGATAGCCTGACCAACAGTGGCAATCTTTTCAGCCTGGTCGTCTGGTATCGCAATGTTAAATTCTTTTTCGAATTCCATGATAAGCTCCACGGTATCCAAAGAGTCCGCACCGAGGTCGTTAGTGAAGCTCGCTTCACGGGTTACTTCTGCTTCTTCAACGCCGAGTTTGTCAACGATGATGGCGGTCACTTTCTTTGCTACGTCTGACATTTTAAATAGGTATTAATTGGTTTTAAACGTGGCCAAAAGTATGTTTTTTTGTGTGAATGCCAAGTTTTTTTTTTACCCCTTACCCACCCCTGTCGAGACGCCCTCTAACACCTAATGCTCAGCCCTTTAAGTTTGCAACCTATGAACTCGAACTGTCGACGATCGGAGCCATCGCTTCCATTAGCACCTAATTTCGCATGCCTTGGATGAACACGATGGACATTACACCAACAGAAACACAACGCTACTCGCGGCACCTCTTATTGCCTAATTTCTCATCGAAGGAACAGGAAAACCTGAAGAGAAGCCGCGTGCTTATCATTGGAGCGGGCGGTCTTGGAAATCCTGTTGCTCAGTATCTGGCAGCGGCTGGTGTAGGCAACATTACTCTGATGGATGATGACATCATTGAGCTAAGCAACTTGCCGCGTCAGGTGCTTTTTGCGGAACAGGACTTGGGCCAGCCCAAAGTATCGATTATGGCCAACAAGCTTCGGCACCTGAACTCCCACGTTAATATACAAGCCTTGCCCATTGCTTTTGATCAAGGGAACGCCGATGAGCTTTGTCGCAATCACGATCTTGTCATTGACTGTTGTGATCACATTTCCTCCAAATACAGGATTGACGATGCTTGCCGAAGAAATGGACGTCCATTGATTTTCGGCGCAGTATCGCGGTTTGAAGGGCAGGTAGCACTATTTCATGGAACAGCAGGAATAGGATATAGCGATGTTTATCCGCAATCCTCCTTGAACGGCAACATTGGTAATTGTGAAACGCTTGGTGTTTGGGGTGCATCTGCAGGAATTATTGGTAGTATCATGGCCTCGGAGGCCATGCAATGGCTTGCCTTTCGGAAATCAACACTTGACGGACGCTTGCTGCAGGCCGACTTGAAAAACTATACGTTTCATTCCTTTCAGCTGAAGCTCCAACCGGAAGCCGCGCATGCGATTCGATACCATGATTTCATCAACGAAATTGATTTTGCCGCATTCACGGCACTGATGAAAGAACCGCAGTTCGAAGTAATCGATGTGCGCGAGCATCACGAACATGATGCATTTCATTTAGGAGGAAGGTGCATTCCGCTCAACGAATTGATGATGCATTCAGCATCACCAGCAGACCAAACAACTATGCTCCTCTATTGCGCCTCGGGAATACGGAGCTATCAGGCAGCATTGCTATTGGCCGAACTTGGATATAAAAACATCATAACGTTGAGGGGAGGACTGGAAGGCATCCGTCACGATTCGAATGGAAGCTTCCCATCCATGACCTAGAACATATTAAGACGGATCAACTGCAATACAACGAGCGCTCGTGCTGCTCAAGAATTTCATCCAACCGGTGATTGCTTTTTAAAATGTGCTCCACAAATTCGCGAAACGCACCATCACCACCAGCCTTATTGGTTGTAAGGTGTGTAATAGATTTTACATAGTCGGGCGAATTGGAAGGACAAGCCGAGTAGCCGACCTTACGCAATAAAGGCATATCACCCAAATCGTCACCCATAAATGCCACGTCTTGTAAGTCGATATTCATCTCGGCACAAAGATTTTGCGCCACAGTCAACTTGTCTCTAACTCCCTGATACACGTGTTCAATGCGCAACTTCTCGGCCCTGCGTTGTACCATTGCGGTGTCCTCCCCGGTCATGATTACCAATGGAATATTAAGTAGGCGCAAGAAGAGCACACCAGCACTATCAGAGGTATTGAATTTCTTCCACTCGTTTCCTTGTTGGTCATAGTACATACCACCGTCGGTCCATACCCCATCAATATCTGTTATGACAAGTTTTGGAAGCATTAAGCAAGCAAGGTTGGGTAAATAATTTCGTCCATCGGAATATCTGCAACAGCAGCCTTTCCAACGACTTGATCACGATCGCGCCATTTAAATCCATCACCCGGCGAAAGCATGTGAATGTCTGCTTCAGTAATGATTTCTCCCTTGCCAATAGCGCGTTTTGCAGCGATTGAACGCTCCAGCTTGAGCCTTGCGCTTTGTGTACTGTCTTCAATGAAAATGTCCTCCACACCCATAGACATTTCGAGCATTCGAATGTCGCGTACCATGCGCATCACGCCGTCAGGTCCAAGTGAACCTGCCTGGTCAGTTCCCTTCATGCGACGATCAATTGTAATGTGCTTTTCAATAACACGCGCTCCCATCGCTACAGCCGCTATAGCTGTCGAAATACCGATGGTATGATCAGAAAATCCAATTTGATATTTACCGAAGTTATTTTGAAGGTACTTAATGGTGTTGAGATTCACGTTCATTGGATTGGTCGGATATTCCGAAACACAATGCAGTATACTGATGTTGTTGTGATGACGAGCAATCACCTCCAATCCTTCCTCCAGCTCTTGCTTGCCCGCCATGCCGGTAGAAAGAATGATTGGGATTTTCGTTTCCGCCATGGCATTGAGCAATGGGAGATTGGTAAGATCACGACTCGCTACTTTAAGATAATCCGGAGTGAAATACTTCAGAAGAGACAAGCAGCTTTCGGCGCAAAGTGTTTCAACGAAATCAAGACCATGGGCTTTGGCGTGCTTGTATACTTCAAAGTGCTCTTCGTCGGTTAGCTCAAGATATTCTCTATGTTCACCATATGTTGCTCCGAAAGAATGTGCGCTGGTGTATGGCTTATTCATTTGCGAAGCGCTAAGTTCATATTTCAGATCACGCTTGGTAAGCTTCACCGCATCCATTCCCTTCAAATTGTAATTGAAGAGCGGTTCATCGATTTTGCGTGCAACCATTTCGGTCAGGAGTTTAGCCAAATCAACGCTACCGTTGTGGTTCTGGCCTATCTCGCCAATGATGTAAATGCCTTCTTCCTTCTTCATTTCACGTAAGTATTTATGAGTTTACCCATACGCTCGAGCATATCGGGTTTTTCGTCCAAAAGTTGAAGCAGTGCCTCCAACGTATTTCCTTTTCCTTGCAGCTCGGCAAATAATTGCGAAGCCATTTCGAAATCATCAATCGTATCAACCGTCAAACGTATATCATTTCTGCTGCGAACCAATTCGGGCAGCGACAAAAAACGCACATCAAATTGTTGCGGATTTCCGTAAATGAAATTCGTAACATGCTCGTGATAAAAAGTCTCTTTCGTTAAAAAGGAGGCCTTTTCCAATGCCGCCACGGAAACCACTTCAGCAAACAACCCGATGTGTGATCGGATAATTGGCGTCTGATCAGGGAATGCATATGACACATAATCTGCCGGTAGGCGCTCATAATCCTGCACCAGCTCCTGCAAGAAATCTGC